>JBOGYZ010000048.1:0-12027 GCA_050697015.1 Solirubrobacterales bacterium
TCTCGGCCCCGGCCACAGCCTGCCAGGGCCGTGGCCGAGACGGCCGCGTCCCTTTCCCGTCCCTGGCCGGCCGGCCAGTCTTCCGCTAGGTTGGCGCGATGAAAGCGTGCATCATCGGAGCGGGAGGCTCGGGGATCGCGGCGGCGCAGGTGCTGCAGGCGCGCGGGATCGACTTCGACTGTTTCGAGAAGGGGTCCTACGTCGGGGGGAACTGGCGTTACGAAAATGACAACGGGATGTCATCGGCCTATCGGTCGCTGCACATCAACACGTCGCGCCGGGTGATGGCGTTCAAATCGCTGCCGATGCCGGAGGACTTCCCCGACTACCCCGATCACTTCCAGATGGCCGCGTACTTCGACGCAGTCGTCGATCGCTATCGGCTGCGGGAGCGGATCAGGTTCAACACCGAGGTGCTGGGGGTCGAGCCGGTCGAGGGGAGCCCGGGGGAGTGGGACGTGACCGTAGAGGGCTCGGAGGGGCGCGAGACGAACCGCTACGGGGCGGTGCTCGTCGCCAACGGGCACCACTGGGACGCGCGCTGGCCGGAACCGGCCTTCCCCGGAGCTGAGGACTTCGAGGGCGAGCAGATCCACGCGCACGGATACCGGGAGCCGGAGACGCTGCGCGGCAAGCGCGTGCTGGTGCTGGGGATCGGCAACTCCGCCGTCGACATCGCGGTCGAGTCCTCGCGGATCGGCGAGAAGACCTTCCTCGCCACCCGCCGCGGCGCCTGGGTCCTGCCCAAGTACCTGAACGGCAAACCGATCGACGAGATCGCGAACTCGGTCACCGGGCTCGCGCCGATCCCGGTGATGCGCGCAGTGATGCAGAGGTCCCTGAAGGTCGCCGTCGGCGATCCCACCGACTACGGACTGCCGAAGCCCGACCACAAGCTGCTCGAGGCTCACCCGACCGTGTCCTCGGAGTTCCTCCCGCGCCTCGGCCACGGCGACATCACCGCGAAGTCGAACATCGACCGCTTCACCGGCGGGCGCGGCGTGCGCTTCGTCGACGGCAGCGAGGAGGAGGTCGACCTCGTCGTCTACTGCACGGGCTACAAGATGACCTTCCCGTTCTTCCGCCCCGAGGTCCTCGCGGCCCCCGACAACAGGCTGCCGCTCTACCGTCGCGTCGTCTCGGTCGAGCGCCCCGGCCTCTACTTCATCGGCTTCATCCAGCCGCTCGGCCCGATCATGCCGCTCGCCGAGGCGCAGGTCGAATGGGTCGCCGACGTGCTGTCGGGCAGGGCTGCGCTACCGGCGCCGGCGGAGATGAAGCGGGAGATCGCGGTCGAGGAAGAGAAGCAGCGGAAGCGCTTCGTCGCCTCTAAGCGTCATACCGTCGAGGTCGACTTCTATCCCTATCTTCGCGAGATCCGGCGCGAGCGAAAGCGGGATTCGGCGCGGGCCTGACAATCCGCGTGCGGCCGCCCGGCGGACAGTCGGGCAGCGGCATCGCGACGCCACCGCCGTGGGGACCGCGGCGCGGCCCAGGCGGCAGTTTCGGCGGCATCTTGCGGCGCTTGTCGCTGCCGTCGTCGTTGGCCTCTTCCGGCTGTGGCACCTCCTGGTGGCTCGCCCACCAGACCAGCCAGATGCTTCCCAGGACCGGGATCTTGAGTACCACCATGAGGAAGAAGATCGGCCAGAAACCCGTCACGACTCAGTCGATTTTAGAGATCTTCGACGGCAAGGCTACGGCCCCAGGCGATGAGCGCTTCGGTTTCCGCCTCCTGCAGGCCCAACGCCGGGTCGGTCGGCACCAGCAGGGTCGGCAGGTCACGCTCGCGCGCCCAGCGGTAACAGCTCTCGTCGAAGTTGTCGTCGACCCAGGCCATCGGCCGGCCGCGGCCGTACTCATCGAGCGGCCCGAGCTTCCAGTGGGCCGAGCCGAATCGGGCCGCGCCCTCGAAGGTCAGGTGCGGGAGCTCGGCGAGGCCGAGCAGGGTGGGGAGGTAGAAGTTCGCTTTCTCCTCCCAACCCGTCGCCCAGACCAGTTCGAAGTGCTCTGCGAGGCGCTGCAGACGTTTGCCCGCCCGCAACGAGATGCAGTGGAGCATCCCGTCGACCAGCTGATAGTTCGCCTCCGCCGGGGGCGGCGGCGTCTCGAATCCGAACAGCGATATGACCCCGTCGACATCGACCGCGAGAATCGGCCGGCTCATCGGGGCGGCGGCACTACTACCAGCGGTAGTGGGCGAATGCCTTGTTGGCCTGGGCCATGCGGTAGATGTCGTCCTTCCGCTTCCAGGCGCTGCCCTGCTGCTGATTCGCGTCGAGGATCTCCCCGGCGAGGCGCTCGGCCATCGAGTACTCGCGACGGGCGCGGGCGTACTGGACGAGCCAGCGGACGGCGAGGGTACGGGCGCGACGCGCGGGCACCTCGACCGGCACCTGATAGGTCGCACCGCCGACGCGGCGGGAGCGGACCTCGAGGACCGGGGTGAGGGTTTTGATCGCGGACTCGAGCACCTCGACCGGATCCTCTCCGGAGCGCTCGCCGACGATCGCGAGGCTGTCGTAGACGATTCGCTCCGCAAGGCTCTTCTTGCCGTCGCTCATCACCTTGTTGATCAGCTGCTGGACGAGCCGGTTGCGGTTGCGGGCATCCGGCTCGATGACCCTGACGGTGGCTGCAGATCGGCGCGGCATCAGGAAGCTTTCACGCCGTAGCGGGAGCGGGCCTGCTTACGGTCGGAGACGCCGGCGGCGTCGAGGGTGCCCCGGACGACCTTGTAGCGGACGCCCGGCAGGTCCTTGACTCGACCACCGCGGATCAAGACGACGGAGTGCTCCTGAAGGTTGTGGCCCTCACCGGGGATATAGGTCGTGACCTCCATCCCGTTGGTGAGCCGGACACGCGCGATCTTGCGCAGAGCCGAGTTCGGCTTCTTCGGCGTCACCGTTGCGACACGGGTGCAGACGCCGCGCCGCTGCGGAGCAGCTACGCGCTTCTTGCGACCCTGCCCGGACTTGAGGCCCGGCGTCGTGGTCTTCTTCTTCGGGCGCTTGCGGCCCTTCCTGACAAGCTGATTCGTATTAGGCACGGCCGGGCATAGTAGAGCACTCCGCCCAAAACCACACCCCCGGCGGCCGCGAGCTCCGCCGCGAACCCCTTTTCGAGGACCGCGGAGGCCCCTGCGAAGCGCGATGACTGGGCGCCCACATCGAGGCCCTGGGGGAGATCGATCAGCAGTATGACCGCGAGGGAGGCGGCACCGGCGAGGATCGCGCCGAGCGCGGCAAGGCGTCCCACGCGGCCGCCCCGCACGATCAGCGCCAGCCCCAGGGCAACGACGATCCCGCCGACCGGGACCAGCACATATGAGTGAGCCTGCCCGGCGTTCTGCAGGTCGACGGTCGGCACCTTCGCCACGTCCGGCAGCCCGGCATAGCTTTGCTGCCCGATCTGCACCCCGTGATAGGCGAGGAACTGGGAGACGATGAGGAGGCCGCCCGCCGCGGCGATCGTCAGGCCGATCCCCCGTCGCGGGGTCAGCACGCCGGCGCCCGCGGTCGCCGTCCGGGTCGCCCCGCGGCCCAGAGTCCGCAGCGTCGCCTCGACCAGCGCCAGGGCCAGGAAGAACCAGCGCAGCACGGGACGGAGCACCTGCCAACCGAGCGCCGCCGCCCCGAGCAAGACGGGATGCGCGCGCTCGAGAGCGCGATTTGCAACCCTGTCTATGCGCCGGTTGAAGCGCATGACGCGAGGCCCGAGCGCTGCTATCATCGCGCGTCGCTCAGGCTGTTTTCCCGCCGTTGGCTTCGCCGGGCCCCCTGGGGCCTTTTTTTTGCGCCGATCCCGAGTAGCGCCGGATCGTCGTCGTTTCACCCTGAGCGACCCCGCGTCACACGCACGACCAAGACTTCATCGGAAACCAAGACCTCAACTCCCACCGAACGGAACCATGGCACGCAGCTTTCCCCTAGAGAAGACCCGCAACATCGGGATCATGGCGCACATCGACGCCGGTAAGACGACGACGACCGAGCGCATCCTCTACTACACGGGCCGCACGCACAAAATCGGTGAGGTCCACGAGGGCGCCGCGGTCATGGACTGGATGGAGCAGGAGCAGGAGCGCGGGATCACGATCACCTCGGCCGCGACCGCCTGCGAGTGGAACGGCCACCGGATCAACATCATCGACACGCCGGGCCACGTCGACTTCACGGTCGAGGTCGAGCGCAGCCTCCGCGTCCTCGACGGCGCGGTCGCCGTCTTCGACGCCGTCGCCGGCGTCGAGCCGCAGTCGGAGACGGTCTGGCGCCAGGCCGACAAGTACCACGTGCCGCGCTTCGCCTACATCAACAAGATGGATCGCACCGGCGCCGACTTCTACAACGCGGTCGAGACGATGAAGGACCGCCTCGGCGCCAACCCGGTGCCGATCCAGCTGCCGATCGGCGCCGAGGGCGACTTCCTCGGCGTCGTCGACCTGGTGCGGATGAAAGCGCTGGTCTGGAAGGACGAACTCGGCACCGAGTTCGAGGTCGAAGAGATTCCCGCCGACCTCGCCGACAAAGCCGAGGAATACCGCGCCGCGCTGGTCGAAGCCGCCGCCGATTACGACGAAGGCATCATGGAGGCCTTCCTCGGCGAAGAAGAGATCCCGGCCGAGCAGCTGAAAGAGGCGCTCCGCAAGGCGACCCTGTCGACCAAGATCACCCCGGTCCTGGCCGGCTCGTCCTTCAAGAACAAGGGTGTGCAGCCGCTGCTCGACGCGGTCGTCGAGATGCTGCCCTCCCCGCTCGAGGTCCCGCCGGTCACCGGTGAGTTGCCCGCCAAGAAAGGCGAGACCGAGCCGACCGAGGGAACCCGCCCGGCCGACGACAGCGGCCCGTTCGCGGCGCTCGCCTTCAAGATCATGTCCGACCCCTACGTCGGCAAACTCACCTACTTCCGCGTCTACTCCGGCAAATTGCAGGCGGGCGGGCGTGTGCTGAACGTGAAAACGGGCCGCACCGAGCGGATCGGCCGCTTGCTGATGATGCACGCGAACTCCCGCGAGGAGATCGACGAGGTCTACTCAGGCGACATCTGCGCGGGCGTCGGCCTCAAGGAAACGGCTACCGGCGACACGCTGGCCGCGCCCGACGCTCCGATCGCGCTGGAGTCGATCGAATTCCCGGAGACGGTGATCGCGGTCGCGATCGAGCCGAAGACCAAAGCCGACCAGGAGAAGATGGGCACCGCCCTCCAGCGGCTCGGCGAGGAGGACCCGACCTTCCGGATCGAATCCGACGAGGAAACCGGCCAGACCCTGATCCACGGGATGGGCGAGCTCCACCTCGAGGTGATCGTCGACCGGATGCTGCGCGAGTTCAAAGTCGAGGCGAACGTCGGCAAACCGCAGGTCGCCTACCGCGAGACGGTGCGCAAGCGGGTCGAGAAAGTGGTCGCCCGCTTCGTCCGCCAGACCGGTGGTCGCGGCCAGTTCGGCCACGTCGTCATCAACCTCGAGCCGGCTCCCGGCGAGGGCTTCGTCTTCGAGAACAAAATCCGCGGCGGCACCATCCCGGGCGAATACATCGGCCCGGCCGAACAGGGGATGCGCGAGGCGCTGGAGAACGGCGTCAAGGCCGGCTACCCGATGGTCGACGTCAAAGCGGAACTCGTCGACGGGTCCTACCACGACGTCGACTCCTCGGAGATGGCCTTTAAAATCGCCGGCTCGATGGCGATCCAAGAGGCGGCCCGCAAGGCCAACCCCGTGCTCCTCGAGCCGGTGATGGCGGTCGAGGTCGTGACCCCGGAGGACTTCCTCGGCGACGTGATCGGCGACCTTTCGCGGCGACGCGGGAAAGTCCAGGGACAGGACCAGCGCGGCAACGCCCTGGCGGTCCAGGCCTTCGTCCCACTGGGCGAAATGTTCGGCTACGCGACCGATCTGCGATCCTCTACCCAGGGCCGCGCGACGTACACGATGCAGTTCGAGATGTACGAGGAGGTCCCCTCGAACATCGCCGAAGAGATCGTCGCATCCCGCTCTGGAGAGCCGGCAGGGACCGCCGCATAGAAATACCCGACAGGCGCAACGCCGCAGAGGGTCGGACCTGGCTATATTTCCCAGGTTCGCCCGCAGGCAGGGAAAAAGTCCCTGCCAGGCATCGCTCAAACAACTCAAGCACTTAAACCAGACAGAAACACGACCTTCGAAAGGGCAAACGGAAGAGAATGGCCAAGGAGAAATTCGAGCGCGATAAGCCGCATGTGAACGTCGGCACCATCGGTCACATCGACCATGGCAAGACGACGCTGACGGCCGCGATCACCAAAACCCTCTCGACCGTGGGCGGTGCCGAGGCGCAGTCGTTCGAGGAGATCGACAACGCACCGGAGGAGAAGGAACGCGGCATCACGATCGCGACCTCCCACGTCGAGTACCAGACGGAGAATCGTCACTACGCACACGTGGACTGCCCGGGCCACGCCGATTACGTCAAGAACATGATCACCGGTGCCGCCCAGATGGACGGCGCGATCCTGGTCGTGTCGGCAGCGGACGGCGTCATGCCCCAGACCCGCGAGCACATCCTGCTCGCCCGTCAGGTGAACGTCCCGCACGTGGTCGTCTTCCTCAACAAGATCGACCAGGTCGACGACGACGAACTCGTCGAGCTCGTCGAAGAGGAGGTCAAGGACCTGCTCAACGAGTACGACTTCCCGGGCGAAGAGACCCCGATCATCAAAGGCTCGGCCCTGAAGGCGCTGGAAGGCGACGAGGAGGCCCAGAAAGCGGTCTTCGAGCTGGCCGCGGCGCTCGACTCCTACATCCCGGAGCCGGTCCGCGAGCTCGAGAAGCCCTTCCTGATGCCGATCGAGGACATCTTCTCGATCACCGGCCGCGGCACCGTCGCCACCGGTCGTGTCGAGCAGGGCATCGTCAACACCGGCGACGAGGTCGAAATCGTCGGCATCCACCCGGAGACGAGCAAAACCACCGTCACCGGCGTCGAGATGTTCCGCAAGCTCCTCGACCAGGGGCAGGCGGGCGACAACATCGGCGCGCTGCTGCGCGGCACCAAGCGCGAGGAGATCGAGCGCGGGCAGGTTCTCTGCAAGCCGGGTTCGATCACCCCGCACACCAAGTTCAAAGCCGAGGTCTACTGCCTCAAGAAGGAGGAGGGTGGTCGCCACACTCCGTTCTTCTCGGGCTACCGTCCTCAGTTCTACTTCCGCACCACCGACGTGACCGGGATCGCCAACCTCCCCGAGGGGACGGAGATGGTGATGCCGGGTGACAACGTCGAGATGACGATCGAGCTGATCCAGCCGATCGCGATGGACCAGGGTCTCCGGTTCGCCATCCGCGAGGGTGGCCGCACCGTCGGCTCCGGCGTCGTCGCCGAGGTCGTCGAGTAACGAGGCACCGCAGCACATAGGGGCGGGGCCGTGACGCCCGCCCCGACCGCCCTCCGGGGCGGACAACCGCAAAGACATACGACCGGGGCGGCGCCCCAGAAGCACCGGGGCCCCGCCCTCTTTGCGCCCTAAGACGAGAAGAAGAGAGAAAAGATTTCAGTGGCAGCCATAGCGGCACAGAAAATTCGAATCAGGCTCAAGGCCTACGACCACGACGCGATCGATCGCGCCGCGCGCGAGATCGTCGAGACGGCGGAGCGCACCGGTGCCACCG
Source organism: Solirubrobacterales bacterium (assembly GCA_050697015.1). Taxonomy (GTDB): domain Bacteria; phylum Actinomycetota; class Thermoleophilia; order Solirubrobacterales; family 70-9; genus VAYN01. The sequence continues at coordinate 7,643 of JBOGYZ010000048.1, forward strand.
TGTCCGGTCCCGTGCCCCTGCCCACCGAGAAAAACGTCTACTGCGTGATCCGGTCCCCGTTCAAGGACAAGGACTCGCGCGAGCATTTCGAGATCCGCACCCATAAGCGGCTGATCGACATCCTCCAGCCGTCGCCGAAAACGGTCGACTCGCTGCAGCGGCTCGACTCGCTGCCCGCCGGCGTCGACATCGAGATCCGTCTCTAGGTGACCTGATGGCGGCGATCCTCGGCAAGAAGCTCGGCATGACCCAGGTCTTTCAGGACGACGGCACCGTGGTGCCCGTCACCGTGATCGAAGCGGGCCCCTGCAAAGTCACCGCGGTCCGCGAGACCGAGCGCGACGGCTACGCCGGCGTGCAGCTCGCCTTCGGCGCGGTGAAGCAGGGCAAGCTCACGAAGGGTGAGGAAGGCCACCTGAAAAAGGCGGGCGCCCCGCCGCTCCGCCACCTGGTCGAGTTCCGCGACGAGGATCTCGGCGCCGAGGAGGGCCCGAAGATCGGTGACGACGTCACCGTCGAGGGCTTCGAGGCCGGCCAAAAGGTGAAAATCGCCGGGATCACGATCGGCAAGGGCTTCCAGGGCGGCATCAAGCGCCACAACTTCTCCCGCGGTCCCGTCTCCCACGGCTCGCACAACGTGCGTGCCCCGGGCTCGATCGGCGCCAGCGCCTTCCCCGCCCGCGTCTTCAAAGGGATGCGGATGCCGGGTCAGATGGGCAACAAGCGCCGCACCCAGCGCGGCCTGGAAATCGCCCAGATCGACGCCGACCGCAACCTGCTGTTGATCAAAGGCTCCGTCCCCGGCGCCAAGAACTCGATCGTCGAGGTTCGTACCGATGCCTAGCAAAGCTCCCGTGCTCGGCGGCTCCGGCAAAGCCGACCTGCCCGACGCGCTCTTCGCCGAGCCGTTCCACCAGTCGCTGGTGTACGAGGCCGCGCGCGCCGACATGGCCTCGCGCCGCCGCGGCACCGCTTCCACGCTGACCCGCGGCGAGGTCGCCTTCACCACCGCCAAGGCCTGGCGCCAGAAGGGAACCGGCCGTGCCCGCGTCGGCGCGCTCGGCGTGTCGAGTCGCTTCGGCGGCGGTGTCACCTTCGGCCCGAAGCCGCGCCACTACACGGTCAAGGTCAACCGCAAAGCTCGCCGCAAGGCGATGCGCTCGGCCCTCTCGGTCCACGCCGAGCGCGACTCGGTCGCGGTGCTGGACGCTTCGAAGTTCGACACGCCGTCGACGAAGACCGCCGCGCAGGCGCTCACCAAATGGGCAGCCAAGAGCCCGACCGTCCTCATCCTCACGGCCGAGGAGACCGGCGCGATGAAGAGCTTCCGCAACCTGCAGCGCATCACCGTGCTCGAGGTCGGCGCCACCGGCGTCGCCGACGTGATCGGCGCCGCTTCGATCGTCATCTCCGAGTCCGCGCTGAAGACCTTCGAGGAGCGGCTCGCGCCGAGCGCGACGAAAGAGGAGGCGGCTGCCTGATGGATGCTCGCACGATCCTCATCCGCCCGGTGATCTCGGAGAAGTCCTACGCGCTGATCGCCGAGGGCAAGTACACCTTCCGCGTCAATGACCGCGCCCACAAGACCCAGATCGCGCAGGCGGTCGAAGAGGTCTTCGGCGTGAACGTCGCTGGGGTCCGCACTTCCAAAGTGCGTGCCAAGCCGAAGCGCCGGGGGCTGACCAAAGGCCGCACCCGAGCCTGGAAGAAGGCGATCGTCCAGGTCGCCCCGGGCGAGCGGATCGAGTTGTTCGAGGGCGGACAGACCGCCTAGGGATGGAGTTTTAAGATGCCGAACCGCAAAACCAAACCGACGAGCCCGGGCCGCCGCTTCGCGACCTATCCCCTGCGCGAGCAGGTGACCGCGAAGGAGCCGGAACGGAAGCTCACCGAAGGCTTGAAAAAGTCCGGTGGCCGCAACTCCAACGGCCGTATCACCGCCCGCCACCGCGGCGGCGGTGCCAAGCGGCGCTACCGGAAAATCGACTTCAAGCGGTTGAAGGACGGCGTGCCTGCGAAGGTCGCGACGATCGAGTACGACCCGAACCGCTCTTGCTACATCGCCCTGCTCCACTACGCCGACGGGCACAAGGACTACATCCTCGCGCCGGCCGCGCTGAAAGTGGGGGACACGGTGAAATCCGGTCCCGAGGCCGACATCAAACCGGGCCACGCGATGGCCCTCGGCCAGATGCCGACCGGCACGATCGTCCATAACGTCGAGATGATCGCGGGCCAGGGCGGCAAGATGGGCCGCTCCGCCGGCACCGCGATCCAGCTGGTGGCGAAGGAGGGCGACATGGTCACCCTCCGCCTGCCGAGCACCGAGATGCGGCTCGTCCGCGCCGAGTGCCGCGGCTCGATCGGGGTGCTGTCCAACGCCGAGCACCAGAACATGAAGGTCGGCAAGGCCGGTCGCAGCCGCCACAAGGGCAAGCGCCCGCAGAGTCGTGGCGTCGCGATGAACCCGGTCGACCATCCGCACGGCGGTGGCGAGGCTCACCACACGCCCGGTGGCCACCCGGTCACCCCGTGGGGCAAGCCGACGCTCGGCTACCGGACCCGTAAGAAGGGCAAGCAGTCCGATCGTTACATCGTCCGCGGCCGTCGTCGCGGCAAGAAGAAGGGCGGGAGGTAACCGATGGGTCGATCGACCAAAAAGGGCCCGTGGGTTGAAGAGCGCCTGATGGCTCGCATCAACGCCATGAACGAGGCCGGCAAAAAACAGATGACCAAAACCTGGTCGCGGACCTCGACGGTCTTCCCGGAGATGGTCGGCCACACGATCGCCGTCCACGACGGCAAAAAACACGTGCCGGTCTTCATCTCGGAGTCGATGGTCGGCCACAAGCTCGGCGAGTTCGCGCCGACCCGCACCTTCCGCTCGCACGGTGGGCGCGACTAAGCAACGGACTGACTGATGGCAGACGAGAAAGACAAAAAAGAGAAAAAAGACGCCGCTCCGAAAGAGGAGACGGCCAACCCGGATACGGGTAAAAAAACGGCTGCCAAAAAAGAGTCGCCGAAAAAAGCTGCTGCGAAAAAAGAGTCGGCGGAGAAAAAAGACTCCAAAGAGAAAAAACCGGCTGCGAAAAAAGAGCCGAAAGCCGACAGAGCTGACAAAGCGGAGAAACCGGCCAAAGCCGACAAAAAAGACGCGGAGGGCCCGGATAAAGGCAAAGGTCGCCGCGCCAAAAAAGCTGCCAAAGCCGAGGAGAAAAAACCGGCTCCGTCGCGCCGTCGTCCGCGCACGCCGGAAGAGCTGCCGGTCGTCAAGGCCAGCGCCAAGTACGTGCGGGTCGCCCCGCGCAAGGCGCGCCTGATCGCCGACCAGGTCCGCGGCATGCACATCGAGCAGGCCCGGGCGCTGCTCCAGTTCTCGCCCCGCGGTGCGGCCGAGGACATCCAGAAGCTGATCAACTCGGCCGCCGCCAACGCCGAGAACAACCACGACCTGGTCGGTGACGAGATGCGCATCACCACGATCACGGTCGACGAAGGGCCGACCCTGCGCCGCTTCCGCCCTCGGGCGCTCGGCCGGGCCACCCCGATCAACAAGCGAACCAGCCACATCACCGTGGCGCTGACCCCCGTCGAAGACGACTAGGAACTGAGAAGGTAATGGGACAGAAGATCCACCCCGAGGGTTTCCGGGTCGGCTATATCCACGACTGGAAGTCGAACTGGTTCGAGGAGAAAAACTTCGCGGACCGGCTCCAGGAAGACCTGCAGATCCGGGACCACATCGAGAACAAGCTTTCGCACGCCGGCCTCTCGAGCATCACGATCGAGCGCCGCGGCGAGGTCGCCGTCGACATCCACACTGCCCGCCCCGGCATCGTGATCGGCAAATCGGGCTCCGAAGTCGACGCGCTCCGCAAAGAGCTGCACAAGCTCACCGGCAGTCCGGTGAAAGTGAACATCCGCGAGGTCAAACGGCCCGAGCTCGACGCCAAACTGGTCGCCCAGTCGATCGCCGAGCAGCTGCAGAATCGTGTCGCCTTCCGGCGCGCGATGAAACGCGCGCTGACCTCGGCGATGCGCTCCGGCGCCAAGGGCGTGAAGGTCCAGGTCTCGGGCCGCCTCGGCGGTGCCGAGATGGCGCGGACCGAAAGCTACTCGGACGGCCGCGTGCCGCTCCACACGCTGCGGGCCGACATCGACTACGGCTTCTTCGAGGCCCGCACGACGACCGGTCGCATCGGCGTCAAATGCTGGATCAACAAGGGCGAAGTCATGCCGGAGGGCTTCCGCTCCGACATCATCAACCCCGACGAGGCGCCGCCCAGCCGTGGCCCCGGCGGCGGTCGCGATCGCGACCGCGACCGCGGTGGACGCGGCGGCGACCGTGGCGGTCGTGGCGGCGGCGGTCGTGGACCCGGCGG
>JBOGYZ010000049.1:0-6903 GCA_050697015.1 Solirubrobacterales bacterium
CCTGCCAGGGCCGTGGACGAGACGGCCGTCGTCCTTATCCGACCAGGCGCTGGACGCGCCGAGTGGCTTAGAGCTGCTCGATCTCCGCCGCGACTTCGGAAGCCGCGGCTTTCGCGTCGGCGAAGAGCATCGAGGTGTTCGGTTCGTAAAAGAGGTCGTTGTCGATGCCGGCGAAGCCGGTCGAGAGCGAGCGCTTGATGACGATGACCTCGTTCGCCTCGGAGACTTCGATGATCGGCATCCCGGCGATCGGCGAGTTCGGATCGTTCTTTGCCGACGGGTTGGTGACGTCGTTGGCCCCGATCACGACGGCGACGTCGGTGCGCGCCATTTCGGGGTTGATCTCGTCCATCTCCCTGAGCTGCTCGTAGGGCACGTCGGCCTCGGCAAGCAGAACGTTCATGTGGCCCGGCATACGCCCCGCCACGGGGTGGATCGCGTAGTTGACCGTCACCCCGCGCGCCTCCAACTGGTTCGCCATCTCCTTGACCGCGTGCTGGGCCTGGGCGACCGCGAGGCCGTACCCCGGAACGATCACCACGGTGTCGGCGTAGGCGAGCTTGATCGCCGCGTCCTGGGCGCCGATCGAGGTGACCGGGCGCTGCTCACCGCTGCCGGCCACCGCCGCGGGCGCACCGCCGAAGCCGGAGAAGAGGATGTTGGCGACCGACCGGTTCATCGCCGTCGCCATCTCCATCGTCAAGATCGTTCCGGAGGAGCCGACCAGGGTCCCGGCGACGATCAGGGCGACGTTGTCGAGAGCGAAGCCCGCGGCCGCGGCGGAGAGCCCGGTGAAGGCGTTCAGCATCGAGATCACGACCGGCATGTCGGCGCCGCCGATCGGCAGCACAACCAGGTTTCCGAGGATCGCCGCGGCGATCAGGATCAGGATGAAGAGGCCCTGCGAAGGCGGGTCGTTGTTGATCGCGATGATCACCGCGAGGACGATCACGCCGATTCCGAGGATCGCGTTGATGAACTGCTGCCCCGGCACGCCGAGCGGGCGGGTCGGGATCAGGTCCTGAAGCTTGGCGAAGGCGATGTTGGAGCCCCAGAAGGAGACCGAGCCGATGATCCCCGCGAGCAGCGTCGGGATCAGCTCCTGGAGCGGCATCGCGCCGCCGAGGTGGATCCCGTGGCGGATCTCCGACCAGGCGATCAGGGCCACCGCGCCGCCGCCGACCCCGTTGTACAGGGCGACCATCTGCGGCATCTCGGTCATTTTCACCCGCAACGAGGCGTAGGCGCCGACCGCGGAGCCGATCGCCAGGCCGATCGCGATCAGGCCCCAGTTGCCCATCCCGTCGAGCAGCAGGGTGGTGACGACCGCGACCGCCATGCCGACGGCGGCGATCATGTTGCCGCGCTTGGCCGTGGTCGGGTGCGTCCCCTGTTTCAGCCCGAGGATGAAGAGCGAAAACGAGACGATGTAGAGCGCCGTGGCGGCATCGCCGCCCGGCTTAAGGACTGCCTCGGCGATCATTTACCGGCGCCCTCGTCTTTGGACCCGGCCGCCCCCGGACGCGAAGCGGAGGAGGCGGACGGTTTGGCCTTGGGTTTCGGTTTTTTGGAGAACATGCCGAGCATCCGGTCGGTGACCAGGAAGCCGCCGACGATGTTGATCGCACCGAAGGCGACGGCGATCGTGCCGATCACGTACTCGAGCCCGTCGCCGGCATAGCCGAGGACGATCAGGCCGCCGAGCATGACGATGCCGTGGATCGCGTTGGTCTGCGACATCAGCGGCGTGTGCAGCGTGGTCGGCACCTTCGAGATGACCTCGAAGCCGACGAAGATCGCGAGGACGAAGATCGTGACCTCGGTCATGACGCTCATGCGGCATCTCTCCCTGCGGCTCGCTCGTTTTTGATCTGACCGCCCTGGGTGATCAGCGCGGCGGCGAGGATGTCGTCCTCGAGGTCGACGTTCAGCTCGCCCTCCTCGGTGATCAGCAGCCCGAGCAGGTTCTCGAGGTTTTTCGCGTAGAGCTGCGAGGCGGGAACCGGCATCAGGCTCGGCAGGTTGCGCGGGCCGATGACCTTGACGCCGTTCTCGACGACCGTCTCACCGGGCTTGGTCAGCTCGCAGTTGCCGCCCGTCTCCGCGGCGAGGTCGACGATCACGGAGCCCGGCTGCATGTTCCGCACCGCGTCGGCGGTGATCAGGATCGGCGCCGCCCGGCCCGGGATCGCGGCGGTGGTGACGATGATGTCCTGTTTCTTCGCGTTCTCGGCGAGCGCGTCGCGGACCTGCGCGTTCTCCTCATCGGTGAGCGGGCGCGCGTAGCCGCCCTCGCCCTCCGCGTCGGGGATGAAGTCGAGTTCCAGCGGGCGACCGCCGAGCGAGGCGATCTGCTCCCAGGCGGCGCGGCGGATGTCGAAGCCGGTGACGATCGCGCCGAGGCGCTTCGCCGTGGCGACCGCCTGGAGGCCGGCGACGCCGGCGCCGAGGACGAGGACTTTGGCGGGCGGCACGGTGCCGGCGGCGGTGGTCATCATCCCGAAGAAGCGGCCCGACTCGCGGGCGGCGATCAGCATCGCCGCGTAGCCCGCCGCGGCGGCCTGCGAGGAGAGCGCGTCCATGGCCTGGGCGCGCGTCGTCCGCGGGATCGCCTCCATCGCAAAGCTGGTGACGCCGGAGGCCGCCAGGCCTTTGTTGGTGTCGGCGGCGACCCAGGGGTTCAGGTGCGAGATGTAGATCTGCGAGGAGCCCAGTCGCCCGACGTCCTCGGCGCCCGGCACGGCGACCCGGAGGACGACGTCGGCATTCCAGATCTCGTCGGCGGCGGCGATCTCGGCGCCCGCGTCGGTGTACTGCGAGTCGGGGTGCCCGGCGGCCTCTCCGGCTCCGGACTCGATCAGCACGTCGACCTTCTCGTTGGCTTTCTTCAACGAGCGGACGACATCAGGGACGAGCGCGACCCGGCGCTCCCCCTCAGCGGTCTCTTTCGGCACTCCGATCTTCACAGCGGCGCGGAACCTTATGCGATTCGGTGCTTACCTTGTTGGTTGCCTGGGTCAACCGACCGGGTCGACGTCGGCCATCGCGGCCAATCGCTCCAGCGTGTGAAGCTGCTGGTCCCGCTCTACATGGCCCGGTGAGACGATCAGGCGATCCACGCCGGCGGCGGCGAAACGGGCCACCCGATCGGCTACTTCGGCTTCCGTCCCGACCAACGAGGTCGCCGCGACGATCTCGTCCGGCAGCGCCTCGAAGGCGCCGCCGCGGTCGCCCGCCTGGAAGCGGGCCTGCACCTCGTCGGCGACGTCGCCGAAGCCGAAGCGGTGTGCCAGATCGACGTAGAAGTTGGTTTTCCGCGACCCCATACCCCCCAGATAGAGGAGGAGGCCGGCCTTGACCATGTTCCTGGCCGCGTCGAGGTCGCCGTCGATCGCCACCGTGAGGGATGGCGAGACCTCGAGGTCGGCGCGCGTCCGCCCGGTCGCGGCGAATCCCGCCTCCAGGTGCTCCCCCCAGGTCTGCTGCAGATGGTCGACCGAGAAGAAGATCGGGATCCAGCCGTCACAGATTTCCGCCGCCATCTGCACCGATTTGCGCCCGATCGCCCCGACGAAAACCGGGATCTCGTTCCGCAGCGGGTGGAAGTTCAACTTCAGGGCCTTGCCCTCGCCGCCCTCGAGCGGGAGGTCGTAGTGCGTTCCATGGTGCTCCAGCGGACCTTCGCGGGCGACGATCTTCCGCACCACCTCGATGTACTCGCGGGTCCGTCCCCACGGCTTCGCGTAGGGCACCCCGTACCAGCCTTCCGAGACCTGCGGACCGCTCGGCCCGAAGCCGAAGAGGAATCGCCCGCCAGAGAGTTTGTCGATCGTCACTCCCGCCATCGCCGCCGCCGCGGGCGGCCGCGCGGGCACCTGCATGATCGCCGCGCCGAGGTTGATCGTCTTCGTCTGCCCCGCGAACCAGGCAAGCACGCTGGTCACGTCGGACCCGTAGGACTCCGCCACCCAGACCGACTCGTAGCCGAGGTTCTCGGCCGCGAGCACGAGCTCCAGGGCCTCCTCTCCGGCAGGCCCGATCCCCCAATAGCCCAGATTCACCCCCAGCTTCAGCCCCATCCGACCTCAACCCTATTCAATAGACGGGTGGCCACCGCAACGGCGACCCCGGACACCGGTCTCTCGAGCAAGGAGGCGCAGGCGCGACTGCGCAAGCTCGGGGCGCCTCCCGAGACCAGCTCGCGCTCGACCTCGAGCATCATCGCGGGCAACGTCTTCACGCTCTTCAACGCGATCATCGCGGTCTTCTTCGTCTTCGACCTGGCGCTGGGGCTCTACGCGGACTCGCTCTTCGGCCTGATCGCGGTCATCAACTCCTACATCGGCATCCGCCAGGAGCTGAACGCGAAGAAGACGCTGGACGAAGTCGCGGTGCTGGTGGCGCCGCGGGCGCGGGTGATCCGCGACGGCAACCCGGTCGAGCTGCTCGCCGACGAGGTGGTCCCCGGCGATCTCGTCGAACTCGCCCCCGGCGACCAGCTCGTCGCCGACGGCCGCGTCGTCTCCAGCCGTGGCCTCACCCTCGACGAGTCGATGCTCACCGGCGAGGCCGACGGCATCCGCAAGGACCACGGCGACGAGGTGCTCTCCGGCTCCTTCGTCACCTCCGGCTCCGGCCACTACGAGGTCGAAGCGGTCCGCGAGAGGAGCTACGCGGGCCGGCTGGCGGGCGAGGCGAAAGCCTTCCGCCACCCGCTCTCGCCGCTGCAGGAGGAGGTGAACCGGGTGATCATCGTCTCCACCTACACGATGATCCCGCTGGCGATCCTGCTGATCCTCAGCCTGAAGATCCGCGCCGTCGGCCTCCAATCCGCCGCCGAGACGGCGACCGCGGGCCTGGTGACGCTGATCCCCGAGGGCCTGGTGCTGCTGATGAGCGTCACCTTCGCCGTCGCCGCCGTGCGGCTGGCCAAAAAAGACACGCTGATCCAGCAGATGAGCGCGACCGAGAGCCTCGCCTCGGTCGACACGATCTGCGTCGACAAGACCGGCACGCTGACCGAAGGCGAGCTGCGCCTTTCCGACATCGCCTTCGCCGAGGACGTCGACCCGGCGGTCGGCGCCGCGGTGCTGGGACGCTTCGCGGCGAGCGCCGGCAACCGCAACCAGACCCTGGAGACGATCGCCGAGCGCTACCCCGGCGACGCCGGCCAGATCGACGCCGAGGTCCCCTTCTCCTCCGAGTGGAAGTGGTCGGGGGTCTCGCTGGCGGGGAACGGCGCCGGTGCCGGGACCTTCGTCCTCGGCGCCCCCGACATCCTCGAAGAGTCGGGTGCGCTGGTGCTGCCGCCGGGGATGGCGGCGAAGCTGCGCGAGGAGACCGCGGCGGGGCGCCGCGTCGTCGCCTTCGGCCGCAGCGGCGAGCCGCTCCCCGAGGACGCCGCCACGAGCCCGGCGCCGCGCCTCGTGCCGATGGCGCTGATCGTGCTGGAGGAGACGCTGCGGCCCGACGCCGCCGAGACGATCGCCTTCATGCGCGAGCAGGAAGTCGACCTGAAGCTGATCTCCGGCGACGCCGCGGCGACCGTGACCGCGGTCGCCTACGCGGTCGGCGTGCCGCGCGACGCGGGCGTGATCGAGGGGCCCGACCTCCCCGACGACCCGGAGGCGCTGCAGAAGGTCGCGCTCGCGAACACGATCTTCTGCCGGATCAAACCGGACCAGAAGAAAGCATTGGTCGCCGCCCTCGTCTCGGCGGGCCGCTACGTGGCGATGATGGGCGATGGCGTGAACGACGTTCCGGCCCTGAAGCAGGCGCGGTTGGCGGTGGCGATGGGCTCGGGGACGCAGGTGACCAAGGGTGTCGCCGACGTCGTCCTGCTGAAAGACCAGTTCTCGCGGCTGCCCGAGGCCGTCGGCGAGGGTCGGCGGATCGCCCGCAACATCCACCGCCTCGGCCGCCTCTACCTGACCAAGAGCGTCTACGCGGCGACCCTGATCGTGCTCGTCGCGGTGCCCGGATTCGCCTTCCCGTTCCTGCCCCGCCATCTCACCATGGCGGCGTTCCTGACGATCGGCATCCCCTCCTTCGTCCTCGCCCTGGCGCCCTCGGACGGGCCGCTCTACCGCGGCCGCCTGATCCGCGCCCTTGCCGCCTTCGCGATCCCCGCCGGCGTGGCGACGGGCATCGCCTCGATCATCTCCTGCTTCCTCGTCAACACCGTCGCCGGAGGCGGGCTGGCCGCGGGGCGGACCGCGGCGACGACGACCCTGATCTTCCTCGGGCTGGCCTTCGTGCTGCTCTTGGAGCGCGGCCCCGGGCGCGAGGGCAACGCGGTCCAGAGCTACATGCTGTCGATGGTCGCCGGCCTCGGCGCCCTCTACGCGCTGATGCTGGCGGCCGAACCGGTGCGGAACTTCTTCGAACTCGAAATCCTCAGCGCGACCCAGTGGTTCCTCGCCCTCCTCTCCGCCGCGATCGGCCTGACCATCGCCGCCCTGGTCTGGCGCCTGCCGGTGATCGAACGCTGGGAAGCCGAGATCGACGAACCGGACGAGCCGCCGAGCCCGATGGAGGAGTCCGAGCCCCCGACCAAGGCGCTGTAGGGGTCTCGCAGGCTGGACCTCCCGCAAGGGCTCTGGCCCCGCAAGCTGGCGCCCGCAAACTTCGGGGCCTCGCAAGCTGGCGCCCGGGAAAGGGAAGGGCCGTCCCGTCCACGGCCCTGGCAGGCGGTGGCCGTGGCCGAGACGGCCGGGTCTGTGGGGAGTGGGGAGGGATCGTCGCCTGCGGGTCACGCGGGAGCCACGGAAGGGACACGGATCCGTCACGGATGTCTCATGCCGTCACGGAGACGCCGGGAAGTCCACTCTTCCTCCCGTGTCGTCCAACGTCACGGACGCGCTGCATGCATTGACCGTGCTATGGCCCGGTCAATGCATGCAG
>JBOGYZ010000050.1:0-9432 GCA_050697015.1 Solirubrobacterales bacterium
GGCCACGCTTGCGCGGCCGCAGCGCGTCGCCGGGCTCGGGCAGGCGCGGCGGCAGCTTCGCGCGCACCTTCTCCGCGTCGGCTCCGTCGGTCGGTTCCTTCATCAGCCAGTAGACGAAGGTGATCAGCCCGACGATCGGGATCTTCAGCGCAAGGATGATGAGGATGGCCCCCAGGACTCCCATAAGAAGAGTGTAGGTACCCGCCGGGCATGACGGTAGAGGCGCCGTGGTCAGGCGGCGGAGGGGGCGCCGGCGCGCCGATCGAGCACCGCGATCACCCGCAGCGCCACCGCCAGCAGCGTGATCGCCACCGCCGAGCCGATCAGCCAGGCGCCGACCATGTCCCCGGTCGGGCTGGCGATTTCGAAGAATTCACGGGCGACCGGGATCGCGCAGGCGCCGAAGAAGAGGAGCGCCATCGCCACGCAGAGCACCCCGACGATGAGCCGCCGCGTCCCCGGCTGGTCCTCCAGGGCGAACACGATCGCCAGGCCCGAGACGACCACCGTCGCCGCCGTCGCGCTCCGCGCCTGGGTCAGGTCGCAGTCGAAGGCGTGGCGCGCCAGCAGGTAGGTGACTAGGATCCCGAGCCCGGTCGCCAGCCCCGCCGGGATCGAGAAGCGGGCGATCGCGCGCAGGAAGCCCTCTGGCCGCCACGGCCCGCTGGACGGCGCGAGCGCCAGCAGGAACGCCGGGATGCCGATCGTGAAGGTCGAGGTCAGCGTGAACTGGCGCGGCAGCATCGGGAAGACGCCGCTCGGGATCGCGATCACGAGGACGAGGAAGGCGGTGAAGATCGCCTTGGAGATGAAGAGGCGCGCTACCCGCTGGATGTTGCGCAGGATCTGGCGGCCTTCGCCGACCATCGGCGGCACCTCGCCGAACTCGCCGGACACCAGCACGAGGTCCGACACCGAGCGCGCCATCTGGGTGCCGCTGCCCTGGGCGATCGCGAGGCGCGCCTGCTTCAGCGCCGGCACGTCGTTCACGCCGTCGCCGAGCATCCCGACGTACTCGCCGCCCTCGCCGAGGACGCGGACGACGCGCTCCTTGCCCTCCGGGGAGATCCTCCCGATCGCGGGCGCCGCCATCACCGCCTCGAGTAGCTCGGCGTCGTCCTCGGGCAGGTGGCGCCCGTCGAGCGCGGGGCCGGTGGCTTCGATCCCGAGGTCGCGGGCGATCGCCCCGACCGTCGCCGGGTTGTCGCCGGAGAGCACCTTCAGGGCGACGTCTTCGCGGGCGAAGAAGGCGATCGTCTCGGCCGCCGACGCGCGCAGCTCCTCGGCCAGGACGACGACACCGAGCGGTTGCAGCGGCTCGGTCAGCTCGACCTCCGGGCCCGCCTCGGGCAGCGGCGCGCCGTAGGAGGCCAGGGCCAGCACGCGTCGCCCGGATGCGGCCTCGCTCGCCGCGCGTTCGGCCAGCGCCGCGTCGGCGATCGCCCCGTCGAGCAGCGCCTCCGGCGCGCCCAGGACCAGTCGCCGGCCGTCGAGCTCCAGCGCGCTCCAGCGGCGCCGCGAGGAGAAGGGGATCGTCGCGGTCGGCTCCTGCGGCGCGAGCCCGTCGCCGAGCCCCGCCTCGTGGATCGCCTCCAAGGTGGAGTTGCGCGACGGCGCGCTAGCCGCGTAGGCGCCGAAGGTGCTCGCCAGGTCGCTCTCGGCGACGCCCTCGGCGGGGATCAGCTCCACCACCCGCAGCGACGCCTCGGTCAGCGTCCCGGTCTTGTCGGTGCACATCACCGACACCGAGGCCAGCGACTCGATCGCGTTCAGCTGCTGGGCCAGGATCCCGTGCCGCGCCATCTTCGCCGCCGTCACCGCCGCGGTCAGGGACACCAGCAGGATCAGCCCCTCGGGGACGATGTTGACGATCCCCGCGGTGAGCGTCTCGACCGCGTCGGATTGGCTCACGTTCCGCACCGCCAGGGAGATCCCGAGGCCGATCCCGAGCGGCGCCATGAAGCTCACCATCATGATCAGCAGGCGGTCCATCGCCTTCTCCAGCGGCGAGCGCGGGTGGCGGAAGGCTTTCGCGGTCGCGGTCAGCTGTGCGGCATGGCTCTCGGCGCCGACCGCGGTTGCCTCGAAGTCGCCCTCGCCTTCCAGCGCGAAGGTGCCAGAGAGGACCTCGTCGCCGACCCGCCGCACCACCGGCTCGGACTCGCCGGTGAGGTCGGACTCGTCGAGCGCCAGCCCGTCGGCGCGCACCAGCTCGCCATCGGCGGGGAGCTGGTCGCCGCTGCCGACTCGGACCAGGTCGCCGACCACGACCTCCTCGACCGCCACCTGGCGCGGCGTCCCGTCGCGCAGCACGGTCGCTTTGGCGACGACCAGCGCCGCGAGCTTGTCCAGCGCCCGCTTCGCCCGCACCTCCTGGAAGGTCCCGATCGCGACGTTGGCGACGAGGATGCCGAGGAAGAGCGCGTCCTTGGGATTGCCGAAGACGATCGTCGCGAGCCCGAACCCGGCGAGGATCAGGTTGAAGACCGTGAACGTGTTCGCGATCGCGATCGAGAGGTAGGAGCGGCTGGTGCGCTGCTCGTGCGGCGGACCCGCCTCTTTCAGGCGGCGCGCGGCCTCGGTCTCGGTAAGTCCCGGCATGAGCGCGGAACCCTAAGCCCACGCGGAGCGGCGCCGCCGGCGCGAGGCCGTAAACCGAAGCTCCCCGGCGCCCTCACCGGATGGGTGGGAGAACGCCGGGGCTTCGTGGGTGGCTTCGGAGGAGGGCGCTTTGAAGGCGCGCCCGCCGTCTTATCCCGCCGAGGTGGCGGGGCGTTCGGCGAGCGTCACGCTCACCGTCGCGGTCTGTTCGCCGCGGATCACGGTCACTTCGACCGTTTCCCCGGCATGGGCGTCGGAGACCGTCTTCACCAGGTCTTCGGAGGATGCGATCTTTTCTCCGTTGACTTCGGTGATGATGTCGCCGCCGAGGCCGAATTCCTGGCCTTCGACTTCCGCCGCAGTGGTCGCTCCCTGGATGCCGGCGGCCGCTGCCGGGCCACCTTCCTCGACCTGCTGCACGAGGACGCCTTCTTCGACCGGCAGGTTGAATGCCTGGGCGAGTTCGGGGGTGATGTTCGCCCCGCTGATCCCGAGGTAGCCGTGTTCGTCGGCGGTCCCGGACTCGAGCTTGGCGATCTCTTCTTTGGCGGTGTTGATCGGGATCGCGAAACCGATGCCGACGTTTCCGTCGTTCCCTTCGCCGCCGGTGTAGATCTGCGAGTTGATGCCGATCACTTCGCCGCCGGCGTTGATCAGCGGGCCACCGGAGTTGCCCGGGTTGATCGCCGCGTCGGTCTGGATGACGTTGTCGATCGTCACCCCGTCGGGGGCCTGGATTTCACGCTGGAGGGCGGAGACGATGCCGCTGGTCACGGTCCGCTGCAGATCGAAGGGGTTGCCGATCGCGACCACCGGGTCGCCGACTTCCATCTTCGAGGAGTCGCCGAGCTTCAACGGGTGGAGCTTCGCGGCGGGGGCATCGACCTTCAGCAGCGCGAGGTCGGAGTTCGGTTCGGTGCCGACCACTTCGGCCGGGTACATCTGGCCTTCCGATTCGAAGGACACCTGGATCGTTTCGCCGCCTTCGACGACGTGGTTGTTGGTGAGGACGTGGCCTTCTTCGTCGAGGACGACGCCGGAGCCGGAGGCGACCCCTTCGGCCACTTTGGATTCGATGAAGGCGACGCCGTTCGCGTCGGCCTTGTAGATCTCGTTGACGGTGTTGCCGCCTTCGTCATTGGAGGTGACGTCCGCGGCCGGGGTGGCACCGGAGGCGACGACTTCGCGGGTGGTGGTGGATCCGCCGCTGGTCGACACCAGCCCGGTCGCGAAGGCGAGGGCGGCGAAGACGGCGACGACTGCCCCGCCCAACAGGGCAGAGCCGAACGGATGACTTCTCTTTTGCTTGGGCATGGGGGACAGAGTCGCGCCCTCTGCTCGTCGTGCCCTAAACGCTCGTGAACAACTTTCTAAAGAGTTGCGAAGCGCTTTCTAAAGACGGAGATCCTCTTCGGTCCCTAATCTTTCGGCGCCTTATGTCTTCGACCGACCGCATCGAGCCATACGTCTGGAAGATCGCCGGGGTGGTGATCCTCGGGATGACGATGTCGATCCTCGACACGACGATCGTCAACGTCGCGCTCGACACCCTGAGCCACGAGCTGCACAGCACGATCGCCCAGATCCAGTGGGTCGCGACCGGTTACCTGCTGGCGCTCGCCGCGGTGATCCCGCTGACCGGCTGGGCGGCCCGCCGCTTCGGCGCCAAGCGCGTCTACCTCGCCTCGATCGGCCTCTTCACGATCGGCTCTGCCCTCTGCGGCCTCGCCGAATCGAGCACCTCGCTGATCCTCTTCCGCGTGCTCCAGGGTATCGGCGGCGGGATGATCATGCCGGTCGCCCAGATGATCATGGCCGAGGTCGCGGGGCCGAAACGGATGGGCCGGGTGATGGGCATCGTCGTGATGCCGGCGATGCTGGCGCCGATCCTCGGCCCGGTGGTCGGCGGCCTGATCCTGCAGAACCTGCACTGGTCCTGGATCTTCTTCGTCAACGTGCCGATCGGAGCGGTCGCGGGGTTCCTCGGCTGGCGGATGCTGCCCGACTCGAACCTCGGCGAGGCGGGCAAGCTCGACTGGATCGGCCTGGTATTGCTCGCGACCAGCATGCCGCTGATCGTCTACGGCCTCTCCGAGATCGCCACCAAGGAAAGCTTCACCGCGCCGACCGTCGTCTGGCCGATCGTCGCCGGCATCCTGCTGACCCTCACGTTCGGGTGGCACGCGCTGCGCGCCGAGCGCCCGCTGCTCGACGTGCGCCTCTACAAGAACCGGATCTTCGGCGCCGCCTCGCTCACCACCTTCGGCCTCGGCGCGGCGCTGTTCGGGGCGATGATCCTGATCCCGCTCTACTACCAGCAGGTCCGTCACGAGAGCGTCGTCGTGACCGGCCTCCTGGTCGGCCCACAGGGGCTCGGGATGCTGCTCGTCTCGCCGCGGATCGCCAAGATGACCGAACGCTTCGGCGGCGGTCGCGTCGCCTTCGTCGGCGTCTCGATCCTGACGCTCAGCTCGCTGCCGCTCGCCTTCATCGGCGCCGACACCTCGATCGCCTTCATCTCCGTGCTGCTGCTGATCCGCGGCGTCGGCATCGGCCTCTCCTTCATCCCGACCACGACCGTCGCCTTCGCCGCGTTGCGCACCGACCAGCTCTCCGATGCGACGCCGCAGATGAACGTCCTGCAGCGGGTCGGCGGCGCGATCGGCACCGCGGTCTTGGCGGTGGTCCTGCAGCGCGCCAGCGCCGGGGCGCAGGGGAGTGCCGAGCTGGCGGCGGCCTTCGGCACCGCCTTCTGGTGGGCGCTGGGAATCTGCGCGGCCTCGCTGATCCCGGTCCTCTTCCTGCTCCGTGCCGAGGGTCCGAAAGACGAGCCGCAGATCGCCGCGGTCGAGGCCGCGGAGGAGTTCGTGGAGCCGATCGGTGCCTGAGCCCGCCGACAAGGAGGAGGTCGTTGTGAGCGCCGAGCGCGAGGCGGCCGTCACCGAGTTGGGGGCTGCGTTCCGGCGCGCCTTCCGTAGCCTGCGAAGCCTGCGCGGCCGCGACACCCATCGCGGCGACGAAATCGGCCACGCCCAGTTCGAGCTGCTGATCGAGCTCTACGCCAACGGGGCGATGAACGCGGGCGAGCTCGCCGAGGCAGTCGAGGCGAGCGCCGCGACCGTCTCCGGGATGCTCGACGGCCTCTCCGAGGCGGAGCTGGTCGAGCGGACCCGCTCGGAGTCCGACCGCCGGATCGTCGTGGTCAAGCTGACCCGGCGCGGCCGGCGCAAGGTGGAGGCGCGCAAGGCCGTCTGGCATCGGCGCTGGCAGGAGGCACTCGAGGGTCTCGACGACGAGGAACTCCGGGTCGCCTCCAGGGTGCTCGAGCGCATCCACGGCATCTTCTGCGAGCAGCAGAAGGGGAGCTGAGGGCGCAGGCGTAGGCGCGGTCGACCCTTGGTCCGGTTCCGCCGAGGCGGTCGACCGAGGGTCCGTAAAACGGACATCAGGTCGACCGCGCTCCGACGCCCGGACCTTAAGTCGACCATCTAGCCTGTCCGCCATGGCGCTGAGCGAAGCCGACGAACGACGGGTCGAAGCCGAAGTGGCGGGCATGGTGGCCGACCTGCGCATCAACCCGAACCAGGAAAAGGAGGACCGGGTCGGGATCGAGATCTCCACGATGCCGGAGGAGGAGCGGGTCTTCGTGCCGACGGTCCTGCTCCGCTTCGTCGCGGCCGAGAGTCGTGGCGAGCCGCTACCGGATCCGGTGCCGTTCTCGGGCACGGTGCCGCGCCGCAAGGGCAACCGTTTCGGCTGGACCCTCCGCCTCCCGAAGGACTGAGAACGCAGACGCCCCGCACGGGGGCGGGGCGTCAGGGGCGTCAGACGGGACTCGAAACCGTCCGACCGCTTGTATACTAGTATTTCTCGCATGGCTGAGCCGATTCCCATCCGTGGAGGTAAAGCTCCCGACGGCGGCCGGCGCGCCGGCCGCGCCCCGGCCGGCCCGTATCTTTACGCCGCCCTGCGCGACCAGATCGTCCGCGCCGAGCTGGCTCCCGGCGAACGCCTCTCGGAGACCGAGCTGGGCGAGCGCCTCGGCGTCAGCCGCACGCCGATCCGCGAGGCGCTCGGCCGCCTCCGCGACGACCGCCTGGTCGAAGTCCGTCCCCAGATCGGCACCTTCGTCGCCCGGATCAGTCCGGCGGCGGTCTCCGACGCACAGTTCATCCGCGAGGCGCTCGAGTGCACCGCGGTCCGCGTCGCCGCCGAACTCGCCGACGAAGAGTCGGTGGCCCAGGTCGAGGAAAACCTGCGCGCCCAGGAACGAGCGGTCGACCGCGTCGACGTCGACTCCTGGCAACTGCTCGACGACACCTTTCACCGATACCTCTGCGATCTCAGCGGCCACCCGGCCGTCTGGCCGGTCAACGAGCGGGCCAAGTCCCACCTCAACCGGCTGCGGCGGCTGAGCCTCCGCATGCCCGACTACCTGGCGACGATGGTCGAGGACCACCGCGCCATCGCCGACGCCGTCGGCGGCCACGATCCCGACGCCGCCGAGGTCGCCCTGCGCGAGCATCTGCGGGCGGTCCTGCGCGAGGTCCCGCGCATCCGCGAACAACACCCCGACTACTTCGAGGAGCCCTGATGGCCGTAATCGACCGCACCGACGCCCCATTCGACCTTGACGTCGACGACCTTTTCGGCCAGTACCGCACGATGTTCCTGATCCGCCGCTTCGAGGAAGCCGCGGAGCGCCAGTACAAGGCGGCGCGGATCGGCGGCTACTGCCACCTGTCCTCGGGCCAGGAGGCGGCGACGGTCGGCGCGGTGTCGGCGCTGGAGGAGGACGACCTGCTCGTCACCGGATACCGCTGCCACGGCTTCGCGCTGGCCCGCGGGGTCCCGGCAGACGCGGTGATGGCGGAGCTCTTCGGCCGCGCCCATGGCTGCGCACACGGGCGCGGCGGCTCGATGCACCTGCTCGATGTCTCGCGCGGCTATTACGGCGGCTGGGGGATCGTCGGCGGTCAGCTGCCGATCGCGACCGGGATGGCGCTCTCGCTGGTCCGCCAAGGCAAGGAGCAGGCAGTGCTCTGCGAGCTCGGCGACGGCGCCGTGAACATGGGCGCCTGGCACGAGTCCCTGAACCTGGCGGCGGTCTGGAACCTGCCGGTCGTCTTCATGGTCGTCAACAACGAGTACGGGATGGGGACGAGCGTCGAGCGCGCCTCGGCCGAGCCCGAGGTCTTCAAGCGCGCCGCCGCCTATCGGATCGAGGGCGAGCGGGTCGACGGCGACGACCTCGAGGAGGTCGAGTGGGCGACGGCGCGGCTGCTCCGGGCCGCCCGCGAGGAGCGCAAACCGGCCGTGCTCGAGGCGCTCACCTACCGCTTCCGCGGCCACTCGGTCGCCGACGCCGGGCTGGCCTACCGGACCCGCGAGGAGATCGAGGAGCGGCGCGAACGGGACCCGCTGGTGCGGACCCGCGAGTCGCTCGAGGCGCGTGGGGTCCCGCTCGAGGGGATCGAGGCGCTGGAGGTCGAAGTCGAAGCCGAGGTCGAGGCGGCCGTCGCCTACGCCGAGGCCGACGCCGCGCCCGCGGTGGATCGCCTTGCCGCCGGCGTCTACGCCGAGGGCTCGGAGGAGCAGTTCGAGCGCATGCGTCCCGGCAGCCCCTCCGGTGAGGAGGAGCTGGTCTTCGCCGGAGGGCTGGGAGCGTGAGCGGCCCCGGTCTCACCGAGGCTCCCGCGGTGACGGGCGTCGAGACGATGACCTACCGCGAGGCGCTCCGCCTCGCGATGCGCCAGGAGATGGAACGCGACGAGCGCGTCTTCGTCATGGGCGAGGAGGTCGGGCTCTTCGACGGCTCCTACAAGGTGACCGCCGGACTGATGGACGAATTCGGGCCCGACCGGGTGCGCGACACGCCGATCTCCGAGGAGGGCTTCGTCGGCGCGGGCGTCGGCGCGGCGATGCTGGGCGAGCGGCCGATCGTCGAGATCATGACCCTGAACTTCCTCCTCGTCGCGATGGACCAGGTCGTGAACCACGCGGCGAAGATCGGCGCGATGTTCGGCGGCGAGGTGCGCTGCCCGTTGGTGATCCGCACGCCGAACGGCGCGGGTAATCAGCTGACCGCGCAGCACTCGCAGAGCTTCGACGGCTGGTTCGCCGGGACGCCCGGGCTGAAGGTCGTCGCGCCGGCCAGCCCGGCCGACGCCAAGGGTTTGCTGAAGGCAGCGATCCGCGACGACGACCCGGTGCTGGTGATCGAGAACCTGCCGATCTACAAAGAGAAGGGCGAGGTCGCGGTCGACCCGGAGCTGGTGACGCCGATCGGACGCGCCGCGGTGGCGCGGGAGGGGGGCGACCTGACCGTGGTCGCCCACTCCTTCGCGACGGTGCGGGCGCTGAAAGTCGCCGAGAAGCTTGCCGCCGAGAAGGGCGTGTCGATCGAGGTCGTCGACCTGCGCAGCCTGCGGCCGCTCGACGTGGAGACGGTCGCGAAGTCGGTCGCGAAGACCAACCGGGTGCTCTGCGTCGAGGAGGGCTGGCCGAGCTACGGGGTCACCGCCGAGATCGCCGCGCGCATCCAGCACGCCTGCTTCGACGACCTCGACGCGCCGGTCGAGCGGCTGGGGATGGCGGAGGTGCCACTGCCCTACGCGAAGGAGCTCGAGCTCGCGGCGATGCCGACCGAGGACCGGATCGAGCGGGCCGCCCTGCGGGTCCTCGACCTGGCGGCCTAGTCATGCCCGAGATCGTGATGCCGCGCCTGTCGGACTCGATGGAGGAGGGCACCGTCCTCAAGTGGATGAAGGGGGTCGGCGACGAGGTCGCGGTCGGCGACGAGCTGGTCGAGATCGAGACCGACAAGGCGAA
>JBOGYZ010000051.1:0-8825 GCA_050697015.1 Solirubrobacterales bacterium
GTTCAGCGCCATGCCGCTGAGGTAGACGAAGGAGGAGCCGATGACCCCGGAGGCGAGCGGCGCGCCCGCCGTGCCGGGGGAGCCGTCCCAGGCGGCGCCGACCAGCACGTCACCCGGCACGGTCAACACGGAGGGCAGCCGCACCAGTCGGACGAGAGCCCGGGCCCTGCTCACACCCTGGCCCCGATCGCGCCGCGCAGCTCCTCGACCGCGGCGGCCATCATCCGCGCGTCGATCTCGTGGACGTCGACCTGCGAGCCGATCGCGTCGATCACCGTGATCGTCAGCTCGCCACCGAGGTGCTCGCGGAACTCGGTGAGCCCGTCGAGCAGCGCCGGGTGGTCGAGCTCCTCGACCGAGAGCTCGAAGCCGAGCGCCTCGAGGATGCCGACCGCGCGCCGCCAGTCGGCCTCGCCGAGGATCCCGGCGAGGTGCGCGTAGGTGGTGTCGAGGGCGATGCCGATCGCCACCGCCTCGCCGTGGCGCAGGCCGTGATTCGTCAGCTTCTCCAGCTTGTGGGCGGACCAGTGGCCGAAGTCGAGCGGGCGGGCGGAGCCGAGCTCGAAGGGGTCGCCGGCGCCGGCGATGTGCTGCAGGTGGAGCTCGGCGCAGCGGTGGATGAGGCGGTGCATCGCCTCCGGGTCGCGCTGGGTGATCGGGTAGGCAAGGTCCTCCAGCTCGGCGAAGAAGGCGGCGTCGCGCAGCAGGGCCACCTTGACCGCCTCGCTCGTGCCGGCGCGCCAGTCGCGGTCCGACAGCGTGGCGAGGAAGCGCTCGTCGTTGATCACCGCGGCGGGTGGCGCGAAGGCGCCGACGAAGTTCTTCTTGGCGAAGGCGTTGATCCCGTTCTTCACCCCGATCCCGGCGTCGTTCTGGGCGAGGACGGTCGACGGCAGGCGGACCATGCGGACGCCGCGGTGGGCGATCGTCGCGGCGAAGCCGACCGCGTCGAGGAAGGCGCCGCCGCCGAAGCCGACGACGTAGGCATGGCGGTCGATGCCGTGTTCGTTGATCGCCTCGAGCACCGTCTGCACGTGGCGCGGGTCCTCCTTCCCCTCCTCCCCACCCGGCAGCAGGATCGGCTGGGCGGCGAGGTCGATGCGGTCGGCGTGGGCGGCCGCGTAGGCGACGAACGCATCCGGCAGGTCCGGGTGGTGCTCGACCAGGCCGGCGTCGAGGACCGGCAGGACGCGGGCGCGCGGCCCGGCGAGGGCGTCGCGCAGCACGAGGTTCTCGGGGTCGAGAGCATCGCTGGTGAAGAGGACCTCGTAGTCGTAGGGGACGCTGAAGGTCGCTCGGATCGAATTCGATTCACTCACTGGGCGTCCAGAATATTCGCGGATCTCCTTCGGCAGCATGAAGCGCACGTCCTCCTGGACGGCCCCCGACTCCTCCATCTCGACCGGCCCGCGGCCGTGCAGCCACTCGACCAGCTCTTCGACCAGGACCTCGGGGGCGCTGGCGCCGGAGGTGATCCCGACTGTCTCGACGCCCTCCAGCCACTCCTCGCGGACCCCCGCGTGGTCGTCGATGAGGTAGGAGGCGGCGCCGTGCTCCCGCGCGACCTCGACCAGGCGGTTGGAGTTCGAGCTGTTCGCCGAGCCGATCACGAGCACCAGCTCGCACTTCTCGGCGAGCGCCTTGGCGGCGACCTGGCGGTTGGTCGTCGCGTAACAGATGTCCTCGGACTTGCTCGAGCGGATGGCCGGGAACTTGGCGCGCAGAGCCGCGATCACCTCGGCCGTCTCGTCGACCGAGAGCGTGGTCTGGGTGATGAAGGCGACCTTGTCCGGGTCCGGGACCTCGAGCGCCTCGACCGCGGCCGCGGATTCGATCAGGACGATCGCCTCGGGCGCCTCGCCGGTCGTCCCTTCGACCTCCTCGTGACCCGCGTGGCCGATCATCACGATCGTGTACCCCTCGGCGGCGAACCGCCGCGCCTCGACGTGGACCTTGGTGACCAGCGGGCAGGTGGCGTCGATCGTGCGCAGCTCGCGCGCGGTTGCCTGGGCCCTGACGGCGGGCGCGACGCCGTGCGCGGAGAAGACCAGGAGCTCGCCCTCCGGCACCTCGGCGGCCTCGTCGACGAAGACCGCGCCGAGCGCCGACAGCTCCTCCACCACGTGCTTGTTGTGGACGATCTGCTTGCGGACGTAGACCGGGGCGCCGTGCTCCTGAAGCGCGCGCTCGACCGTCTCGACGGCGCGATCGACGCCCGCACAGGGACCGCGTGGCGTTGCAAGCAGTACTTTCACTCACTTCTCCCCACTACAAACTTGTGTGTCCAGCCAATATATAGGCTGCCTATATGACCACCACGCCTTCTCAGGCCAACGACAGGGACATCGCGTCGATCGGCGCCGCCATCGAAGCCGCGGTGACCGGCGCCGTGATCGGGCAGAAGGAAGCCGTGCGGGGCGCCGTGATCTGCCTCGCGGTCGGCGGCCACGCGTTGCTCGAGGGGGCGCCGGGGCTGGGCAAGACCACCCTCGCCCGCTCCCTGGCGGCGGCGGTGCGGCTGCGCTCACGGCGCGTCCAGTTCACTCCCGATCTGATGCCCGCCGACATCACCGGCACCTCGGTCCTGCGCGGGTCCCCGCGCGAGGGCGAGTCGGCGTTCCGCTTCGAGCCCGGGCCGCTGTTCGCCAACGTGGTGCTGGCCGACGAGATCAACCGCGCCGCGCCGCGCACCCAGAGCGCGCTGCTCGAGGCGATGCAGGAGGGCACGGTGACGGTCGCCGAGACCACCCACGAGCTGCCCGACCCGTTCATCGTCCTGGCGACCCAGAACCCGATCGAAATGCGCGGCACCTACCCGCTGCCGGAGGCCGAGCTCGACCGCTTCCTGCTGAACCTCCACTTCGACTATCCCGAGCTGGACGAGCTGACCCAGCTCGCCGGGCGGCCCGACGACGAGGCGCCGCGGGCGATCGAGCCCGTTGCCGACGCCGACGAAGTACGGCGCCTGCGCGAGACGGTGCGGGCGCTGCCGGCCGCCGACCACGTGGTCGGCTACGCGGCGCGGCTGGTGATGGCCCTCCACCCCGGGCGGCCGGAGGCCTCCGAGCGGGTGCACGAATACGTCGAGCTGGGACCGAGCCCGCGCGGCGCCCGGGCCCTCGCCTTGGCCGGGCGCGCCGTCGCGCTGCTGGCCGGGCGCCACGCGCTGGCGGTCGAGGACGTCCGCGAGATCGCCCTGCCGGCCCTCCGCCACCGCCTGATCCTCGACCTCGACGCCGACCGCGCCGGGGTCTCCGCCGACGACCTGATCCGCGAAGCGATCGAGCGCGTCCCCAAGGACCCGGAGTAATGGTGGACCCGGCTCCGCTTCTGGACCCCGGGGACCTGCGCGAGCTGCAGCGTTATGCCCTGGCCGAGCCGGTCGCGCCGCGGGACCGCTCGATCGGCGAGCGCTCTGGGCGGCGGCGCCAGGAAGGGCCGGAATTCGTCGACTACCGCCCTTACGTGCCGGGCGACGACCCGCGCCGGGTCGACTGGCGCGTCTACGCGCGGCTCGGCGACCTGGTCGTGCGCTCGGCGCTGGCCGAGAGCCACATCGACGTCGCCGTGATGATCGACGGCAGCCGCTCGATGGCAGGCAAATTCCGCTGGGCCCAGCGGCTGGCGGCGATGCTCGGGGTGGTCGCGCTGCAGAGCTCCGACGCGGTGACGGTGCGGGTGCTGGCCGACGGCGCATGTAGCGCCGCCCGGCCCTCGACCGCGCCGCAACAGATCCTCGCCTTGATCGAGGAGGTGACGCGACTGCCGGAGGGAACGCGGACCGATCTGGCGCGCAGCCTGGCGCGCGGGCGGCGTGACCTCGCGGAGACCTCGGCACCCGACCTGGCGGTGCTGATCACCGATCTTCTGGTGCCGCGCGAGGAGATCGACCGGATCGCCATTGAGCTGGCGCGCTCGGGGCGGAACGCGAACCTCGTCTGGGTCAACGAGCCCTCCGACCTGGAGACCGAGCTGAGCGGGCCGACCGAGTTGCGCGACGTGGAGACCGGCGAGACGCTGCTGCTCGACGTGGACGCGGCGGAGGGGCGGCGCTACGCGGAGTTCGCCGCCGCGCAAAGGGCGGCGGCCGAAGCGGCGTGCCGGCACCACGGGGTCAGCTTCACCCCGGCGTCGACCTCGCGGACTCCACTCGATCTACTCTTCGACCCGCGCTCGGAGATCCGCCTGACCGCGGCCTGAAACCGCGCCGTCCTGCGCGGCGGCGGGGGACGAGGCGAACGGCGACGTCGCCGAGGAAGCAGAGGAGCGCGGCGAGCGCGAACCACCACCAGAGGTCGGTGCGGTGCGCGGTCAGGGTGCCGGTGGCGGTCGGGGCGAGCACTCGTCCCCCGGTTCCGGCGGCGAGCGGGCCGAGCGGCGTCGCGTCGGCGGGCAGCGGGCGGAGCGCTTCCGAGTAAGGCACGGCGAGGAGGCCGCGCGAGGTGCGGCCGAGGTTGCGGAGGGCGAAGGCGTCGACGCCGGGCCGCGGGTACGGCAGCGCCGCGGTCCAGCGCCAGGGCGCCCGCGGTTCGAGCGCCAGCGGCGTCGGGCGCCCGCCGCGGGTGACGATCGAGCCTTCCATCGCTCCCACCCCTGCCGCCGGTTCGATGCCTTCGGCTTCGTCGACTTCCACCTCGCCTTCGGCCCCGCTGGCGATCCGCGGGGTCAGCGGCCCAGACGCCACGGCGGGCTCGACGTAACGGGCCATGTCGGCGAAGAGGGCCGACTGCCTCGTCCATTCTCCCGCCCATTCCGGATCGATCCCAGGGGTCCAGGCGACCACGCGGCCGGCGCCGTACTGCCACTGGGAGAGGGTCGGGTCGGGCGGGTGGTCTTTGTCCTGGCCGAGCAGGATCGCGTCCGCGCCGGGCTTCAGCTGGGTCACTACATTGCCGCGCAAAGTGGGCAGCTTCTGCCCGGCGAGGTCGCGGACGATCGGGCTGTCGAGGCCCGGCGTCACGCCGATCTTGCCGTGCAGGCGAACCGGACGGGCGGCGGCACGGGTGTCTTTGGCGAAGATCTTCGGCAGTTCGCGCGGGTCGACGGTCGCGTAGAAGTGGCCGCCGGTTTCCTTGGCGATCGACTGCAGGAGTTCGAAGTCGGCATCGAGGCCGAGCGCGACCGTGGAGACCGTGATGTGTTCGGCCTTCAGGCGCGGCACCAGCTGCGCGTAGGTGCCTTTTTCGCTGATCCCGTCGGAGAGCAGGACCATGTGGCGGTTCTGCTCGGTCGAGGTCTCGATTTCCCTGGCGCCTGCCGCGAGGGCCTTGTAGATGTTGGTGCCGCCTTCGGCACGGATGCGGTCGATCGATTTGTCGACCGCGGCGGCGTCGGCGGGCGAGTTCAGGCGGGTGAGCGGGACGACGGTGTGCGGTTCGACGTCGAAGGCGATCGCGCCGAGCTGGTCGTGGTGCTTGGCGACGAAGGCGGTGGCCGAGCGAGTGGCGACGCGGACCAGGGCGATCTTCTCCACCCCGTTGATCGTTTCCGACATCGAGCCGGAGCGGTCGAGGATCATCTCGAGGCCGAGGTTGCGGCGCTGCAGGTTGCCAGGCTTGAGGCTGCCGACGGGGAGCGCGTCCTGCAACGGCGATGAGTAGTAGCCGCCGAGCGAGAAGCTGTGGGGGCCGCCGAGGACGACGAGGCCGGTCCGGCCGGTGCGGACCGCCTCGGCGAGCGCGCGGGCGCGGGTGTCACCCAGTTCGGGCGCGGCGACATCGTCGAGGGCGACGGTGGCGTAGGCGCCGAGCGCCGCGGCCGTGGTCGGGACCTGGGCGGGGGTCGCGGTGGTGACCGCGATGCCGTCGCCTTCGAGGATCGGCGTGAGGCTCGATCCTCCCGGCGCGACGACCAGCGCGTGCGGGCGACGGACGACCCGGAGCGTCGCGGCGAGCGCGTCGTTGCCCCGCCCTTCGTCGCCTTTCATCTGGACGACGACCCGGTAGGAGTGCGCGCCGGGACCGGCCGCCACGAGCGAGAGCAGGTAGGGGTTGTCGCCGACCGCCAGGTGGACCGGGCGCGTGCCGCGCGGCTTGCCGTCTTCATATAGAGAGACAGTCGCGGGCGCGGCGACGGTGCTGCGGACGTTGACCCCGAGCGGCAGCGGGTCGCCGGCGCGAAGCGCTTCGGGGACCTGCAGCCGGGTGACGGCGGCGTCGCGGCCGCGTTCGGGCAGCGGCACCACGTCGACCGAAACGTTGCGCGCCCGCGCCGTCGCGTTCGCCGCATCCGATTCGCCCCGGGTCTGCCGTCCGTTGGCGAGCACGACGACCCGCCCGCCGGAAGGCGTCGCCGCGACCGCTTCGCGGACGGCGGATTCGAGGTCGACGGCGGCCGGTTCCAGGTCCGCTGCCGTCGCGGCACCACCCGCCGCTTCGGGCCCCCCGGCAGCGCGTGCGACCCCGCCGAATTCGAGCACCCGGCAGGCGCCGTGACACTCGCTCGCCGCTTCGGCCCATTGGCGCTCGACGGCCGTACCGGCCGGGTCGACCCCGTGCGAGCGCTGGGCGACGACGGTGGTCGGCGGCGCCTCGTCCCCGACCTGCGGCTTGAGCAGCGCGACGACGAGGAACGCGAGGGCGAGGGCGCGCAGGGCGAAGAACGTACGGCCGGGACCTTCGAGGCGGATCGCCAGCGCCGCCTCGACCAGCAGCACTGCGAGCGCGGCGACGAGGAACCAAGGCGCGATGTCGGTGCCGTCGCTCCGCGCCGGGGGCGAGGACGGCGCCAGGTCCACCGGCGTCTGCTTGGGCACCGCGACGAGCCCGGCGGTCGAACCGACGTTGGCGGGCACGGCCTGCGCCAGTTCCGCGTTCGCCGTGATCGGGCGCGACCTCACGCCCCACGGCCCGCGCTGGCGCAGCGCGTAGAAGCCGGGGCGGTCGAGCTTCAGGGCGGTGCGGGTCGACTTCTCGGTCGCGCCGTTCGCGTCGGCGACCAGCGTCGGCCCCGTAACGACGGGACGCTGGGCGAGGAAAGGCGCCCCGGCGGTGACGGCGCTCGGCGCCCATTCGCGGCTCCAGGCGACGAGGTTTTCGACCAGGCGCGGGAAGGAGGCGAGCTGGGGCAGATTCGAGGCCGACGGGTCGAAGGCGAGAACCGCTTCGCGGCGCCCTTGGTGGGTGCCGATCGCCAGCAGCGGGCCGCCCGGCGCCCAGGCGACGGCGCGCAGCCACGGCGGCAGGTCGAGGCGGTGGGCGCCTTCGCGACCGATCGTCAGCGAGCCGAGGTCCACCCCGTCGAGGACGGACGCGCCGGCGTCGGCGCCGCTGAGGCGGCTGCGGGCGAGCGGGCCGTCGACGGTGCCGCCCGGCAGGTTCGGCGGATCGACGAGGACGACCGCGGGGACGCCGCCGGGAACCGCGCGCTTCGGCGACCGACCGTCGATCACCAGGAGTTCGGCCCGGCGTGCGTCGGCAGGCTTGAAGTCGGCCGGGGTGCGCAGCGTCACCTTCGCCCCGGGCACCGCCAGCAGCGCGCGCGCCAGCCGTTCGGCGTCCTGGCGTTCCCCGACCAGCGTGATGCGGAACGGTTCGGCGGCGGGGACGTCGACGTAGGCGCGGTCATCGGCGGCGAGTGGGTCGCCGGCGGCGAGCGCGAGTTCGAGGTGCGCGCCGGCGGGAGCATTGAAGGCGACCGGGGCCGAGCCGCCCGCCGGCACCCGCACCGTCTGGGAGCTGAGGCGCTTGCCGCCGTCCAGGACTTCGACCTCGGCGTCGCGCGGCGCGGTCGCCGTACTCTCGATCCGGGCGAAGAGCTCGCAGCGGCCGGCGCCGCCACCGCCAAGGCAACGGGCGCTCGGCTCGGCGATCCCCTGATCGGCGATCGGGCGACCCACGACCCGTTCGCGGTAGGCGCCTTCGTCGCCGACGATTCGCGGCGCCCGGTTCTCGGGAGCGCGCAGCAGCTCTACCCCTCCCCCGTCCCGCGGCAGCCCGGCGGCGAGGCGAAGCGCCGCGCCGAGGTCGGCCAGGCCGAAGCTCGGCCGGATCTTGGCGACGGCGCCGGCCGCGTCGCCCGCGCCCCCTTCGTAAAGGAGCCGCGATTCGGCGCCGGCAAGGATCAGTGCGACGCGTTCGTCGCCGGGCAGCGCTTCCAGTTCGTCGCGGAGCGCCGACCGCGCCGCCTCCAGCCGGGTGCTGCCGCCTTCACGCGCCCCCATCCAGATCGAGTCATCGACGACGAAGGCGCGGGTCGGCCCCGGCGTGTCGCCCACGGTGTGGGGTTTCGCCAGCGCCAGCACGAAGAGGGCGAGCACAAGCAGTTGCAAGGCCAAGAGCAAGGGGTGCGCGGGGTTGCCGAGCCGGCGGGTCGAGGCGCCGACCGGGGCCTGCGAGTGGCGCCACGCCAGCACGCTGGGGACATCCCGCTCGCGTGGCCGGCGGCGGCGCAGGTGCGCCAGCACGAGCGGGATCGCGAGCGCCAGGCCGGCGAAGGCCCAGGGGGCGGCGAAGCTCATCGCGTCGGGCGGCTCACCACGACCGCCCCGCGATCGCGGCGAGCGCGTTCAGATAACGGGCGAAGAGCCCGGGATCGAGGGTCGGGGCGACGCCGGCATCCGGGGGGACGTAGCCGAGCGAGCCCGCTTCTGCTTCCTCGAAGGCCGAGCCGCCGATGCCCGCCGACTTGCCCGGCCCGCCCGCGCCCTGGGCGTTCCGCGGCCCGCGCCCCGTCGCCGCCTTGCCCGACCTGACCGCGGCGAAGCCTGCTTTCAGCGCCAGTTCGCCCTTCGTCCCGCCGCCTTCGCTCCCCTTTTCGCCGCCCGCGAGCGAGGCCCGCTGATTCCCCGCGCTCTGGCTGCCGCTCGGCCGCCCGCCGCCCTGGCC
>JBOGYZ010000052.1:0-2917 GCA_050697015.1 Solirubrobacterales bacterium
ACCTTGACCAGGGTCGACTTGCCCGAGCCGTTCTGTCCGACGAGGGCGACGATCTCCCCCGAGGAGACCTCGAGGGAGACGTCGTCCAGGGCCTTCAGGCCCGGGAAGCTCTTGGAGAGCCTCCGGACCTGAAGGAGAGACTCACTCATGTCAGCCTCCGACGCCCCACAACTTCGCGAACTTTTCCGGGAATTCGGGATAGCCGGTCCACCCTTTGGACGGGTCGAACGTGATGTCTTCCTGGGTCAGGAACTGGACCACGGAGAGCCCTTCGGCCTCCGAGCCGCTGAGGGGCTGGCCGACGATCTCCCGCGCGGCCTGGTCGAGCAGCGTCCAGGAGAGCACGGCGATGTCGACGCCGAGGGCTGAGGTCTGTTCGCCTTTTTTCAGCGCTTCGAGGTTGGGCGGCGTCGGCGTCTGACCGATCGTCTTCACTTCGATGCCGGCGGTCTTCAGGGCCGGCGCCAGGCCGATCCCGATCTCTTCGGTGCTGAGGATCGCGACTTCGGTTTCCGGATTGGCCTGAAGGTCCGAGACGACCGTGTTCGGAGCGGTGTTGCCGAGCTGGGCAACCGGCACCTTCGCGGTCCGCAGCGAGCATTCCGGGCACTTTTCGCTCAGCACTTCCTTGACTTTTTCTTCGATCAGGTTGCTGAACGGCAGCTCGGGGACGTTGTAGTAGACGTAGTTGGTGCTCGGGCTGAATTCGGCAATCGCGTAGTTCGCCATCAGTTCGCCCATGAACGCGTCCATCGGCTCCGCAACCTGCGGGGACTCGACCCCGTACTGTTCGGTCCCGGTGACGCCGGTGGTGATCACGGGGACTTCGTTCGCCTGCAGTTCTTTGAGCTGTTTCGACCACAGTTCGATCGGGATCGCGGTGACGACCACCGCCTGGAAATCACCGGTCACCGCGGTGTCGAAGGCCGAGGCGACGGTGTTGGCAGCAGTGCCCGCCTTGAGGTTGACGACTTCGACCCCCATCGTCTTGGCGGCGGCCGACATGCCTTCGTAGAAGATCGCGCAGACCGGAGCGCCACAGTTCATGTAGGCGATCTTGGCCCCGGTCGGAACTTCTTTGAGCTTTTCGGTGACCGGGAAGGGGCTCGGCTGTCCGATGTACGGCGCGATCACTTTTTTCGCCGCCGCGACGTCGGCGCCGCCGGAGCTGCCGCCGGTTTCGGACTTGGTCGCTTCGGACCCCGTCACTTCGGTTTCTCCGGTGCCGCCGGAGCTGCTACTGCCACCGCCACCGCAGGCCGCCAGGGCAAGCGCGAGAACGCCCACGATCAACGCCGCCAGGGCGCTCCTCTTGAATATCGATGCCGGCATCTCTCTCCTCCGTCGTTTCGAACTGGCCCCGGCGGTAACCCTCCGCCGACCATGTCGAATCTCTTTGCCTTCGTAAAGCGAGGGAATTCATATCAGAAATCCCAAGCTGTATCCACTTTTTTGTTTTACGATACAAGATAGGTTTGCACCATCTTGTCAATGTATATACACTGATGAACGCGGCCCATCCGGGCCATCGATGTACTTCGCGAGAGAGGGAGAATTAGATCGTGTCGACCACCGGCGTCCCATTCGCACTGGGGACCTTTGCCACCGATGACGGTGCGGCTCCCCATCTCGTGGTCGACGGGCGCGCGCATGACCTCCGCCCTCTGCTCGGCGAGGGAACGACGATTCGCGGCCTCCTCGACGATTGGGACGCGCGGCTGGCGGAGCTGCGGCGGCTCGCCGACGGCGGGGTCGACGGCTCGCGTGGGACGCCCACGGACGAGCTCCACCCGCTGCCGCCGATCTCCCCCGTCGGCCAGATCTTCCAGGCGGCGGCCAACTATCGCCAGCATGTGTTCGACCTGATCGCCGGGGCCGAACGCCGCGACGACGACTCCGACGGCCTCGCCTCCGACGACCGAGAGCTCATGCGCCGGGAGATGGACGAGCGCGCCGAGGGCGGCAACCCATTCGTCTTCCTCGGCTCGGCACACGCGATGATCGGGGCGGAGGACGAGGTCGTCCTCCCGGCCGACTCGAAACAGCCCGACTGGGAGCTCGAGCTGGCGGCGGTGATCGGCCGAACCGGCAGGCGGGTGCCGCCGGAACAGGCCCTCGACCTGATCGCCGGCTACACGATCGCCAACGACCTCACCTCACGCGACGCGCTCGCCCGCTGGGACACCGGCACGATGGGGATCGACTGGCTGGCGGGGAAGAACTCCCCCACCTTCCTGCCGATCGGGCCGCTGCTCGTGCCCGCGGGCTTCGTCGACGACCCGCAGGATCTGCAGATCAAGCTCACGCTCAACGGGCAGACGATGCAGGACGAGTCGACCAGCGACATGATCTTCGACGTCGCCCAGCTCATCTCCTACGTCTCGACGGTCGCCGAGCTGCGCCCGGGCGACGTGGTCCTCACCGGCTCGCCGGCCGGCAACGGCGCCTCCCACGGCGTCTTTCTCGCGCCCGGCGACGTGGTCGAGGGAACGATCACCGGGCTCGGCGTGCAGCGCAACGTCTGCGTCGCCGAGGGCGGCGGGCGGGCGGGCCGGGCTGTATGACGTTCGTCGAGTGCGCGTCAGAAGGTCCGAATGGATCTAGTCCATCGGTCCGGGTCTGAAGGCCGACCAAGGCAATAAGCTGTCCAGATGCCCTCCCTCGACACGAAATCCGTACCGCGCGAAGGGCGAAACGTAAGCATCGTCCACGACCAGCTGCGGAGCGAAATCCTCGCCGGCAACATCCCCAGCGGCGAGACCTCGCAGGCCGATCTCGCCCGCCGCCTCGACGTCGGACGCACCCCACTGCGCGAGGCGATCCGGATGCTCCAGCGCGAGGGCCTGGTGATCTCGGAGCCCAACCGGCGGGTCCGGATCACCGACCTGTCCTCGACCGACTTCGAGGAGCTCTACAT
>JBOGYZ010000053.1:0-7443 GCA_050697015.1 Solirubrobacterales bacterium
CGCCGACGAACCGGACGCGGACGTCGGCGAGCAGCGGGCGGGGGACCGTCCGCGCGTCGGGGTTCTCCATCGGCGGGGTCAACGGTGCCAGGCCGAGGTCGTCGAAGGCGAACGCGCCGCGCACGCCGGGGGCGTCGAGGGCGGGTTGGAGATCGACGCCGCACAACTCGGCGTGCGCCGCGGGACTGCGGACGAAGGCGGCGTGGAGGGTGCCGGCAGGGGCCTCGACATCGGCGATGTACTCGCCCTCGCCGCGCAGCAGCGGGCGATCCTCGCGGCGAGGTACGGGCGCGCCGACGACGGCCTTCGCGTCCTTGTCGCCGCGCCCGCTCACTGCGTGCGGACCACCTCGAGGCTGATGTATTTGTCGTCGGCCGAGATCACCGAGTAGCCGAGGGCCGCGCCGCGCGCGGAGTAGTGGATCTCGAGCAGCCGCAGGAAGGGGACGCCGTCGTCAATTTCCAGTTTCGTGTTGTCTCCGTTCTTCACCTCGGGGACGAGTTTCACGACCGCGTGGTGGATCGGAGCCGGCCATTCCCGTTCGCTGTAGGCGAAGAGCGAGGCGTCGATCTCCTCCGGCAGGTCGGTCGAGGACAGGGAGCTCTTCGGGACGACGTCGATGATCGAGAGGGCGAGGGTGCCGTCGGCGCGATAGGTCTTCTCGACCGTCAGGTACTCCTCGTGGGGATCGAGCGGGAAGGCGCTCAGGAGGCCCTCGTCCGGTTTCGCCCACTCCCAGGTCATGTCGACCTCGACCTCGAAGCCGCGCTCTTCCAGCAGCCCGTCGAAGCCCGCCAGCCGCTGCAGGGTGAGCGAGGACGGCCGCACGTGGGGGTTGATCAGCGTACCGATGGCCCGCTGGCGGGTGACGACGCCGTCGCGCTCGAGGCTCTGCAGGGCGGTGCGGACGGTGGTGCGGCTGATGTTCAGCATCGCCGCCAGCTTGTCCTCGCTGGGCAGCTTCTTCTCGAACCGGCCGTCGAAGATCGCGGCGAGGATCTCGGCGCGGGCGCGGGCGGCGAGCAGGCGGTTGTCGAGCTGCTCGACCGGGGCTACCTGGGGCGTCGCTACTGCACCGGCGGTCGCTTTATCTGCCAACTCTCGGAAGCCTCCTTGCGCCATCCCTGGCATAAAGTATTACAAATGAACATTCACGGCTAGGCGCGCGGGTGGATCGGCTCCCGCGTGTCCCGGAGCGGCACCCCTGCGCGCCCGTTGCGCACCGCGATTATCTCCGCGAGCACCGAGATCGCGACCTCCTCGGGCGTCGCGCCGCCGATGTCGAGTCCGCACGGTGCGTGGATCCGCCGCACGTCCTCCTCCCTCGCGCCGGCCTCCAGCAGCCGGCGATCGCGGTCGGCGGTGGTGCGGCGGCTGCCGAGCGCACCGATGTAGCCGACCGGCGTGTCGAAGGCCGCGAGCAGGGCGGGCTCGTCGAGCTTCGCGTCGTGGCTGAAGACGATCACCGCGTCGCGCGGGCCGAGCCCCATCCCCGCGACCGCGTCCTGCGGCCACTGCACCAGCGGCGTGCCCGCCTCGCCGAAGCGCGGGCTGCGCAGGAAGGGCTCGCGCGGATCGGCGATCGTCACTTCGTAGCCGACCTCGCGGGCGATCCGCCCGAGTGCGGCGGCGAAGTCGATCGCACCGCAGATCAGCATTCGCGGCGAGGGGGCGAAGGACTGGATGTGGACGCCGACCTCGGCCTCCAGCGTGGTGCCGTCCTCGCCGTAGCGGCGGATCCCGGTGGCGCCCTGCTCGAGCATGCCGGTCGCGTCGCGGGTCACCGAGTGGTTGAAGAGCGCCGGGCCGGAGAGCTCGCCGATCGGCTCGCCGTCGATCACCGCCAGCTTCTCCCCGCGCCGGCTGCCGTCGAGCACGGTGGCGATCGCGACCGGCGTGCCTTCGGCGACCGCGGCGAGAGCGCGGAGTTCGACCTCGAGCGCCGCGCCGGCCAGCTCCTGCACCAGCACGTGGACGGTGCCCCCGCAGGCGAGGCCGACCGTGCCGGCGAGCTCGTCGCTGATCCCGTAGGTGGCGATCCGCGGGGCGCCGCCGGAGAAGACCTCGTGCGCCTCCTCGACCAGCGCCGCCTCGACGCAGCCGCCGGTGACCGAGCCCTCGATCGCGTCGTCGGCGTCGACGAGCATGGTGGCGCCGGCTTCGAACGGCGCCGAGCCCTCGACCTCGATCAGGGTCGCGGAGACGATCCGCCGGCGCTCACGCAGCCAGGCGACCCCGGTCTCCGCCCGGCGTCGCGCGGTGGTCAACGCGGCACCGCCGATCCCCTAGGGTTTGCTCCCATGTTCAGATTATGTACTACTAACTGAGCGAGGCCAAATGGAGACTCTCGAAGCGATCAAAGCCCGCCGAAACGTCCGCCAGTTCACCGACCAGCCGATCCCGGATGCCGATCTCGACCGCATCCTCGCCGCCGGCCGTCTCGCGCCATCGGCGAAAAATTGGCAGCCCTGGGACTACGTCGTGGTCACCGATCGCGGCCAGCTCCAGCGCCTCTCGGGCGTCTGGCAGGGCGGCGGACACATCGTCGATGCGGCGGCCGCTGTCGCCCTGACCCTGCCGATCCTCGACGACCCGAAACGCGGGCTGACCGCGCGCTTCGACCTCGGCCAGACCGCCGCCTTCATCCAGATCGCGGCGGCCGACCTCGGCGTCGGCTGCGGTCACTCGAGCGTCGGCGACCAAGACCTCGCCCGCGATGTCCTCGGCCTCCCCGACGACGTCGAAGCCGCCCTGATCCTCGACCTCGGCTACCCCGCCGACCGTCCCCTGGCCCCGCTGAAGCGCCACGACCGTCGCCCCTTCGACGACCTCGTCCACCGCGGCCGCTGGTAGCGACGCGGCTCGCACTCCGGGGGTCGCCGACCTCAGTGGCGGTTGGTGCTGAGCAGGTTGCGGCCGAGCCCGCCGGTGAAGCGGTAGATCGCGTGCTCGAAGAGGCGTTTGCGCGGCATGCGCCAGCAGCGCAGCGAGTGGTGTCCCTCGTGGCGCAGGCAGAGGTTGCAGGAGGTGCAGTCGACCCGGCCGGTGCGGCCCGCGGCTATCTGGCTGACCAGGTTCGGCTCGCGGATGAAGGGGCGGGCCATCGCTACGAAGTCGGCGTCGCCGGAGGCGATCACGGCTTCCATCGTCCGGGTCGTGCGCAGACCGCCGACGAGGATGACCTTGGTGTCGACGGCCTGGCGGAGGCAGCGCGCCCAGTCGTCGAAGTAGGCCTCCGGGCCGGGCTGGGCGAGCAGGCGGTGGACGAGGAGGTCCTCGGCGGCGCGGCGCGGGCCGACCGCGACGTAGGTCTTCGCCGAGTCGCTCGGCGCCTCCATCACGTTGACCGAGACTTCGATCGCGTCGAGCCCCGCCCCGACCAGGCCGGGGGCGCGGGCCAGCGTCTCCTCCGCGGTGAGGCCCGGCTCGGCGTCGGCGATGCCGAGCTTCAGCGTCACCGGGAACCCGCTCGGCACGACGGCGCGGATCGCCTTGATGATCGCCAGCAGGAAGCGGCCGCGACCCTCGGCGTCGCCGCCCCACTCGTCCTCGCGCCGGTTGGTGAGCGGTGAGCAGAACTCGCTGATCAGGTAGCCGTTGGCGCCGTGGATGTGGACGCCGTCGAAGCCCGCCTCGACCGCGCGCCGGGCGCCGGCGGCGAAGGCCGAGATCACCGCCTCGATCTCCGCCGGAGTCGCCTCGCCCACCGTGCGCCCGGTGAGCGCGTTGGGGATCGGCGAGGGGGCCAGCGGCTCGACGCCGAAGGCGCGCGACTGGCTGCCGGCGTGGGCGACCTGGGCGAAGATCCGCGCGCCGGTCGCCTTCACCGCGCTCGCCAACCCGGCGAGGCCGGGGACCATCGCGTCCTCGTGGATGCCGACCTGCGCGGGGGCATAACGGCCGCGCGGTTCGCAGAACAGGTGGCCGGTCATCAGCAGGCCGACGTCGTGAGCGCCGAGGCGCGAGTAGAGCTCGAGCAGTTGCGGGGTGACGCGGCCGTCCGGATCGGCCATCGACTCCGAGGTGCCGGCGCGGACGAAGCGATTGCGGATCGCGAGGTCGCCGATCCGCCCGGACTCGAAGAGCGCTCCTCCGCTGCTCATTCGTAAAACGTATTACAAAGAAGCCGACAGCACAACAAACCATAGACCTACCTATGCATCACCGTTAGCATGACCGCCAGCCGCCGTGATTGTAGGATTAATACCTATGTACTACCTTAGAAAAAGCTTGAAGCAGATGGTTTCCCTGGCGATCGCAGCTGCTCTATTGGGAGTCCTGATCGCGGGTTGCGGAGCGAGCGGCGGCGATTCGAGCGGCGGTGGCGGCGAAGCCGTGAACGTCCTCTACGCCGGATCACTGATCGCGATGATGGAAAACGACTTCGGCCCGGCCTTCGACAAGGCGACCGGCAACAGCTTCCGGGGTTACGGCGGCGGGTCGACCGAACTCGCGCAGCAGATAAAAGGCAGGGTCCGCCAGGGCGATGTCTTCATCAGCGCCAGCGCGGCGGCCGACGAAGCGCTCGAAGGCGGCGAGAACGGCGAATGGGTCAGCTGGTACACGAACTTCGCCGAAGCGCCACTGGTGATCGGCTACAACCCGCGCTCCGATTTCGCCGACGCGCTGAAGACCAAGCCTTGGTACGAAGCGATTTCCGAACCGGGCATCAGGGTCGGCCGCACCGACCCGAAACTCGACCCGAAGGGCGAAAAGACCGTCGCCGCGATCGAAGAAGCGGCGACCAAGCTCGGCAAGCCCGAACTTGAATCGACCCTGGAAGGCTTCCCGGTCTACCCGGAGGAGACGCTGGTCGGCAGGCTGCAGGCGGGCCAGCTCGACGCCGGCTTCTTCTACGAAAACGAGGCGATCGAAGCGGGCATCCCCGTGATCCCGATCCAACCCGCCGAACAGGTCGCCGACTACACGGTCTCGATCCTCAAGGACGCGCCCGACCAGGGCGCCGCCGAAGAATTCGTCCGCTATCTCCTCGGCCCCGGCACCGCGATCCTCAAGCGGTTCGGGCTCACCGTGCTGAAGCCCGCGTTCAGCGCAAGGCGGCCGCCGTCCCCGCAGGGCTCAGATCCGTGGTCGGAGCGCCGTGACGCGGCGGGTGAGGAGCGGCGCCGCGAGCCCCCTGCCCTGGCTCGGCGCCCTCCTCGCCCTTTACCTGCTTGCCCCGATCGCCGCCTTCTTCCTGCGGCTCGGTCACGGCTCCGGCTCAGCTCCGGGTCTCGGCGACGCACTCACCACCTCGGCGCTCGCCGCGACCGTCTCCGCCGCCATCATCGCCCTGCTCGGCACCCCGCTGGCCTGGGCGCTCGCGCACGGGCGCAGCCGTGCCTCGGCGGTGCTCGGGGTGCTGGTCCAACTGCCCTTGGCATTGCCCCCTCTGATGTGCGGCATCCTGCTCCTCTACGTGGTCGGCCCCTACACCGCTGTGGGACGGCTCTTCGGCGGACACCTGACCGACTCGTTCACCGGCATCGTCCTCGCCCAGACCTTCGTCGCCGCCCCGTTCCTGATCATCGCCGGCCGCTCCGCCTTCGCCGCTCTCGACCCGGCGCTCGAGGACGTCGCCGCTACCCTCGGCCACGGTCCCGTCTCCCGCTTCTTCCGCGTCGGGCTGCCGGTCGCCCTCCCCGCCCTCCAAGCCGGCCTGCTGCTTTCCTGGCTGCGGGCGTTCGGCGAGTTCGGCGCCACGGTGATCCTCGCCTACCACCCCTACTCGCTGCCCGTCTACACCTTCGTCCAGTTCGACGCGACCGGGCTCGAAACGACGCTGATTCCGGTCGCCGCCGCTCTCGCCACCGCGGCCATCGTCCTCTCTCTCGCCACCGCCCACGCCCGCCTGCGCCCGCGGCCCCGCGCCAAGCTGCCGGACCCGCGGCCGCCCGGCCGCCGCCCGTCGGCCCCACTCTCCTTCGCGATCGACCAGAGGCTCGGCACCTTCCACCTCGAACTGCGACACGCCGCGCAGACAGCCCGCCTCGGCCTGCTCGGCCCGTCCGGGGCGGGCAAGACCTTGAGCCTGCGTGTCCTCGCCGGGCTGGTGCGCTCGCCCGGGAGCCGCGTCCTCGCCGGGGACGAGGTCCTCAGCGAACTCCCCGCCGAGCGCCGCCGGGTCGGCTACGTCCCCCAGCACTCGGCACTGCTGCCGCGACGGACCGTGTGGCAGCAGCTGAACTTCGGCCGCGGCTGCGACGGCGCGACGGCTGCCTGGTGGCTGCGGGAGCTCGAGCTCGGCGGGCTTGAGGACCGCTACCCGGAGGAGCTCTCGGGTGGCCAGCAGCGGCGGGTCGCCCTAGCGCGTGCGCTCGCGGTGGAGCCGGAGCTGCTGCTGCTCGACGAGCCGTTCTCGGCCCTCGACGCGCCGGTGCGCGACGCCTTGCGACGGCGGTTGCGACGACTGCAGCGAGACGCCGGCCTGAACACGGTGATCGTGACCCACGATCCCGAGGAGGCGGCGCTGCTCGCGGACGAGCTCCTGCTGATCGAAGACGGGCGGATGCTGCAGGCGGGACCGCGACGGGCGGTGTTCGGGGCGCCTGCCTCACCGGCCGCCGCGGCCCTGCTCGGGATCCTCAACTCGCACCGCGGCGAGGTCGTCGCACCGGGGCGGATCCGCTGCGAGGGGGTCGAGCTTTCGGCGCCCACCGCCGACCTGGGTGACGGCGCGGTCGTGGGCTGGTGCGTGGCGCCGGAGCTGGTCCGGCTCGACCCGGAGGGCGAGCACGAGGCCGAGGTCATCGACGACGCCGACCTCGGCACCACCCATGAGCTGACCCTGCGCCTCGCCGACGGCCCGGTGATCGTCGCCCGGGCGGCCCACGGCGCCTTCGCGGCGCCGGAATCGGCTTGCCGCGTCACTCTCCCCGGCGGCGCGATCTCGGTGTGGCCGGAGGCCGCGGGTGGGCTATCGTCTCCCCCATGAGCGAGGACCTTTCGCTCGGCGAGGCGGCGCGCGCGCTGGAAGTCAGCGTCGACACCCTGCGCCGCTGGGCCCGGGCCGGAAAACTGCAGACGACGCGTGACGACGCCAACCGTCGCCGTGTCTCCCGCGAGGAGATCAACCGCCTCTCGGACCGGCCGGAGCGCCACCGGACCGGTGACAATTTCTCGGCGCGGAACCGCTTCCCGGGCGTCATCCGCTCGGTCGAGGTCGACGGCGTGATGGCGCTGGTCGAGATCGAGGCCGGGCCGCACCTGGTCACCGCGGCGATCACCCGCGATTCAGCTGAAGAACTCGGCCTCGCTCCCGGTGTGCCGGCGGTCGCGACCGTGAAGGCGACCTCCGTGATGGTGGCGACCTCTTAGCGAGGACGTGCTGAGGTTCTGCGACCTGGCGAGGGACCGCGGCTTCCAGGTCCGCTTCATCGAGTTCATGCCGCTCGACGGCGACCGCGCCTGGCGCGCGGAGGAGGTGCTCACCGGGGCCGAGGT
>JBOGYZ010000054.1:0-4700 GCA_050697015.1 Solirubrobacterales bacterium
ACTCCACGGTGTGCCGCGAACCGCTCGGAGCGGTGGCCGAGTGCGATGCCGACGGCAAGCAGGATCAGCCCGCCCTCGAATCCGGCGATCGCCCCGGTGGAGAAGCCGGAGTCGGCTCCGTGGAGGCGCGGCAGCGTCAGCACGAGCAGGACCAGCCCGGCGGCGCCGATGACCAGCGCCAGCCACTGGCGGCGCTCGACCCGGTCGCCGAAGAGCCGCTGGGAGAGGACGGCGAGGGTCACCGCGCCACCCGCCAGGACCGCCTGGACCAGCGAGATCGGGGCCATCGAGAGGGCGGCGACGTGGGCCAGCCAGCCGAGGCCGGCGAGCAGCCAGCCCGCGACGAACCAGCGCGACCCGGCGAGGTCGCGCAGCCCCGCGAGGGGGCGACTCATGGAGACCGCATCGGCGTTCTGGCAGCCGCGATGCTTGAGCAGCGACGCGAGGTTCGTCATCAAAGCCACCGCCACCGCCAGGGCGATCCCGATCTCCATCGCCGTCCTAGGTCCTGCTCGGAACGCGTGAAGGTTTGGCCGCCGAGTCTCCGTCGAGCCCGCGACGAACGGTGGCGACCGTCATCAGCGAGGTGCGGCAGGCATGGGCGATCACCCGGTTGGGCGCGAGCGGCGTGCGATCGATCTCGAACTCGATCACGGCATCGCGGCGAACCCGCATCAGCTCTTCGCGCGAGCTGGCCGAAGGCGCCGAATCCATCGCCGCCTCCCCGACCATCGTGCGACTGCAGATCAGGCAGTAGGTCTCCTCGCCGACCTGGGTCCAGGTCTCGGGCAGATCCGTGGGATCGCCGTCGATCCGTCCCACGGAGACGTCGCAGCGGGCGCAGCTCCACCTGACGGCCGGCGCGCTCACCGTCAAGCCGTTGCCCTCGGACGCCTGCGACGGTTGCGCCGCCGCGGTCGGTCGGGTCCGGCGGAGGTCGTCTGGACGGGCTTGGCGATGCCGTGGTCGAGGCCCAGGCTGGTGCCGATGCGGCGCATGTCCTCGGCCTGCTCGGCGAGGACGAAGCTGATGCCGGTCCCGGTGCGCCCGGCCCGGCCGGTGCGCCCGACGCGATGCACGTAGGCCTCGCGATCCTCGGGGGCGTCGTAGTTGATCACCCGGGCCACGTCGGGGACGTCGATGCCGCGGGCGGCGACGTCGGTGGCGACCAGGGTCATCACCTTGCCGCGCTCGAACTGGGAGAGCGCCTGCTCGCGCTGACGCTGGCTCTTGTTCCCGTGCATCGCGACGGCGTCGAGGTTCTGGCCTTGCAGCCGCTTCACCAGCCGGTCGGCGCCGCGCTTGGTGCGGACGAAGACGAGCGAGCGCCCGGCGTCCTCGACACCCAGCTGCTCGACCAGTCGGTCGAGCTTCGCGTCCTGGGAGGCGACGGCGATGAAGCGGTGCTCGATCATCGCGTCGGCGCGCTCCGGCTCGGCGTGGGTGTGGGAGCGAGGGTCGCGGGTGTAGGCGGCGGCGACGCGGCCCGGGGTGCCCGCGAGGGTCGCCGAGAAGAACAGGGTCTGGCGGTCGGCGGGGGTGCGGTCGACGATCCGGTCGACCGCCGGGCGGAAGCCCATGTCGAGCATGCGGTCGGCCTCGTCGAGGACGAGGACCCGGACGCGACCGAGCGCGACGGCGCCGCGGCCGATCAGGTCCTCGAGTCGACCGGGGGTGGCGACGAGGATGTCGGCGCTGCGGGCGGCCTTGATCTGCGGGCCGAAGCCGACGCCGCCGTAGACCGCGGCGATGCGCAGGCCGCGGGCCTTCGTCAGCGTCGCGAGCTCGTCGACGATCTGGCCGGCGAGCTCCCGGGTCGGCGCCAGGATCAGCGCCTGGGGGCCCTTGTCGCGCCGGTCGATCAGGTCGACGAGCGGTACGCCGAAGGCGAGGGTCTTGCCCGAGCCGGTGGGGGATTGGACGAGAAGATCATGTCCGGCGAGCGCATCGCGGATGACCATCTCCTGAATTGGGAACGGATGGGCGATCGATCGAGCTGTGAGAGCGTCGACGACCGACCGTGAGGTGCCGAGGTCGGCAAAGGAAGTAATTAGGTTTTCTCCTGCGAATTGATACGTCTTGGGAGATCCTGCAGCCCCAAGGCGCCTGTGGCACACGGAGGAAACGGAACCTCTCGGGCGGCGAACGGCCAGACCCGACCGATCCACCGTAGCAGCAAAGGCTGAGAGGTCAGGGCAACTCGGCTCAGAGCAAGAGCTTCAGCGCGAGTCCCACCGTGCGGTTGCGCGGGTCGCCGCCGGCACAGCCTGAAAGTCCGTCGCCCCTGGCGCAATGGGGAATTCTGCCTATGCTGAGGCATGTCCTCGTCCGGACCGATGGAGGCACGCGAGCTGCGCGCTGCCTTCGCGCTCGCCGCCGACCTTGCGGCATGTCGGCGACCGGAGGATCTGGAGGCGGCGCTGGGCGGACTGCCGGGCCTCGTCGGCGCGGAGTACGTAGGTGCCGGGGAGATTCACCGTGACGGCGGCGACGGGACGGTCGGGGTGTTGCCCCAGGTCACCCAGCCTTATGTGTTCGATGCCGACGCGCTCGCCGACTGGGTGGCCCACCATCATCAACATCCAGTCTTCGCGCGCCGCCCCGATGCGCAGGTGCTGAGCTACTCCGACTTCCTCTCCGCCCGCGAGTGGCGCAAGCTCGGCATCTACTCCGCCTACCGGCGGCTCGGGTTGCGCGGCGAGCTGTCGCTGCACGTGGCCTGGGACGCTCGGCGGACCGCCGTCCTCACCGTGCACCGGGTCGACCGCGCGTTCGGCGAGCGCGAACGGGAGTTGCTCGAGACGTTGGCTCCGCACCTGCGGGCGGCCTACGTCCGGCTCGAGCAGGGCCAGGAGGCCGAACGCTGGCGGGCGGCGCTGGAGAGCGGCCTCGAGCGCGCCGGGGCGTGCGTCGTCATGGCCGACGCGGACGGCCGCATCCTCGGCGCTGACGCCGGGGCCGAGGAGGTGCTGCGCCGCTGGTTCGACCGGCGCGCGAGGCCCGGGGCCCTGCCCGTCGAGCTCGCGGCGTGGATCGAGGAATCGCGCGGCACCGCGCGGGCCCCGCGGTTCGTCCGGGCCCGGGACGACCGGCGCCTCGAGGTCCTGCTTGCGAGCGCGGACGGGGAGGAGCGGCTGCTGGTGCTGCGGGAGCGGCGCGTCGGCCCGCCCGACCCCGCCGAGCTGGCGGAGGCGTTGCCGGTCACGCGCCGCCAGGCGGAGGTGCTGGCGCTCCTCGGCGAGGGCCGCTCGGACGCCGAGATCGCCCACCGGCTCGGGATCAGCGTGCGCACGGTCGGCCACCACGTCGAGCACATCCTCGAACGGCTCGAGGTGAGCAACCGGACCGCCGCCGCCCGGCTCGTGCACGCGCATGGGGAGAATTCCCCAATGCGGCTTGGATAGGGGCCCAGCACCATCGGGATCCCTGAGGAAATCGTTCAAGCGGAGCCGTATGGGTCGCGGGGGGTGCGGTCCTCGGACAGGGTGCGTTGGGAGCGGGCGACGAGGCGCTCGATCGCGTCGGCCAGGTGGATGGGGGCGATGTTGTAGTCGTCGCGCTCGGTGCGGATGAGGTGGGCCTCGAGGAGGACGTCGGCGTGGGTGTGGCCGGCGGGGGGTTCGAAGCGGTAGGAGGCCAGCTCGATCAGGAGGCCCAGGGGGTCGCGGAAGTAGATGGAGTCCATGAAGCCGCGGTCCTTGGGGCCGCTGTGGTCGATGTCGCGCTCGTCGAGGCGCTCGACGGTCTGGCGGAAGACCGCGTTCGACACGGCGAAGGCGATGTGGTGGACGTGGCCCATGTCCTGCGATCTCGGAGAGGGGTCGGGGGCGCGGCCCTCGTTGGTGAAGATCGTGATCAGGCGGCCGTCGCCCGGATCGAAGTAGAGGTGGCTCTCCTCGGGGCGATCCAGGTTGGGCTGCTCGAAGACGAAGGGCATGCCGAGGACGCCCTCCCAGAAGTCGATCGAGGTCTGGCGGTCCGCTCCGGTGAGCGTGATGTGGTGGACGCCCTGGGTCTGCAGCTTGCGCATGTCGGTGATCGTCCCTTCGGGGGTCGGGGCTAGAGGCCGAGGTCGCGCACGCCCGGCTCGTCCCAGCCGAGGTGGTGGGCGACCTCGTGGAAGACCGTGCGCGCGATCTGGGCGCGCAGCAGCTCCGGATTCCAGCCGAAGTCGCGTTCGAGCGTGTCCTGGTAGATGACGATGTGGTCGCGGAAGTCGTCGCGGGCGGCCGTGTCGCCGATGTAGTGGCCGTAGGCGCCGAACTCCTCGCCGCGCTGGGAGATCACGATCGGGACGTCGGCGAGGAGCTCCTGGAATTCGATCGGCAGTCGGTCGATCGCCTCGATCACGAGTTCTTCGAACTCGCTCGGCTGCACCTGGCCGGGCGGCATCCGTGACATCAGTTCGCTGCGCTGAGCGATGCGCTGGAACTCCTCCTCGGGCATCTCCCCGCGCCCCAGCAGCATCGCCACCAGCGCCGTCAGCACGACTAGGCCGACACCGCCGGCGATCCAGGCCATCAGGCCGGTCAGCCGCCAGAGGGAGAACGGGTCGAGCAGCATGATCCCGAGGCCGATCAGGAAGGCGCTGGTCACCATGATCCGCGTCGCCGGCGAGAGCCGTTCGCTCATCGGAAGGACACCCCTTCGACTAGCTCGCGAGCCATCTGTCAACGGTACAGGGCGCACCATTTAGGCCC
>JBOGYZ010000055.1:0-24855 GCA_050697015.1 Solirubrobacterales bacterium
CGCCTATGGAGGCGGGATCCGAAACGGCGCGGGGTTCTCGGGGGAAACCTCCAAGCGGTCGGGGGGCGGATCGGCGAGCGAGGCCGATCCGCTAGGCCTCGGAGAGGAGGAT
This sequence comes from Solirubrobacterales bacterium, assembly GCA_050697015.1. Classification (GTDB taxonomy): domain Bacteria; phylum Actinomycetota; class Thermoleophilia; order Solirubrobacterales; family 70-9; genus VAYN01. The sequence goes on from JBOGYZ010000055.1 coordinate 113, forward strand.
TCGCCAGGCGAGGCACGCGACCTGCAGGTCGAGGGCGCGCGAGGGCGTCGAGAAGGAATCCCCGAGCAACTCCCGGAGCCGCTCGAGGCGGTAGTAGAGGGTATTGACGTGGATGTGGAGCTCGGCTGCGGCCCGGCTCGGGCTCATGCCGACGGTGAGGAACGTCTCCAGCGTGAGTAGCAGGTCACCACGCTTCTCCGGATCCAGTTCGAGCAGCGGCCCCAGGGTGGCGTTGGCGAAGCGCCGGAGAGACCCGCGGTCGTCCTCCCTCGCCAGCAAGGTCAGGGTACGCGCCTCGGAGAGGTCGACGACCCGGCGGGCGAGCCCGCCGGCGTCGACGCCGATCAGGCGGCGGGCGATCCGGTAGGCATCGCCGAATTCGGTCACGGCCAAGCCCTCCTCGGAGAGCACGGCCGCGAGGGTTCGTGCCCCAGTCTCGGCCAAGACGCCCTCGATCGCCGACGCTGAACCCTGCTCGCCGGCGACGATCGCGACGACGAACCCCATGTGCTCCGCCGCGAAGCGACACCAGGCCTTCGCCCGCAACGATCGGTACACCTGCTCGCGGAGCGCGTCCGCCCGCACGTCCTCGGGGCTGCGCACGCCGACCACGCACAGCCGCAACGGTCCGTCGAGATCGATCCGCAGGCTCTCCGCCCGGCGCTCGATCACCGCCTCGGAAGGATGGTCGGCGAGCAGATCGTCGAGGAACTCCCGCTGCAGGCGGAGTTCGACCTCGCCGATCGACCGCTCGCGCATCAACTCGAGCGCCACCGCCCGCCCCGTCTCCTCGATCACCGAGCGGTACTCGTCGACATTCCCGTCCTCGACCGCGACCCAGAGGCTGCCGAGGACCTCCTCGCTTGCCACCACCGGGACGACGTAGCTGGACTGCTCACCGTCCTTGTCGGCTGCGTGGATCGTCCACGGTTCAGCGGCACGGAGCGCTTTGAAGGCCCTCGCGACCTCCGGCTTTCGCCGGGCTGTCCCGCCCAGTCCATGGCGCCCCAGCCCTAAGGCGATCGGCCAGGTCGGTTCGCCCACCTCGGCGACGATCTGGTCGCCGCGGAGCAGCACCGCCGACCCCGGAACGAGGTCGGCGAAGGTGGCCATGATCCCGTCCACGCCCTTGCCCGCGAGGAGCGCCTCGGTGAGCCGCGCCTGCGCTTCCTCGGCGCGGCGCAACTGATGGTTCTGGGCGCTGATCACGCTCATCGCGTTCTGGATCTTCTGCAGGGCATCCCGATCGCGCTCCCGCAGCCGTGCCGTCTCGATCGCCAGCGCCGCGTACTGCGCCAGCCGCGTGAGGATCGCGATCTCCTCGGGAGAGGTGGACTGCGGGGTCCGATGCGCGACGAAGAGGACGCCGAGGAACTGCCCGCGGGTGAACATCGGGATCCCGGTGAGACTTTTGATCCCCTCCTCCCGCACCGATTCGTCGACGTCGACGAGATGGTCGAAGCGCTCGTCGACCAGGTAGTCGCTGGTGAAGAACACGCGGCGACGCTCGAGCACGTTGCCGCCGAGGCCGGCACCGGGGCGGAGGCGCAGACGCCCGAACCGCTTGCCGGTGACGCCCGAGGCGGAACGCATGTAGATCTCCTGCACGGCGGCGTCGAGGAGCATCACATAGCCGATTGGCGCGTCGACCACGTCGCGAGCGCTGGCGATCGTCGAGCTCAGCAGCGCCTCCAGGTCGAAGGACGAGGAGAGCTCGGTGAAGGCATCGCTCAGGGTGCTCAGCTGGGCCTCGTGCCGATGGGATCTCTCAAGGCTCCGATGGTTGGCCAGGGCGCCGGCCGCCTGCGCCGCGAAGTCGAGCAGCGCGCAGCGCTCGATCGTTTTCCGGACGGGGCCGTCGAGCAGCAGGACCCCGATCAGATCCGCCCCCGAGTGGAGCGGGAGCAGCAGCGGCGAATCGGGGCCAGGCCCGAAGCCGGCGTCAAGGAGTCGTCGCGCGATCTCCGGGCTGTCGGCGTCGATCACTTCGATCTCACGCAGGAGTCGGGCTTCCGCGCCGCCGGCGACGACCTCGTCCCCGCGCGTGCCGGGCGCCAGGACTTTCTTGCCGTCGATGCCGTCCCGCAGCACCCAGACGACGCACCGCTCATACCCACAGGCCTCGAGCGCCTCCCGCTCGATGATCTCGTGGAGGGCACGCGCGTCGATCTCGGAGAGCACCAGCCGCCCCAAGGCGGCGGACAGACCAGCGGATCCAGATGGCACGGGCATGGCTGGTCGCGCGCCACTGCCGGCGGAGCGCTCCGGTGCCTGGGCGATCGACTTCATTCGGGGGCCTTCACGAAATGCGCTGCTTTCTCCCCTGCTTGTGCCGAATGTTACCCGAGCCGACGAGCTCGGTCGCGCCGGGGCCTCAGGCGTTCACGGGCAGGTCCTGCGCCTTCGCCTCCTCCGCCAGCATCTTCCGCAGCTCGACGCGTTCGGACTCGTCGAGCCAGGCGCCGTCGACCCCGTCCATGACGCGGGCCCATGCCGTGTCCAGGTCCCAGCCAAGGGCCTTCGTCGCCCGCACGTACTCCTCACCGATGTCGGTGCGGAAGATCTGGGGATCGTCGGTGTTGATCGACACCGACATCCCCGAGCTCACCATCGCCTGCACCGGCGAGTTCTCGGGATCGGTCGGGAAAAACTCGGCGGCCAGGGTCCAGCAGGCGGTGAAGTGGATGCGTTCCTCTACCACCCGCTTCAGCAGCCCGGGTTCCTCGGCGATGTAGTAGCCGTGGTCGACGCGGTCGCACGAGAGCACGTCCAACACCTCTTGGTTGTCGTGGACGGGGACCCCGGCGTGGGCGGTCCTCAGCAGGCCGTGCTTTCCGGCAAGGGCGAAGGCGTCGGTGAAGTCGCTCGCCGGTTTGTATGGGTTTCCGTCAAGCCCGACGCCGAGCACCTCATCGCAGCGGGCATCGATGACATCCTGTACCAACTGACGTCCGATCGCGGGTGACTGCTCCCGGTTGATTGCCGCGATCAGCCGGCAGCGGATGCCGGTATCGGTTTCAGCCGCGCGGACACCGTCGAGCAGGCCGTCGAGCATCTCCCGGTACTTCATCCTCGGGTGCATCGTCGGCTGGAAGAACATCTCCGAGTACCTGACGTTGCCGGCTGCGACGGTGTCGCTGAGCACCTCATAGGCGGCCCTGCTGCAGTCGTCCGGCGTGGCGATGGCCTCGCAGGCGCCGAAGAAGGACTTGAAGAACGCCTCCTGCTCGAAGTCCCCGGGATAGAACTCCTCGACCTTGTCGGTGTACAGTTTCACCTCGTTGCGGCGGGCCATCTCCATGATCGTGTCGGCGCGGATCGAGCCCTCAAGATGGGAGTGAAGCTCGACCTTCGGGAGCCTTCTGATCGACTCAAGCAGCGTGTCATTCATAGCGTTTGCCAGTTCTCCTTTTGCAATAGCGGAACGGACCGCGCGACGGGCGACCCCAGAACTGGGTCCCCGACGCGCGTTCCTCCGAGACAGGTCTTACCACTGAGGTTCGAACTGCGTGACGTTCGCCTTGGTGACGCCGCCCACCACCGACCCCACGGTGAAGCCGTCGGTCGACGGAGGGGTCTTTTCGCCGTCGGCGGCCTTGCGGGCAATTTCCCCCTCGATCTTCGACATGGTCTGGGGATAGGTGGCGATGGTGCCAAAGAGCTTTCCGGATTCGATCGCTGCCTTCGCCGTCGCCGTGCCACCCGTACCGATCACTTTGATCTGGCTCTGCTTGCCGGTTTCCTTCACGACCTCCGCGGCAGCCAAGGCGGTTGGGTCGTTGGCACAGAGCACCACGCTGGTGTCCGGGTGAGCGAGCAGGATGTCGGGCAGCTTCGACGTGGTCTGCGATGGTTCGTACTGGGATTCGTAGGTCGCCACGACTTCGATCGAGGTCCCCTCAGACTGTTCCTTCACGTAGTTCAGCTCTTCTTCGAAGAGCGGGTCGCCCTCGAAGCTGAGCTCATTCACGACCTGGCACGGGGAGGTGTTGCCGCACGCTTCCTGGATCAGTTCCCAGCTGTATTCGGCAAAGGACTTCGGCACCAGGATGACCGAACCCGTCACACCTTCGACCTGGGGCTGGATTTCGTTCAGGTTCGGGCCGATCACGGTCTGATCGACGACCAGAGGGATGCTCGCCGCGGCGGCCTCTTTCGCACAGGGAATCGCCGAGGTGTTGCTGACCGGCGTGACCACGATCGCGTCGTAGCGCTGTGACGCGATCGCGTCCTGGCACTGTTCGACCTGCTTGGTCGGATTGAATTCCGGGTTGTAGGTCTGCACGCTTCCCTGACCGCCGGCTTCAAGGCCCTTCACCTGGGCGGGCGTGTACGAGTGGTCGACGACGCCCGCGAGGAACGCGATGTCGGCTCCTCCCGAACCCCCGGAGCTCCCGCTCGACCCGGAGCCGCCGCTGCCGCAGCCACTTGCCAGCGCGACGACGCCCAGCAGGGCGACTGCCATCGGCAGCACCCTCAAGTGGCGCTGGTTGGATAGTCGAAATCGACCCATTTTCTCGTTCATCTCCTTTGTGTCCCTTTATTCCCTAATTACTTGACGTGATTCGGTGGCGCAGGTTCGTGTGTGTCACCTCGTCCGCCGGCGGACCCACACGTCGGCCGCCACCGCGGCGAGGATCAGCACCCCGGTCATCATCTGCTGGTAGAGGGGGTCGACGCCGTTGAGGTTGAAGCCGTTGGAGATCAGCGCGAGGATGAAGACGCCGACCAGGACGCGCCAGATCGCGCCGGAGCCGCCGTAGAGGGAGATGCCGCCCACCAGGATCGCGCCGAGGGCGCTGAAGATCAGGGCGTTGGCCGAGGCGCTGGTCGAGGCCACCGCGAGCGAGCGGCTGGCGACGACGACGCCGGCGAGGGCGGCGGAGAATCCCGAGAGCATGTAGGTCGAGGCCTGCACGCGGCCCGTGCGGATGCCCGAGAGGCGGGCCGCGTCGACGTTGTCGCCGGTGGCGAGGAGGCGCCGGCCGAGCACCGTGCGGTTCAGCAGGAAGGCGCAGAAGAGGGCGAAGGCGGCGAAGATCAGGATCGAGACCTTGATCCCGGCCACCTGGGAGGAGAGGTCGCCGAAGGAGGGGTCTTCGATGATCACGAAGCCGCCGCCGGTGATCGCCACGGCGGCGCCGCCGAAGAAGATCGAGGTCGCCAGGGTGCCGACGAAGGGGTTGATCCGGCCGACCGTGCAGATGATCGCGTTGACCGCGCCGAGCGCGGTGCCGGCGGCGAGGCCGGCGAGGATCCCGAGCTCGGCGGAGCCGGAGGAGTTGGTCACCTTGGCCGCGATCACGGCGGCCAGCACGTAGATCGCCCCGGCCGAGAGGTCGAAGCCGCCGGCGATGATCACCAGCGCCCCCGCGCAGGAGACGAGGCCGACCGCCACCGACTGGTCGAGCACGTTTTCCAGGTTGGTGGTGGTGAGGAAGACGCTCGAGGTGAGGGTGAGGATCAGGAAGACCAGCGCCAGGAAGGCGAGGATCGAGTAGTCGCGCAGCAGGTCGACCGCCCGGCCGGAGTCGAGCAGGCGGCGGCGGGTGCCCTCGGGGGACGGTGCGGGCGGGGCGAGCCCGGAGGTCGTCGGTCGGTCGGTCAGGTCCTTCATCGCCCATCACTCTCCGCGGTTGTAGTTGCGCTGCCGAATGCTTCGGACAGCAGCCAGCTTTCGTCGATATCCGCCCTCGGAACCGGGGTGGTCATTTCCCCGCGGCGCATGACCGCGACAATGTCGGCCAGGCCGAGCACCTCCTCCAGCTCGCTGGAGACCAGGACGATCGTCGAGCCCCCCTCCGCGAGTGCGGAGATGAGCTCGTAGAACGTGTGCTTGGCACCGATGTCGACGCCGCGGGTCGGCTCGTCGAGCAACAGCACATCGGGGTTGTCGACGAGCCACTTGGCGAACGCGACCTTCTGCTGGTTTCCACCTGACAGCGTCTCCACGCTGGTGGAGCCGCCGTGGCATCTGATGTCGAAGCGCTCGATGCTTTCCTCGACCAGCCGCCGTTCGCGGCCCCTGCGGACCACGCCGACCTGCGAGACCTTCTCGAGGTGGGCGGCGACGATGTTCTCCGAGACCGGCCGACCAAGGAACAGCCCCTCGTCCTTGCGGCTCTCCGGCAACATCGCGATGCGGCTCGAGATCGCGTCGGTGGGACATCCGACCGAGATCGGCTCGCCGTTGACCAGGACGCTGCCGGATTCGGGACGGTCGGCGCCGAAGATGGTGCGCAGCAACTCGGTCCGGCCGCTCCCCACCATCCCCGCGATCCCGAGGATCTGTCCCCGGCCGATCGAGAAGTTGACGTCGCGGAACTTCGGGCCTGAGAGTTCACGGACCTCGAGCACGGGAGCGGTCCCGTTCGCCTGCTTCTCGCGCACCGGGAAGGTGAGATCCAGCGAGCGGCCGAGCATGGCCTCGACCAACGACTCCGAGGTCTCCCCTGCCGCCGGCGCGGTTCGCACGACCGAACCGTCACGCATGGTGGTCACCGTGTCGGCGAGATCGAGAACCTCGCCGAGGAAATGGGACACGAGCACGATCGCCTTGCCCTGCTCGGTAAGGCGACGGATGATCCCGTAGAACTGCTCCGCCTCGTTGCGGGTGAGCCGGGCGGTCGGCTCGTCCATGACCACCAGCCGCGCGTCGCGGGCGAGGGCCCTCAGGATCTCGACCTTCTGCTGGTCGCCCGTCGCCAGCGAACCGACCGTCGCCTTCGGATCGAGCTCGAAGCCCCAACGCTCGACGAGTCGGGCGAAGCGCTCGGTCTGATCCGCCGGGCGGAAGACGCCGGCGGTCGAGGACTCGAGGCCGAGGAAGACGTTGTCGACGACCGAGCGGGACGGCAGTAGGGAGAGCTCCTGATGCACGATCGCGATTCCCCGGTCGATCGCATCCCGGGGGCTCGAGAACTTGACCGGGGTCCCGTCCACGACGACCTTGCCGGAGGACGGGCTGACATCACCGGCGATGACCTTGCCCAGGGTCGACTTGCCGGCCCCGTTCTCCCCCACCAAGGCATGGACCTGACCGTGGGCGAAGTCGACCGAGACCCCCTTCAGGGCATGCACACCCCCGTACCGCTTGTGCACGTCGACGACCTCGATGAAAGGTCCGGCCTCGGTGAGCGGACCGTCCATGGTGCTTGACAGCTGTTCAGTACTCATGACGGATCGTCACCTCGGGAAGTGGGAAACCAAGGTCGGCAGTTGGAGTTCCGGCGGATCGTCCAGATCGAGGCCGGTGAAACCCTTCAGGCGCTGCTTGAACCAGACGTCGAACTCGTCCGAGGAACCCGAGAAGAGTTCGACCGCGCGGGCGAAGTCCTCGTAGGTGATGGATCCGATCAGCGTGTCCTGGCCGGCGACCTCGCCGATGAACCAGGTCTCGGCGGCAACGCCGATCCGCACTTGCGACTCCTGGTAGGCGGCGTAGCGGTCGTTCTCGAGCTCCTCGAAGAAGGCGCGAGCGTCATCGAGTGCCCCCGGCAGGATCGGGATGGTCAGGCAGACATGTTCCACTGTTTCTCCACTTCGCTCAGTTGCTGTTCGCTTCCAGCGCCGCCCGCTCGCGCGTGTCGGCGTCGACCCGCCGCAGCTCGGAGCGCAGCACCTTCCCGGTGGGGGTCAGGGGGAGGTCGGGGACGATCTCGATCTCGCGCGGGTAGACGTAGGCGGCGAGCCGGGCGCGCACGGTCTGCTTCAGCTCCTCGACCAGGCCGTCGTCGCCGTCGGCGCCGTCGGTGAGCACGACGAAGGCCTTGACCGCCTGGCCGCGGACCTCGTCGGGGATGCCGATCGCCGCCGCCATCGCGACCGCGGGGTGCTCGAGCAGGCAGGTCTCGATCTCGGCCGGGCCGATCCGGTAGCCGGCCGAGTTGATCACGTCGTCGGTGCGCGACTTGAACCAGAGGTAGCCGTCGGGGTCACGGTAGGCGAGGTCGCCGGTCAGCAGCCAGTCGCGCGAGGCGGTGAACTTGAGGCGGGTGGCGTCGGCGTCCTTCCAGTAGCGCAGGAAGAGCACCGGGTCGCCGGCCCGCACGCCGACCTCGCCGACCTCGCCGACCGGCAGCGGCAGGCCCTCGGGGTCGAGCACGGCGACGTCGTGGCCGGGGTAGGGGCGGCCCATCGAGCCCGGCCTCACCTCCCAGGAGGAGGCGCAGTTGCCGATCACGTAGTTGGCCTCCGTCTGCCCGTACATCTCGTTGATCGTCACCCCGAGGTTCCCGCGGCCCCAGGCCAGGAGCTCGGCGTCGAGCGGCTCGCCCCCCGACATCGCGGAGCGCAGGGCGAGGCCGGAGGTGTCGACCCCCGCCCGGCGCAGGAGCTTCAGCGCGGTCGGCGGCAGGAAGGCGTTGCGGACGCCGTTGCGGGCCATCAGGTCGACCGCCCACTCGGGGTCGAAGCGGCCGCTGCGGACGGCGGCGAGGACCGGGCGGCCGTGGTACCAGGTGGCCATCAGGCCGTTCATCAGGCCGCCGATCCAGGCCCAGTCGGCGGGCGTCCAGAGCAGGTCGCCCGGTCTGGGGAAGAAATCGTGGGAGAGCTCGAAGCCGGGCAGGTGGCCGAGCAGCACCCGCTGGGCGTGGAGCGCCCCCTTGGAGGGGCCGGTGGTGCCCGAGGTGTAGATCAGGAGGGCCGGGTCGTCGGGGTCGGTCGGGCCGCCGACCGCGGCGTCCGATCCCGACCCGAGCAGCTCCCAGAAGTCGAGGGCCTCGACCGGGCCGGGGTCGACCAGGACCAGCTCGGGGTCGCCGCCGTCGGCCGAGGCGGCCGCCACCGCCTCGAGGTTGCGCGGTTCGGCGATCAGCATCGAGGCGCCCGAGTCCTCGAGCCGGTGGCGGATCGCCTTCGGGCCGAAGAGGCCCGAGAGCGGCAGGGCGATCGCCCCGAGCTTGTAGAGGGCGAGGTGGGCGAGGCCGGTCTCGACCCGTTGGGAGAGCATCACCGCGACGCAGTCGCCGCGCACGATCCCGCGTCCGCGCAGGGCGTTGGCGAGGCGGTTGGAGAGGCGGGAGAGCTCGCCGAAGGTCCACTCGCGGCGGCTGCCGTCCTCGCCCACCTCGACCAGCGCCAGGGAGCCGGGCGGCTGCAGGTCCGAGCAGGCCACGCCGAGGTTCCAGCGGGCCGGCAGGCGCCAGGCGAAATCGCTGCGCAGGGTCTCATATGACGGCATCGTTCCCGGCATCTCGGTCGCCCCTCCCTCGGAGCGATTCCAAGCTAGACCAGGCGGTCTCGCGCGCCTATGGAGGCGGGATCCGAAACGGCGCGGGGTTCTCGGGGGAAACCTCCAAGCGGTCGGGGGGACCCGACTCACGGCGACTCGAGCACCTCGTAGGCGGCGAGCGTGAGGAACTCGGGAAGCTCCCCGACCAGCGTGGTGCGTTCGAAGACGGCACGCGTGTCGTCCGGTCTGCCGGCGGCGAAGAGGTCGTCGCCGACGGCCGCGCGGATCTTCGCGATCTCTTCGTCGAGGACCTGCCGCACCAACTCCTCGTCGACGGTCCGCCCGTCGCTGAGCTCGGCGCCGTGACGGATCCACTGCCAGATCTGCGCCCGCGAGATCTCCGCCGTGGCCGCGTCCTCCATCAGGTTGTCGATGCCGACGGCGCCGCGCCCGCAGAGCCAGTTGGAGATGTACTGGAAGCCGACTGAGACATCGCTACGGAGCCCTTCCTCGGTGATCGCGCCGGCCGTCGCAGCGAGGTCGAGGAGCTCGTCCGCGTTGACCTCGACCTCGGGTCGCAGGCGCGAGATCTGGTTCGGTCGGTCGTCGAGGACCGCGTCGAACTCGGCCGCGGCGACATCGACCACGTCGGGGTGGGCGACCCAGGTCCCGTCGAACCCGTCCCCTGCCTCACGGCTCTTGTCCGCCCGGACCGCCGCGAAGGCGCGCTCGCTTGCCTCGGCGTCCTTGCGCGACGGGATCAGCGCCGCCATCCCTCCCATTGCGAACGCTCCGCGGCGGTGGCAGGTCTGCACCAGCAGCTCGGTGTAGGCGCGCAGGAACGGCACCGTCATCTTGATGTCCCCGCGATCGGGGAGTACCCGGCCAGGGTCTTCGCGCATGCACTTGATCGCCGAGAAGATGTAGTCCCAGCGGCCGGCGTTGAGCCCGTAGGTACGCTCGCGCAGCTCCCATAGGATCTCGTTCATCTCGAAGGCGGCCGGCAGCGTCTCGATCAGCACCGTCGGACGGAACGACCCGGCCGGGATCCCCAATGCCTCCTCCGCCCAGCCGAGGATGTCGTTCCAGAGGCGCACCTCGAGATGGTGCTCCAGCTTCGGCAGGTAGAGGTAAGGAGCCGAGCCCCGGTCGAGCTGGCGGGCGGCGCAGTGGAACGCGTAGAGGCCAAAGTCCACCATGGCCCCGGCCACCGGCTCGCCGACGTCGCGGACGTGGCGCTCCGCCAGGTGCCAGCCACGGGGGCGTACGAGCAGCGTCGCGGGATCATCGCCCAGCGAGTAGGCGCGGCCGTCGGCGCTTTCGAAGGCGAGCGTCCCCTCGACCGCCGCGAGCAGGTTGCGCTGCCCGCCGAGGACGTTCTCCCAGGTCGGTGCCACCGCGTCCTCGCAGTCCGCCATGAACCCACGCGCACCGGAGTTCAGCGCGTTGATCATCATTTTGGCGTCGGTCGGCCCGGTGATCTCGACGCGGCGGTCGGCGTAGTCGGCCCGCGGCGGCGCGACCGTCCAGTCGTCTTCCCGAATTCCCGCCGTCTCGGGGAGGAAGTCCAGTGCCTCCCCGTCCTTCCAGGCGGCACGACGCTCCCGCCGCGCCGACAGCAGGTCCGCCCGGCGCGAACCGAAACGACCGTGCAGCTCCGAGAGGAAGGCGACCGCGTCGGGACTGAGGATTGCCTCCAGGTCCGCCGCGGGGGCGGCGTCGACTTCGAGCGCAGCCATTACGCCGCCTCGGTGAAGGAGATTTCCTGGGCGCCATGCCAGAGCGTCAACCGGCCGAGCTCGGGAAGCTGATCGACCCCCTCCTCGATCGTCAGGAAATGATTGGCGGCGAGCGGGCCGACGACGCTGGCGAAGCTGCAGCCCCCGTAGGGCATCAGGATCTCGGTCTCGCTGAAGCCGCCCGGGTACCAGAGGATCTGCCCCGGCCACGGGTGGCTCGAGTGGTTCTCGAACTCGAGGCCGGTCTCGAAGTCGCCCATCGGAATCCAACATCCCTCACCGCTCCAGCGAACGTGGATCACGTTGCTCTCGTAGGGGAGCAGCTTGCGGAAGGCGGCGCAGGTCTGGGGCGCTTTCTCCTCCTCCATACGGGCACGGAACTCGTACGGTCCGGCCTTGATCATCAGGCTCGTCATCGGGGTTCCTCCAGGGGTTCGGGTTGAACGAAGTTCGGGCGCACGAAGCGGCCACTGGGCGGATCGGTCGCGCCGGGGTTGGCGGCGACCGCCGCGCCACGCAACACCGTGCCGACGACCCGCCCGCGCAGCGGCCGGTCGACGAATGGGTTGAGACGGTGGCGGGTGCGCAGATCCTCGCGGCGCAGCACGTGGCGCTCCTCGAGGGCGACGAGGGCGAGATCCGCGTCGGCGCCGACCTCGATCCTCCCCTTCGCGGCGAGGCCGAAGCGACGCGCCGGGAAGCCCGCGACCAGGTCGACGATCCGCTTGAGCGCGATCCCGCGAGCGTGATGGCCCTGGTCGAGGAGCAGCGTCAGCATCGTCTCCGCCCCGGCGATCCCGCCCCAGGCGGAGAGCAGGTCGCCTTCCTTCATCTCCGGGGGGCAGGGCGAGTGGTCCGACGCGACCATCGGCAGCGTGCCGTCGACGATCGCCGCCCACAGTGCCTCGCGCTCGGCCGCGGGTCGCAGCGGCGGCGCGCACTTGGCAACGGCGCCGAGCCGCTCGAGGTCCTCTTCGGTGAGGACGAGGTAGTGGGGACAGGTCTCGCAGGTCACATCGACACCGGCGGCGCGGGCCTCGGCGACGAGCGCGACACCGCGGCCGGTCGACACGTGGACGACATGGAGCGAGCAGCCGGTGTCACGGGCGAGCGCCAGCCCCAGCTCGATCGCTGCCAGCTCGGCCGCGGGCGGTCGCGAAGCGAGGAAGGCGCGGGCGCCGACCGCCCCTTCGCGGGCGGCGCGGGCGGCCATTTCGGCGACGAGGGCGTCGTCCTCGCCGTGTACCGCGACCAGCCTGCCGTATTTTGCCGCGCGCGCCATCCCGGCTCGCAGCGTCTCCTCGTCGCAGGCCGGAAACTCGTCCATCCCGCTGTCGCACATGAAGGCCTTGAATCCGACCACCCCGCGCGCGACCAGCTCGTCCATCTCATCGACGTTGCCGGGGACCAACCCGCCCCAAAGCGCGAAGTCGATCCGTGCCGAGCCCTTCGACTCGGCGAGCTTCGCGTCGAACGCAGCGGCAGTCGTGGTCGGCGGGATCGCGTTCAGGGGCATGTCCACGAAGGTGGTCGTGCCACCAGCAGCCAGGGCGGCAGTCCCGCTCGCGAACCCCTCCCAGCCGGAGCGCCCCGGCGCGTTCAGGTGGACGTGGGCGTCGACCGCGCCCGGCAGCACATGCATCCCGCTCGCGTCGATCAGCTCCGGCGCATCGCGCCCGAGGTCGCCGTCGATCGCGGCGATGCGCCCGCCGGCGATGCCGAGGTCCGCCCGTCTCACGGCGTCCGGCAGGACCACGGTGCCGCCGTGGACGATGAGGTCGAGGCCGGCGCTCACGATCGCTCCGGCGCGGCGCTGCCGACCTCGGCCGCGAGGAGCTCGACCACCCGGCTCACGGCGTCGATCGCGGCGGCGATGTCGGCGGCGTCCGCCGCTTCGTCGGGACGGTGGCTGAGCCCACCGGGGTGGCGGACGAAAAGCATCGCGATCGGGAACGACCGCGATAGCACGGCGCCGTCGTGGCCGGCGCCGCTGGCGAGCCGCGGCGCCGTCGCTCCGCCGGCGGCCACCGCCTGCTCGAGCGCCGCGGTCAAGTGAGCGTCGCAGGCGACGGCGGCCTGGTCGGTCAAAGTCTCCCACCCAAGGCTCACCCCGCGCGTGGCCGAGATCCCCTCGGCGCGATCGCGCAGCTCCGTCACCACCCCGTCGCGCACCGTCTCGTCCTCGTGGCGGACATCGAGGGCGATGACCGCCCGGCCCGGGATCGCGTTGCCGACGCCGGGCTCCACGGCGATCTCGCCGACCGTCGCGACCAGGCCGGGGGTCCGCCAGGCCAGGCTCTCGGCCACGAGGACGATCTCGGCGGCGGCGCAGAGGGCATCGCGACGCAGCGCCTGCGGAACCGTCCCGGCGTGCCCGGCCTCGCCGAGGATCGTCAGCCGCGCACGTGACTGGCCGACGATCCCCGTGACGACACCGAGCGGCAGGCCTTCGGCCTCGAGGATCGGGCCCTGCTCGAGGTGCACCTCGACGTAGCCCAGCAGGTCGGCGGGGTCGCGGCGGGCGGTGGCGATCGCCGTCGGGTCGCCGCCGGCGGCGCGGATCGCGTCGGCCATCGCGATCCCCTCGCCGTCGCGGTACTCGAGCCAGGCGGGGTCGAAGGTCCCGGCAAGCGCCGAGCTGCCGAGGTACGGGATGCCGTATCGCACCCCCTCCTCGTCGGCGAAACCGATCACCTCGAGCCCGATCGGAGGCCCACCGCGGTCGGTGTGGAAGGCTTCGGCGACGGCAAGGCCGACCAGCACGCCGAGGACCCCGTCCCATCGCCCCGCGTCGCGGACGGTGTCGAGGTGGGAGCCGATCAGCAAGGTGGGCGCCGACGTGAACGGACCCTCGATGCGCCCCCGCACGTTGCCGACCGCGTCGAGGGTCGTGGTCATGCCCGCCTCCTCCATCCAGCGCCTGACCAGCGCCCCCACCTCGACCAGCGCCGGGGTCGCGAAGCGACGGGTCAGACGATCCGGCTCCTCGCTGTAGGCGGCGAGCTGGGCGGCGCGCTGGACCACGCGCTCGGCGGCGGCTTCAGCTACCACGATAGGTGGCGAAAGACCAGGGGCCGACGAGCAGGGGAACGTGATAGGTGGCCGATATGTCCGCGACGCCGAACCAGATCGGGACCAGGTCCAGGAACGGGGGGTCGGGAAGCGCCACTCCCTGCTCGGCGTAATAGTCGCCGACGGCGAAGGAGAGCTCATAGCGGCCCGCCTCAAGCTCCGCCCCCTGCAGCAGCGGCCGGCCAGTGCGCCCGTCGGCGTTGGTTCGGGTCTCCGTCAACAGCGAAGGGCGCCCCTCGCCGTCGAGCCTCCAGAGGGTCACCCCGAGCCCTGTGGCCGGCCCGCCGAGCATCGTGTCGAGCACATGGGTGGTCAGCCGACCGGTCGCCATCTAGCCGGTTCGGGTCATCTTCAGCTCGATCGTCCCGAAGGCGGGGAAGGGCGGGACGAACACCTTGCGGTCGTCGCTCGCGTCGTCGGGGACCGCGTAGGGGTCCCGCGTCTGGTTACGGCCGATCAGCTCGACCGCGGCGACCTGCGGGTAGCGCTCCAGGAGCCGCTTACCCATCTCGTGGAGGAGCTCCTGGATCGACTCGCTGACGAACTCGTCGAAGACGGCGACGCAGACGTCCCGCACCTGCTCCCCGGCGACATAGACGCTCGCGTCGCCACCGACCGCGTCGATCGGCTCGGCGTACTGCCAGTGGAGATCGAGGCCGATGAACAATGGTCGGTCCTGGCGGTCCGGCAGGGTCGTGTACTCGTCGCGCACGAAGCGGGTGAAAGCGCTGCCTTTCGTCTTCAAGAGTTCCATCCCGACGCGACCGCAGGAATGCTCCACGATCTCCCCGCCGTCGCCGTCGCGCTGATACCGCAGACTGGCGGTCGAGCGATCCGACCACTGCCGCTGCCGCACGACCCCGCTGAGGACGAACGCCTCGCCATCCGGCACGACCGGCACGCTGAACGGGATCTCCACCCCGGACATGCGGATTCCGCGCATCTGCTCGTATTTGGCGAGGAACCCGTTGCCGAGGTGGTCCAGGAACCCCTCCAGCGTGGCGCCGTCGAATTCTCTTCCCTGCCGCAGAATGAAGTTCTTCATCGAGTCGGTGGCGACGACGTTCGAGTTGTCGCCGTGGGTATAGGAAGGCAGGAAGTTGTCACCGAACACCTCGACCGTCACCTCGTTCGCGAACAGTGCGTTGTCGCGTCCGCGCAAGGGAGACTCGGGGATCTCAGGGAGACCCCCGAGCCGAGCGGCGTACTGTCGGTAGACGGGTACCGATGCCTTCCCGTAGGAGATCTGGTAGTCGACTTCCGCGACGGTTCCGTCCGCTCTGACCGCGCTCGCAGCTTTCATCGCGCCAGCCTACGGTCGTGAGAAATAACCGACCACGGTGGAAAGCCCATCCGGACGCCGCGGGCTTGGAGAAACAACTACCGACGGCCTAGAATTCCAGCTCGGAGCAGCGGAGCGCCACCTGGAGGGCGGTCACCGTGGCGGGCCGCTGCAGGGGCGAGTCGAGCAGCTGCTCGATCCGGTGGAGGCGATGGCGGACCGTGTTGGGATGGACCTCGAGGGCGTAGGCGGCATGGCCGACGTTCATATCGCAGGCGAAATAGGTCGCCAACGTCTTCAGCAGGTCGTGTTCGCGAAGCGGGGCGAGGATCTCGGCGCTGCGCTGGGCGACCAGCTCTTGATGGCCGCCGCTCAAGAGCAGCTCGGTCAGGTCGAGGTCGCCGCCGGGGAGGTTCCGATGCAGACCCGGAGAGGTGCTCGTCTCCAGGGCGAGCGTCGCCTCATGGAAGGAGCGACGCACGGCGCCGATGTCACCGATGCTCGTGCCGATGCCGATGCGAAGACCGGGGTCGGCGTCGGTCAGGCCTCCCAGCATGTCTATCGGCGGCTCCCCGGCGCCCGAGAGGAGAGCGGTGACGCGGCGATCGCGGACCGCGACCAGCCCGGCGGCGCCCGATCGCCGCAGCGCCGCGTTGAATCGCCGCCGCAGCTCCTCGCTGGTCGCCTCGCTCGATTCGGCGACGACCACGATCGACCCCTCGATCACCACGTTGACCGCGGCGGCACAGCGGACGACGATCGCCTTCTCGGTGGCGCTGACGTCGTCGAGCAGCGCGTCAAGCAGACCCGACCCGGCCGAGTCCTCCTGCCGGCGGCGGATGCCCTCGAGCCGGTCGATCGCCACCAGCATGCCCGCGGCCGCCTGCGCGACCCCTTTGACGAACGCCTCCGAGAAGGCCGGATCGGCGCCTGCGAGAACCAGCCACCGCAGCGGCGCTTCGGCGCCGCCCCGGATCGGGACGGCGACGTGGCGCGAGCCGTGCGAATCGAAGGTGAGCACCGTTTCCGGTCGCTTTGCGATCTCCTCGGCGACGCCCTCGGTCGGGTCGCCCTCCCTCGAATAGAGGCACCGGCCCCCTTCGTCCAACAGCCAGACCCGGGCGCGGGTGAGCGAGACGAGACGACGCAACAGCTCCTCGAACGGCTCGTCCTCCTCGAGCGAATCGAGCAGGTACCGCTGTGCCGCCAGGATCCGCTGCCCAGTCCGCAGCTCGCTGTCGAGGCAGGCCCGTTGGATGAACACCTCGATGTCGCGAAACCGCGTCGTGTTGGGAATCGCGAAGACCGGGAACTCGCGCTCGCGCGCCTCCTCCGCCAGCGACTCCGGAACTTCGTCGAAGCCGACCCCGAGCGCCAGCCCGAGCGCCGTCACGCCATGCTCATCGAGCTCGCCGATCAGCTTGCGCTGCTCCTCGGGCTCACCGTTCAGGCGCAGGCCGGTGGTCAACATCACCCACCCGGGCGCCAGCCAACGGCTCGGCCGCTCGACCTCCTCGGTGTGGGCGCCGAGCACCGGCCGCGTCGTTGCCGACGTCCCGCCGACCACGAGCGAAAGCTCGAACTTCTTCTCCCCGAGAAGCTCGCCCAGTGTCGGCTGCCGCGACGAACGGCTTCCCACGCTCGCTGGACCGGACGCGTCATTCGACCCCATGATCACCGGCCAATGTTCGCATTGTCCGGGCCTCGGATCCGGGCCCCTTCCGCGCGCCGGTGCGCTCAGGGACCCTCGATGGCGGCGTCGAGACGAAGCGCCGCGATCTTCCCGATCTCGGCCAGGGCCGCTTCGACCTCGACCGCGGGCTGGTTCCCGAGCCTGCGTTCGGCGGCGGCAAGGATGCCGTCCAGGTCGTGCTCCCTGACGCAGATCACGAACGGGAATCCGAACCGCCGGCCGTAGGCGGCGGTGGCCTCGAGCAGCCGGTCGCGGAGCCCGGCATCGAGCCGGTCGAGACCGGCCGACGCCTGCTCTGAGCTCGACGCCGGGGTGAGCGCCGATGAGGTGGCCAGCTCGGGATGCGCGCGGATCAGCGCCAGCTGTCGGTCCCGGCCGGCGGCGTCGACGGCCGCGGTCATCGCGGCCAGAAGCTCCGCCGCCGAGTCGAATGGCCGGCGCTCCCACGCCGCCTCGGCGACCCACGGCGAGTGCTCGAACGCGAACCCGACCGCCACCGCGAATTCGGTCCGATCGGCAGCGTTCAACTCGTCGAGCACCACCGTCGTCACCCCTGCTCGAGGGCTCCGACGATCGCGTCCGGGGTCACCGGCACGCGGCGCAGCGGCCGGCCGGTCGCGGCGCGGATGGCGGCGACGACAGCCGGGGTAGAGGCGATGGTCGGCGGCTCGCCCACTCCGTTCAAACCGTAGGGCGCGTGCGGCTGCGGCAACTCGAGGATCTCGGCCCGTACGGTGGGCATGTCGAGCATCGTCGGGATCAGGTAGTCCGTGAACGACGGATTGCGGACGAGGCCGTCTTTCACCTGGATCTCCTCCATCACCGCCAGCCCGACCCCCTGCGCGATCCCGCCCTGGATCTGGGCGACGACCGAGTCCGGGTTGAGCGCGCGGCCGACGTCCTGGGTCGTCGCGACCTCGACCACTCGGACGAGGCCGAGCTCGCAGTCGACGTCCACGACCGCCCGGTGGGCCGCGTAGGCGAAGGCGAGGTGGGCGTCCCCCTGGCCTTTCTCCCCCAGCGGTTCGGTCCGGCGGGGTCGATACTCGCGCGTCTCCTCGATCGGGTCCTCGCCGAGCAGGTCGACCAACGAGATCACGTGGGCACCCGATTCGCCGACCACGGCGCCGTCGGCGAGGCGCAGCGACTCCGCCTGGGCGCCGAGGCGCTCGACCGCGCGGCCCAGGATCGCCACCCGCACCGCCTCGCAGGCGACCTTGACCGCGCCGCCGGTGATCCAGGTCTGCCGCGACGCCGAGGAAGAGCCGGCGTTGCCGACCTGGGTGTCCGGCTGCCGCATGACCACCTTCTCGACGCCGAGCTCGGTGCGGGCGATCTGCGCCTGCACGGTGATCCCGCCCTGCCCGACCTCGCAGCAGGCGGTGTGGACTTCGACCGCGGGCTCGCCGTCGACCACAAAGACCTTGATGCGCGCCGTCGAGTAGTCGTCGAAACCGCCGGAGAAGCCGACGTTCTTGAAGCCGATCGCGTACCCGACACCGCGCTTGACCCCCTCGCCGTGGGTGGTGTTGGAGACGCCGCCTGGCAGTTCGCGCAGGTCACGCGCGACGCCGGGCTCCGGGTCGGGCGGCAGCGGCATCTCGTTGAGCCGCCTGAGCAGATCGTCGACCGGAGCGGGCGCGTCGATCAGCTGGCCGGTCGGCAGTTCGGTGCTGTGGTCCATCGCGTTGCGCCGGCGCAGCTCGACCGGGTCGAGGTCGAGCGCCGCCGCCAGCTCGTCCATCTGCGCCTCGTAGGCGAAGGCGGCCTGAACGGCGCCGAAGCCCCGCATCGCCCCGCACGGGGGATTGTTGGTGTAGGCGATCGAGCTGTCGATCTCGGCGTGCGGGCACTCGTAGGGCCCGGCGGCGGTCGAGGCGGCGTTCACGCAGACGGCCTGCGAGCTCGAGGCGTAGGCGCCACCATCGAAGCGGATATTCGCCTTCACGTAGACGAGCCGGCCATGGCGGGTTGCGCCGTGCTCATAGGAGAGTCGCGCCGGGTGCCGGTGGACGTGGCCGAAGAACGACTCCTCGCGCGAGTACATCATCTTCACCGGGCGGTTCAGCCGCAGGGCGAGCATGCAGGAGTGGATCTGCATCGAGAGGTCCTCGCGGCCTCCGAACGCGCCGCCGACCCCGGCCAGCGTCAGGCGCACCTTCTCGGGCGGCAGGTCAAGGCTGGCCGCCATCTGGCGCCGATCGGCGTGCAGCCACTGGGTCGCGACGTGGAGGTCCACCCCACCGTCCTCGCCGGGGATCGCCAGGCCCGACTCGGGGCCGAGGAAGGCCTGGTCCTGCATGCCGACCTCGTAGTCGCGACGGATCACGACGTCGGCTTCTTCGCGTCCCACGTCGATGTCGCCGTGCTCGACCCGGATGTGCTTGAGCACGTTGCCGCCGGGGTGCAGCCGCGGCTCCTCGGTGATCAGCGCCTTGTCCATGTCGACCAACGGCTCCAGCACCTCGTAGTCGACCGCGACCAGCTTCGCCGCCCGGCGCGCCGTCTCGGGGTGGTCGGCAGCGAGGATGGCGACCGGCTCGCCCTGGTAGCGCACCACATCCCAGGCCAGCACCGGCTGGTCGGGCACCTCCAGACCGTAGACCTTCGAGCCGGGGACGTCCTCGTGGGTGAGGACCGCGAAGACGCCGGGCGTCGCCAACGCCTGGGCGATCTCGATCGAGCGGATTCGCGCGTAAGGATGAGGGCTGCGCAGGGTGACGCCCCAGAGCATGCGGTCCGCCCACAGATCCGAGGCGTAGGCGAACTCACCCTTGACCTTGTCCGTCCCGTCGGGCCGCAGCGGGCTGTCACCGATGACGGCGCGATCCGCCTTCCCAGGCGCCTTCACCGTCATTTCGCCATCCGCTCCGCGGCCAGCTCGACCGCGTCGATCACCTTCTCGTAACCGGTGCAGCGACAGAGGTTTCCCGACAGCGCCTCGCGGATCTCGGCGGTGCTGGGGCGCGGGACCCGGGAGAGCAGATCGTGCGTGGCGACGATCAACCCGGGCGTGCAGAATCCGCACTGCACGGCGCCGGCGTCGACAAAGGCCTGCTGGACCGGGTGCAATTCGTCCCCGTCCTCACCGTGGATCCCCTCGACGGTGACGATCTCGGCGCCCTCCGCCTGGCCCGCCAGCACCAGGCACGAGCAGGCCAGCACCCCATCCAGGTAGACCGAGCAGGATCCGCACTCGCCCTGCTCGCACGCGTTCTTCGAGCCGGGGAGGCTCATCCGTTCGCGCAGGACGTAGAGCAGGCTCTCATGCTCGTGGACATCATCGACGTCATGCCGCTCGCCGTTGACCGTGCAGCTGATGCGCATGGTCAGTTACCGACCCAGTCGAGCGCCCGGCCGGCGAGCACGCGGAGGGCGTGGCGGCGGTAGTCGGCGGTCCCGCGAACGTCGTCGATCGGCCGTGCCGCCGACGCGACCAGCTCCCCGAAGCGGGCGCGGGTGGCCAGGTCGAGTGGCGCATCGAAGGCCCAGTCCTCGCGCTCGTTCAGCACCTCGGTGAGGAAGGCCTCCGCCTCGAGGGCGCGAAGTGGGGTCGGACCGGCGGACCCGATGCCGGTGCCGACGCGGCGTCGATCGCCGTCGATCGCCACGGCGAACGCGCAGACGGAGATCACCATCGCGTTGCGCGTGCCGATCTTCGAGAACTGCTGCGGCCCCGACTGGGCGCGCAGGTGGACCGCCGCGATCAACTCGTCAGGCTCCAAGGCGTTGCGCTTGGGACCGACGTAGAACTCGTCGATCGGGATGCGGCGCACGCCGCGGAGCGACTCGACCTCGACCTCAGCGCCGGCTGCCAGCAGCGGCGGATGGCTGTCGCCGGCGGGCGAGGCGGCCCCGAGGTTGCCGCCGACGGTGCCGCGATTGCGGATCTGCGGTGAGCCGACGGTGCGCGAGGCGAGCGCCAGTCCCGGCACCCGGTCGCCCACCTCGGCGATCAGCCGGGTGTAAGTGAGGCCGGCGCCGATCCGAACCCACTCGCCGTCGACGTCCCACCCGCGAAGGCTCTCGACGTGGGACAGGTCGATCACCTGGCCCGGCCGGCGCCTGCCGAAGTTGAGCTCGACCATCAGGTCCGTGCCGCCCATCAGCGGCACGGCGTCGGGCTCCGCCGCCTTCAGCTCGAGGGCGTCCTGCCAGGTCTCCGGATGATGGATCATCGAAGTACGGCAAGGCTGTGCATTGGTCCCGACTGGGCCACGCCCGTAGTTTCGTGAAGAAGAAGGCGGCTGAGCCTTGTAGATATGCATACCGGCCCCGCTCCAGTTAGTACATCTCCAAGCGCGGAGCAGGAGCGCCAGACGGCTTGGAGAGACGGTCCAGGCCCGACTGCCATCTCTGGAGGAAACCCCCGAAGACTCCCCAAAAGAAGGGGGCTACGTTCTCGGTGAGGAGGGATTTGTGCCCTCCCGATCTGGATTTCGAGGAGAGGAGAGCCGCGTACCATGGCAACCACGGGTTCAACGACCACTGTCGCGTCTACCGAGAGCATGAGCGAGCGCCCCTGGCGGATGCTCATCGGCGGGGAGCTTGTCGACGGTGCCGATCATCAAGAGGTGCTGAATCCGGCCACCGAGGAGATCCTGGCCACCGCGCCGGTCGCCGACGAGGCTCAGCTTGACCAGGCGGTCCGGGCGGCTGTCGATGCGTTCCCCGCCTGGCGCGACCTGAGTTTCGAGGAGCGTGGTGCCTACCTCGAACGGATCGCCGATGCGATCGAAGAGCGCGCCGAGGAGATCACCCTGGTCGTCACGCTCGAGCAGGGCAAGACGCTGGAGGCATCGCGTGCGGACGTGGAGAGTTCCGTTACCTGGACGCGCCATTTCGCCGGTCTCCGTCCCGAGCCGCAGATCGTCCGCGACGACGACGAGGCCCGGATCGAGGTCCACCACAAACCACTCGGCGTCGTCGGCGCGATCCTGCCCTGGAACTTCCCCTTCTTCCAGGCCGTCTACAAGCTTGCGCCTGCCCTGATGATCGGCAATACGGTCGTCATGAAGCCGGCCCCGACGACCCCACTGAACACGATGCTGCTGGGCGAGCTGCTCCAGCCGATCCTTCCGGCCGGGGTCGTCAACGTCGTCGGCGACGAGGGGGGGCTGGGCGCTGCCCTGACCGCGCATCCGGACATCGCGAAGATCTCGTTCACCGGGTCGACCGCGACCGGCAAGCGGGTGATGGCGAGCAGCGCCGACAGCCTCAAGCGCCTGACGCTCGAGCTGGGTGGCAACGACGCCGCGATCGTGCTCGACGACGTCGACGTTCCCGCCGCGGCACGTGACCTGTTCCAATGGGCCTTCCTCAATTCGGGACAGGTCTGCATCAACGTCAAGCGGATCTTCGCCGGCGACGGCATCTACGACGAGTTCTGCGAGGAGTTCGCGAAGCTGGGGCGTGAGGCCAAGGTCGGCCCCGGGTCCGACCCGGACACGGTGATCGGTCCGATCCAGAACGCTCGCCAGTTCGAGCGCGTCAAGGGATACCTGGAGATCGCCAAGCGTGACGGCAACGTCATCGCGGGCGGCGACGTCGTCGACGGCCCCGGTTTCTTCGTCGAACCGACCGTCGTCCGCGACATCGACGACGACAGCGAGCTGGTCAACCAGGAGACGTTCGGGCCGATTCGCTCGATTCTCAAGTTCGACGACGTCGAGGACGCGGTTGCCCGGGCGAACGCCAGCTCCTACGGGCTCGGCGGCTCGGTGTGGTCGGGCGATGTCGACCGCGCGACCGAGATCGCGGGCAGGCTCGACAGCGGAACGGTGTGGGTCAACCAGCACTTCGCGCTCTCGCCAGACGTTCCGTTCGGCGGACGCAAGGAGTCCGGCATGGGCGTCGAGTGGGGTGTCGAAGGCATGAACGAGTTCACCGACGTGCAGGTTGTGAACATCTCGAAGAAACCGCTGGGGAGTTAGCGAGATGACCGGATCACAGACGAAGCACGAGAGTTCGGTCGTCGATTTCGAGGCGGTCGTCGCCGCCGTCGACACCTACGTCAAGGGGCTGCGCGACGGAGATGTCGATCAACTGAAGGAAGCGTTTGACGACGGTGCGGTGATGTACGGCCTCACCCAGGTCGGCTTCCTCGGCGGACCGATCGAGAACCTGTACACGTTTATCGAAGAACATGGCGGGGCTCCCGAAGTGATCGCGCACATCGACGTGCTGGACATCACCGCGACGACGGCGGTGGCCCGGGTGACGATGGAGAACGACGCGATGGGAGACGACTTCACCGACTTCCATGAGCTGGTCAAGCTGGACGGTAAGTGGAAGATCGTCGGCAAGGTGTTCCACCGTCACGAGAAGTGACGGAACCCCGCCCCGCTGACCGCCGGCTGGGTCCAGGGCCTCCTCCTCCAGGCCCTCGGCCGGCAGGGGGTGCTGACCGATCGGTCAGCACCCTCGCCAGACCGGCGGGCGCTTCTCGGCGAAGGCGACGGCGCCCTCGTGGGCGTCGGCCGACTTGAAGATCGGATCGGTCAGCGCCGTCTGTCGCTCCCATCCCTCGGCGTTCGACCACTCGCGCTGGTCCGCCAGGATCGCCTTCGAGAGGTCCACCGCGAGGGGCGCGTTGGGGGCGATCATGGCCGCCAGCTCGAGTGCCTGGTCGAGGGCCTCGCCGGGCTCGCAGAGCCGATTGACGAAGCCCAGCTCGTAGCCGCGTTCGGCGCCGATCGGCGCGCCGGTGACCGCCATCTCCATCGCCAGGTTGTGGGGGAGTCGTCGCGGCAGGCGCAGCAGGCCGCCTCCGGCCGCGACCAGGCCGCGCCTCACCTCGGTGATCGCCAGGTCGACGCCACGGGCGGCGACGATCAGGTCGCAGGCCAGCGCCAGCTCGAGACCGCCGGCCAGGGCGAAGCCTTCCACCGCGGCGATCAGGACCTTGCGCGGCGGCTTCTCGACCAGCCCGCCGAAGCCACGGTCGGTGAACGGCTTTTCGCCGGCGGCGAACGCCTTCAGGTCCATGCCCGCACAGAAGTAGCCTTCGCTGCCGGTGAGGATGCCGACCCGCAGCGAGTCGTCGGCGTCGAGCTCTTCCATCGCCGCTTCGATCCCCAAGGCGACCGAGAGGTCGACCGCGTTCCTCGCCCGCGGGCGGTCGATGGTCACCACTAGGACGTCGTCGCGGCGCTCCGTCAAGACACTGGACTGACTGTTCATCACGCTCCTTTCCGGCCGACCGCGGCAAGCGCCAGGTCGACGTATTGATCGGCGATCGTCTCGATCGCCTGCGGACCGTCCTCGCTGTACCAGGCGGCGACGCCGCTGCACATGCGGATCAGGCCGAAGGTCACGGTCTCGACGTCTTCGAGCTCGAACTCGCCGCCCGCGATCCCGGTGCGGAGGACCGAGGCGAACATCTCCTCGTACTCGGAACGCAGACGCAGGACCGCCTCGCGGTGGGCGCCGGTGAGACTCCTCACCTCGGCCCCGGCGACGAAGGCGGCGGCCTGGTTGGCGGCGTTGAATTCGACGTGGGCGCGGACCATCGCCGCCAACCGCGCCGGCGGGTCGGTGTGGGCGGCGCCGGCGCCCTGGACCTCGGCGATCAGCGTGGTCATCGTCCGGCGCATCACCGCCCCGAGGACATCGGCCTTGGTCGGGAAGTAGTGGTAGATCGTCGAGGCCCGGGTCCCGGCGATCTCGGCCAGCTCGCGCATCGAGGTCCCGTAATACCCACGCTCAGCAAAGAGGTCGGTGGCCGCCTCGACGATGCGCGCGGCCGCCGCCGGCAGCGAGCCGGCGGCCGCCACCAAGGGG
>JBOGYZ010000056.1:0-1499 GCA_050697015.1 Solirubrobacterales bacterium
AGCGAGGCCGCCGCGCCCGGGCCGCGCCCCTATTCGACCAGCGTCACGGTGACCGTCGAGGCGCCCTTGCCTTTCGGTTCCTTGGAGAGGAAGGAGCCGTGGGCGCCGGCATATTTGCCGCTGCCGCCGGTGATCGCGCCTTCGGTGTTGCCTTCGGCCAGTTCGGCGGCGAAGACCAAGGTTCCGCCGGGGATCTTCGCGATCCCCGTGCAGACGAAGCCGGCGGCGGCGAAGTTCCTCGAGCTCGCGTCGTTGGTCGCCGTACAGACCACCCGGAGCTTGCCGACCAGCTTGCCTTCGGCTTCCATCGGGTTGGTGAAGATCACCTCGTCGCCGGCGCTGAAGCGGGTCGGGAAGCCGTGTTTCTTCTTACTCGTCGGGGCGTTGTCGACGAAGGCGAAGGTCGAGCCCTTTTCGGGTTCCTTGAAGGTCAGCGTGGTGGTCGCCGCGGACGCGGAGCCGGCGAAGACGAACATGGCGGTGCAGCTGAAGAGGCCGACCAGGATGGCCAGGCGACCGAGCTTCGGGATGGTTCTCACGGCGATTCCTCCAGTTTCGTGACAGTTTTGTGAATGGACGAGGACCCAGCGCATACTCGCCAAGCGTGCTGCGAGGCGCAACCCAAGAATTGGGGCCGCCGACCCCGGAGTGGAGGCGCGGCGGCCTTGACTGGACGCCTCGGCGCTGAGAGCGTCGGGCCGGCTCGCCGCAGGGCGGGCGATCTGTCAAATCATCCGAGGGAGGAACCCAGAATGGCGGTAAAGCTCCATCGCTGCCCGAACGTGTGGGTGAAGATCGGCGCCCATCCCTGTTGGAAAGTGCAGAAGGCACTTGATGAACAGGGCGTCGACTACGAGCTGGTCAAGGGACCGCTGCGAAAGTCCAAGCGCGATGACCTCGAGCGGCTCTCCGGCCAGCGCAGCTACCCGGTGATCGAGTTCGAGGACGGTGTCGTCTACCGCGAGGAATCGGGCGAGATGGCCGCGCGGATCCGCGACGGCAAGCTCTCTGAGGCCGACCGGCCCGAGCAGGCGTCGGGCTGAAAAGCGCCGCCCGCCGACCAGCTCTCATCGCGGCGCGCGAGGGCTCGGAGTTGCGATCGACCTCGTTATCTACCGCAAGCGCGGGTCTCCCGGTCTACGAAACCGAAGGTCCCCGGTCGCCTGAAGGAGTCAGGCCCCGCAGGTCGGAAGCCATTTCGCGGAATGCTTCGACGTAGGCGTCGATCGCCTCGTCGGTGTGGGTGACCGAGAGCGTCCACTCCTCCTCGCGACCGGGGGTCATGAAGATGCCGCGGTTGAAGTTGTAGAGCCAGGCGAGCTCGGAGAGCTCCTCGTCCTGGTTTTGCTTGAAGACGGCGTAGTCGGTCACCCGCGCGGGGGAGAAGGTGACGCAGCCCTTCGAGCCGACGCCGACCGAGTAGCCGGGAAGGCCGAACTCGAGGAGGACCTCGTCGCAGCCGGCCAGGATGCGGTCGTTGAGGCGGTCGAGGTGGGCGT
>JBOGYZ010000057.1:0-4877 GCA_050697015.1 Solirubrobacterales bacterium
GGCCCGAACCCTCCCATCGGCCGCTCACTACGGCCGCGGTTCGGGCCCGCCTCTTCGGTTTCTACGTCCGTGCCCGGGCTCCTCCCTAGGCCGGGGTCGGTTCCAGTTCGTGCTCCTCTATAACGGCTTGGATCGCGGCGGCCATCTCCGGCGTCACCTTCGTCACCGAAAGGATCCGAAGTGACTGGATGAGTTTCCAGCGGACGACTTTCCCGTCCTTCCGCACCGGCTTGTAGTCGTAGTCGGCCGGCTCGTAGGTGGCGATCAGCTGCCCCTCCGATTCCGGATCGAAGAGACCGTCGGCCTCGGTCGAGGCCGCCATCAGGGAGACGCGGTTCTCGACCGGCGTCCCTCGTTTGCCGAGAGAGCCCAGCGTCATCTGTTTGTCGCCGGGGAGCGGTGGGGGTGGCGGGATGTCCGGCATCTCGTTCTGCGCCTGCTCGGAGACGGAGCCACCCTTCTCCTCGGCGTTCGGCTTCCCGTTCGTCGCCTTTTTCTCATCCTCCGGCGGTTCCGGGCTGATCGGGTCTACTGCCATCACTTCCTCCTTCGATTTCGGGTGACCGTCGCCACGCAGCCTACCTCCGCTGTCCAGCGACTCGTTGGGTTACTTCGGGGTGATCGTCCTCGATCCTCGCGGTGGCCCACTCGCCGAGCTCAGCAGCGAACTCCCAGACGCGGGGGGGTAGGAAGCTGCGGGCGATTTTCGGGTCGCCGGCGGTATGCGCGAGGTGGATCCGCTTCTTCACGGCGAGGCTGTTGCGCGGGTCCCAGACGACGAGGTAGAGGCCGCGCGCCCGGAGCAGCCGCTTCTCCAGCGGGTGGTGGACCTCGTCGAACTCCCAGCTCAGCCTCTCGCCGGTCACCGCGCAGAGCGCCGGGCCCCGGCCTTCGACGCGGGCGAGGTCGAAGGCGGCGCGGCGCCACGCTTCCGGCGTCAACGGCCCCTCCCGCGGTTTCGGTTTCGGCCGGCGGGAGAGCCCCCCGGTCGATTCCTTCTGGACCTGCGTGACCTCGACCTCGCCGCGCCACCCGCAGGAGCAGGCGGTGTGCATCGAGCCGTTCTCGCCATCGAGGCGCGAGGGGAGCAGGTGGCGGTTGCAGCCGGGGCAGCGGGCCTCGTACTTCGCCTTCGCCATCAGGCGCGCTCTTTCGCGGCCTCGGCCGAGCGGCGAAGGGCGTCCTCGAGGACCGCATCCTCCTCGGCGCGCTCCGGCGCGCGGTCGGTTCCCTCCGGCGTGAAGAAGGTCAGGACCGGCGTCCCGCCTTTCTGGGTCTTGAACCCGAACGCCCGCCGCCCCTTCGACCAGCGCGCGCCGACCGGGCCGTGCTCCTCGACGTAGGGACGAAGAGCCTCCCGGTGGGATTTCCGGATCGACTCGGCGACCTCTAGCTCGGAGACCATTCGCTCCGCCTGTTTTTTGGACGTGACCGCGTATTTCTCGCGGGCGTCCGACTCGATCGGGCAGCGCGCGGCGGCCGGGCAGTTCGCGCAGTGCTTCCCCGGCGACGGCATCCAGGGGGCGACCTGCGGGAGCTTCAGTTTCTTCGGCTTCCCCGATGCGAGGCAGAGGTCGAGATCGCGGACGGCGCGGGCGAGGTCTTCTTCGACCTGCGGGAGCTGGGTCCGTTTGATCCGGGCCGGCCGGAGTTTCGACCGGCGCGTGTAGAACTCGCGGAGCGTGACCGCCTTGATGTGGGGGTAGTTCATCATGACCAGCCAGCCGTAGAAGCGCTGCTGGAAGTAGCCGTGGTAGGAGAGGCCGGGATCGTCGGCGTCCTGGCTGCGGGCGGGCGGCAGCCCCCAGCCCGACTTCCAGTCGATGATGATCGCTTCCTCTTCGTCCTCCGGGTCCGCGATCAGCGCGTCGAGCTGGCCGGTTAGGGTCCGCTCCCGGACCTCGCCGTCGTCGTCGACGTAGGAGATTTTTGCCGCGATCCGGTGCTCTACGTCGACGACCTTCTGGATCGAGAAGCGGTTGTCCTTCGCGAACTTCGCCGCCATCCAGCGAAGGTTGGCGACCTCGCGGAGCGGGATGCGGACGCGGTCGTAAAGCTCCACGTCTCGCTGCTCCAGGACTTCCTCGAGAACGGCGAGGGCGATCCCGACCTCGATGTATTCCGTGTTCTCCCTCTTCATCGTCTTCAGGCACTCGGCGCAGAACCGATGGAAGAGGATGCCCGACGCGGCCGGGAGGCTCGACCAGTAGCCCGTGTACCTCATCTCGAAGTAGGCCGAGAGGGCGCAGTCGTCGTGCTTCGCGAGGAGGCTCTGCCGGACCTGAGGCCAGCGCTCGACGACCTCGTCGAGGGAGAGCGGTTTATCGGGGACCTCGACCGGCTTCATGATCCCGACCGATCCGGGAGCCCCGCGGCTGCCTGCGAGACGATCGACTCCCGCGCCTCTTCGAGCCGGAGGGTCAGCGCCTCGAGGATCGCGCTGGAGTTCTGGTGGCTGGTCCGCTCGACGGACTCCAGCTCTTCGCGGGTCGGCGCGCGGTCGCCGCGGAGTACGGCGCCGAAGTCGACCTCAGAGGCAACTTCCTGCGGGATCTGCTCTTCGTGGTGGTAGCCCCAGACGACGGGCGAGCCGTCTTCGAGGTCGTCGAATGCTTGGGCCGTGACTACGATCCGCATCAGGCCGCGGCGGGAGCCGGCGACCCCTCGGCCGCTTTACGCGCCTCGAAGAAGTCGTCGATCTCGGACAGCGTCTTCTGCGCGGCGTCTTCGAGAGCGCCGTGGTCCGACATCCCCAGGCGCATCCGGAGCTTCGCGAGGCTCCAGGCGTTCGGCTCGGCCGCGTTCGCGGCGTTCACTTCCTCGATCAGGGTCGCCTTGATTTCGGGGTCGATCTCGAGACCGGCGAGGAAGGCTTCCGGCGACTCCGGGGCGCTCGCGGTCGCGGCGGCTGGGGCGGCATCGGGCTCGCCCCGTTTGATCTCGTCGATCCCGACCACGCCGGTGATCCCCATCGCGAGGCGGAGCGTTACGGACTGCGCCGCTTTGATGATCATCGTTGACTGGTAGCGCCAGGCGCCCTTAAAGATCCGGTTCCCGTCCTCGGTCTCGAAAACGCCGTGCTCCGCCATGAAGGCGAAGTAGTAGGTCGGTTTGTGGCCCTCGACGAAGACCTTGCAGTAGGCGCCGATGATCGCGCCGCGGTACTGCTCGGCCGGATCTCCGTCGTCGCCGCCGCCGGTCGGGAGGTCGGGGTACTCGTGGAAGATCGAAACGTCGCCGCCGTCGCGCTTCGTCCGGAAGGTGTCCTTCTCGCGGACCACGTCGAACTCCATCCCGCCGTAGCGGGCGTCCCGGCGAGCGACGACGAGGAGGCCGTCCCGGGTGATCCCGACCTTCAGGTTTACGTCGCTCGAGACGGGCGCGCCGTCCTTCACGGCGGTCGAGTCGAAGTCCTCATCGACGAGCCAGAGGTGGCCCATCAGCGGGTCGAGTTCGTAGGTGACGGCGACGATCAGCAGCTGCTCGAGCGCGGGATGGTCGGCGTCGACTCCGTGGTGCGCCGCGATGAGCTCGCGGTCTTTCTCCTTGAAGCGCTGTTTCGCGAGCTGCGCGGGAGTTTTAGTACGTGGGGCCATCTTCTTCCTCCGTGGACTGTAAGGGTGACGTGGACGGCAGAATAGCACCGGCCGGGACGAAAGAGGGGCGGCCCCCGAAGTTCCGGCGCCCGCGGCGACGAAGATGGGGACCGCCCCTACCGGCTCCGAGGTGTCACCCTTATCTTCCACGCCCCGCTCGGTGGAACGGGACGGAGGAGGAAGAGGAGCCGGCGGCCGGGAGATTACCGCACCAGCGACTAGCTCCGGCGATGAACTCCTTTAGCGGCCTTCGCCGCGACGCCCTTCCCGGCCTGCGATCGCGAGAAGCCGAAGACGCCGGTCCCGACGAGGAGGATGCCTCCCTGCTTCAGCCACTCCTGGAAGTCGAGCGTCGACGGTTCGACGATCACGACGACCGCGCCGGCGAGGATGGCGATCGCGCCGATGATCTTCGCCCACGGTAGAACGTCGAGGAGCGCGATGACTCCCGTTTCGGTCTTCCCCGCGGCGTTCGAGGCGATGCCCATCGCGCCGGCGCCCCCGAGGAGGAAGCCGAGGCCGGAGAGGTAGTGGGGGTAGGAGAGGGTCGTCGGTTCGACGATCACGATCACGCCGCCGACGACCGCGGCGAGTACCCCCAGCAGATCGAGCCAGGGGAAGTTTTCGAACGGGTCCTTCATTTCTTGCCTTTCCGTTTCGGATGGATCGGCCGAGCCCGGTGCGGGTTCGGCAGGTGGTTGTGGAGCATCAACCAACGCTCGGCCTTCCGGCGGTTCGAGAGCCCTTCGACGACGACTCCCCCGGCGTGGTCGTACTCGAGGAGCTTGTTCGCGGCCGCCTTCATCCGCCCCGCGTTAATCATCGGGGCGAGAACGTCGAGGATTCCGGTGCCGAGGTTGTAGGCGGCGCTGATGAGGGCGATCCGCTGCCGGAAGGTGAGGTGGCCGTGGATTTTGTCGCTGACCGCTCGCGCCGTCGCTCGGAGATCGTGGGTCAAGACCTCCGTCGCGTACTCGCGGGTCCAGCGGTCGCCGACGTGGACGTGCGGAGGCGCGGCGTACTCGCTATGGCCGAACCCGCCGGTTGCCACCGGGGGCGAGGCGATCGTGTCGAGGTAGGCCACTTCGATGAAGCCCTCCCACTTCGCGACGAAACGGGCGGCGTACTCGAGCTTCCAGCGCCGGCGCGGCATCATTCGTTGAAGACGAAGTAGCGCTCGACTTCACCCGATCCGAAGATGTGAATCGTCCCGGGGTTGACCGCCTGGTCGCCGTGGCCGATCGTCCGTTCGGGTTCCGCTTTGGTCGGGCAGAACATCTC
>JBOGYZ010000058.1:0-8585 GCA_050697015.1 Solirubrobacterales bacterium
GTCGTTTGCCGTCCGGGGACCAGACCGGGTCTTCCTCGTAGCTGGTGGTGCCGTTGGCGGTCAGGTTGACGATGTCGCTCGGGTTATCCGGGTCGAGCAAACAGATGTCTTCGCCTTTGCAGACGTAGGCGATTTCCTTCGGTGCCGCGGAGGCGGCGCCGGCGCCGGCCGCGCCGGCCGCGATCGCGATCAGGGCGGGAACGAGGATGAACCGCGGTCGGATGGACACGAGGTCAACCTAACCGCGGATGCGCCGGGGTTCCAGCGCAAGATCGCCGCCGCGCCTAACTCTTCGGTGCGACCACAACGAAGTGCGGCGCCCCTACTTTCATGCGGCCTCCGGACATGGGCACGGCTGGTTTCGAACCAGCGACTGCAGACGGTCAAACGGAGCTCGGTGCCCGACGACCTCAAGGGCGCCTTGGCCTTCCTCTCCGAGCAGGCCGGATTCCTCACCGGGCAGATCATCCGCGTGGACGGCGGATTCACCCGGAGTGGAGCCTGAGCGGCGATGCCCTTCGAGGAGCCGATCGACGGTCTGCTCGCGACGCCGCCGGCGCCGTTCGGGGCAGACATCCAGATCAGGGCGTTCCTGCTGCGGCGGACGCACGGCACCCTGATCGTCTACAAACGCTCCTGGACTCACATCGTCCACGGACGAGTTGCGAGCGCTGGGTGGGGCGACGTGCCGGCTCATCGGCCACGGACACGAAGCGATGTTCGGCGACGCCGAGATCGGGGTCCCGGTGTTCGTGCACGAGCTCGCCCGCGCCGAAGCGGCTCGATCCGGCGACTCGGTCTGGCTCGATCACGGTGAATGGGCGGCCGTCGTCCTCGATCCCCGCGCCCCTGGTCCCGTGGGGAGCCACCGAGGGTGAGCCCTATATGGATGTCGTCGATCCCCGCCCAGCCCGACAAAGGATCGACGAGATCATTGCCAGGGTAGAAGCGGGAAGCAGTCGGTGAGTCCGGCGGCGGGTCGGCTGACGCAGTTTGAATGGACCACCGGTTCCTTTGTGGCGCCCGCCGAAAGAGAGAGACCAGCAATGGCGCCTCGCTTCGGCTCGATGGCGCCGCCGCCTCGGGCCTCGTTCAGCAATCCCGCCGGATGTGCGCGCCCACAGGTGTCGTGCCGGTGCAGCTTGCTCGCGTCAGGCGCACGTGTCGGCGTTCAGGTCGGCTGGCGCAGGCCGGCGATGAGGATGGTCACCAGTCGGCGGGCGTCATATCGGCGGTTGGAGCCGGCGCCGGCGCAGAGACTGGCGACGCCGACCATGAGCTCGTGGGGGTCCTGGCCCGGGCGGATCTCGCCTGCGGCGGCGGCAGCGTCGACGAGGTGGGCGCAGACGGGCACGATCCGCTCGAGGAAGTAGGCGTGTAGGGGGTCGTAGCACGGGTCGTCGGATTGCAGTGCGCCAGCGAGCCCGTGCTTGGTGACCAGGAAGTCGACGAACTGCTCGAACCATCGCCCCAGTGCCGCATGGGGGGTGGGCATGGTCGCCAACAGGGCGGGGCCGGCGTCTGCCAGCGCCTCGACCTGGTGGCGGTAGACGGCGAGGATGAGATCGGCTCGGGTGGGGAAATGGCGGTAGATCGTGGCCGTCCCGACCCCGGCCCTGGCGGCGATGTCGCGGACCGGGGCATCGACGCCGGAGGTCACGAAGATCGCGGCGGCGGCGTCAAGCAGCGCCGCCTCGTTGCGTCGCGCGTCCGCGCGTTTGGTCGGGGCCACCGTCGCTGTATCCAGGTCACCGTCGGACACGGCATCTTCTTTCGTTCACGAGGATGGACAAGCGGAACGCTGTCCCGTATCGTTCCGGAACGCAGTCCCACTTAGTGATATTGACAGATCAGCGTTCAGGAGGACCGTTCCAATGACCGAATCGAATACGGCAGCAAGCCGCGCACCAGGACAACCGCCGACCGCCAAGACGGGTCACGCCCTGCCGGAGTCCTACCGCTCCGTCGCCATGCCGACGCTCGTCGACACCGGTGAGTCCACCCCCGTCGTCTCCGTCAAGCCGATCGTGCTCGCCGCCACGGACCGCGGCGAGGACCTGCGCGTCCGGGTGTCGGCGCCGGTGACCGGCCGGAATCTGCCGATCATCGTCTTCTCCCACGGCTTCGGCTCCTCGCTGGACGGTTACGGTCCGCTGGCCGACTTCTGGGCGTCCCACGGGTTCGTGGTGATTCAACCGACTCATCTGGACTCGCGGACGGTCAGTGTCCCCGCAGACGATCCCCGTAGCCCGCGGATCTGGCGCTTTCGCGTCGACGATATGAAGCGTGTCCTCGACAACCTCGATCTCCTGGAGGCGGCCGTGCCGGGTCTCGACGGACGGCTCGACCGTGGCCGGATCGCGGTGGCCGGCCATTCTTTCGGCGGTCAGACGGCCGGCAACCTGCTGGGTCTGCGGGTCCTCGATCCCGAGACTGGCCAGGAAGCGGACCTGTCGGACGCGCGCGTGTCGGCAGGCGTGCTGCTGGCCACTGCCGGCACCGGCGGAGCTGACCTGACGCCGTTCGCGGCCGAGCACTTCCCGTACATGAACCCGAGCTTCAGCCAGATGACCACTCCCACCCTCGTGATCGCGGGCGATCGTGACGATGTACCGCTGACCTTCCGGGGACCGGACTGGTGCGCCGACCCGTACTACTTGAGTCCCGGCGCCGAGAGCCTCTTGACCCTGTTCGGCGCCGAGCACTCTCTGGGTGGGATCGCCGGGTACGAGGTCGAGGAGACGACCGACGAGAACCCGGCACGGGTCGCGCTGATCCAGCAGCTTACCTGGGCCTATCTGCGCCACGCGCTCGGTATCGAGGAAACCGCCTGGCGGGCGGCGGAGACTGCACTGGCGGCGGACCCCGACCCGCTCGGTCGCATCGAGTCCAAGTGACCGCCACCGCCGCCTCCGGGGCGGATGTCGGGCCACCGTCAAACCCGGCCTGGCTCATCGCGTTACGGCCTCGGAATAGCGGGCCCCCCGATCCAAAGATTGAGCCTACGACCAAACTCAAAGATACGATTAACCCCACTGTCAAAGGAGCATCCCGCTCGGAACTTCGGCGCGCATGCCGAGCGCGTCCTCGCCTCCGTCTGTCGCTTCGAGGTGGCCCGGCAAATGCGGCCTCGCAAAGGACGGGTTGGCCCTATCGAACTGGCGAGCGAAGAGGAGGTCGAGGCGCTTCTCGTGGGTAAGTTGGAGCCGGTTGTTCGCGAGCTACTCGCAGCGCTGGTTCGCTTCGAGTGGTACTTCAAGCCGCCCATGATCTCCAGCGCGGGCCGCAAGCTCGTCATCGGTGGGATTGCTACCGAACGGGGGGACGCCTTGGCATGATCGGCGAGATGCTGGCCCCGGCATAGCCGGCAGTCTCCCTCCAGGAACGCGTTCGCGAAGGGTTCGACGGCCTTTGAGGCGCCCACTCTGTAAGCGGGCGGCCACTGGTGCGTATCGCAAAGGCATAGTAATACTTGATAGTCTTACCTCTATGCGAGTAACGCAAAAAGGACAGGTGACCATCCCCCACGAGGTTCGCCGGGCGTTGGGGATCCATCCCGGTAGCGAGGTCCGCTTCGAGCTCGACCGGGGTGGGGCGCGGCTGGTCGCCGACGGCGAGCGGGCGACGGCCGAAGTTGCAGCGATGCGCGGCGCTGGTGATGTTGCGCTGAGTACCGAGGAGATCCTCGCCTTCACCCGCAAGTAGCGGTGGCCGGCACTTTCGTCGACAGCAGCGTTCTGCTCGATGTCTTCACTGAGGATGAGTCCTGGCTGGAGTGGTCTGAGGCCGCACTCCGAGACGCGCTCGCCGCCGGGCCGTTGATCGTCAACGCGATCGGGGTGGCCGAGATCGCGCCACGCTTCTCGAAGATCGAGGCGTTGCAGGCCGCTCTGCCACCGCGCCTGCTGGTCGAGGAGCTTCCCACTTCTGCCGCCTTCCTCGCCGGTCACGCCCACGCTGCCTATCGCCGTGCCGGGGGAGAGAGGGCCCAGATTCTCGCCGACTTCTTGATTGGCGCCCACGCCGCGGTGACTCACCGACCGCTGCTGACCCGCGACCCACGCCGCGTATCCCAATACCTGCCGGGCGTCGAGCTGATCGCGCCCTAGATCGATCGGCGCCACCTTGGACCGTGGCTTTGGCCGCCCGCTATAGAGCCAAATCGCGGCTGGTAGAGGACCACCCCTCGATTTTCCGCTCGATCAAGGGGCTTTGGATGGGCACGGCTGGTTTCGAACCAGCGACCTCTCGCGTGTGAAGCGACGCACGGCATCTCGCCGGTTCGGCTGACGGAGCCGAAATTCGAGCTGCAGAGCCGAAATCCTGATTTCAGCGTTCGGCCCGATTCGGTCGTGTAGGGCTGCGTTTGACCCCACGAATGACCCCACGGCGTCTTACGTTGAACCCCCGCCCACCTCTTGGACCCGCCCACGTCTTGGACCGGGATCCCGATCAGGCTGATCCGTGAAGGGTCGTCACGCCACCGTCGATCAGCAGATCGCTGCCGGTGGCGAAGCGATTTTCCGGAGAGGCCAGGAAAGTGATCGCCGCGGCGATCTCGGCCGAATCACCCATCCGGCCGACAGGAATGTCGGCGACGATGTCGCGCATCGCCGTCTCCCGATGCTCCTCGGGGATGCCGAGCTTCGAGAAGAGGGGCGTGTCGGTCGGACCCGGGCTGACCACATTCACGCGGATCTCACGGGCCAGAAGCTCGGCGGCCCAAGAGCGGGCCATCAGCGAGACGGCCGCCTTGCTGGCTCCGTAGACGCTCCCGGCCGGGTAGCCGCCATGAGCTGAGTTAGACCCGGTGACGATGACCGAGGCCCCGCGAGCGAGGTGGGGCAGCATCGCCTGCATGAGGAAGAACGGCGCCTTGACGTTGATGTCGAAGACCCGGTCGAAAGCGGCCTCGTCCCAGTCCCCAATCGGCCTCCAGTCCGACACGCCGGCATTCAGCACCAGGACATCGACATCGCCGAACCGGCGCCAGACGGTGTCGGCCAAGTTTCGTTGCGTCTCCAGGTCGAGCGCATCGGCGGCCAAAACCGTGACGGCCTCGCCCAGCTGGGCCTGCGCGCGATCCGCCGACTCCTGGCTCCCTGCGGTCGTGACGACCGTCGCTCCCTCCTCCAGGAATCTCTCGACGGTTTGGCGGCCGATGCCGCTCGTCCCGCCGGTGACCAAGGCGACCTTACCTTCGAGTCTGTTCATCTGTGCGCTCCTTCGGTCGATTGTCATGAAGTGAGTCACTTGACTCATATCAGTCATACCACAGAGGTGAGTTGGCCGGCTTACCCCCTGGTAGCGTTCGTGGGGATGGCATCCACATCGAACCCTCAAGAGTTCGGCTACCACGACCGGGTAAGAGCGCAGAAGCGGGCCGCGATCCTCGAGGCCGCTACGAGTCTCTTCCTGGAGAACGGCTATAGCGGCGCCTCGCTGGCGACGATCGCTGAAGCAGCCGATGTTTCGAGCGCCACGCTGTTCAAGCGCTTCCCGACCAAGGCGGCGCTGTTCGAGGCGATCGTCACCGAATACTGGGCGTTCGCAGGTCATGAGGGGGTCGAACCGGAGTCCGGGGACCCGCGCAAGGGCCTGGCGACGATCGGCCGTGACTACGTCGAACTCCTGTCGCAACCACAGATGGTCTCCCTCTTCCGCCTGGTGATCGCCGAGGCGCCCCGGTTCCCGGAGCTTGCCAAGGCTCATTTCGCGCTCGGCAAGGCGCCTTACTTCGAGAGCGTGCGCGGGTACCTACGCGCGGAGGACGCGATCGGGACCCTACGGATCCCCGACCCCCAGTCGGCCACCACCCAGTTCCTCGGCATGGTGGCGAACTTTGCGTTCTGGCCGCGCCTCCTGCTTCCGAACTGGTCACCGAGCAAACCGGCATTGAGGAAGGCCGTCGACGAGGCCGTGGAGACCATGCTCGCCCGCTACTCCGTCTCCGGGCCCATGGGTTGATCGAATCGTTCCGACGATGCAGAGGCTTCGCCGCATGGCGCCGCGCCCGTGACCCCCGCTGAGCGCCACAGCATGATGTTGCGTTGAACCCATTTTAGGTTCGGGAGCGGCCGCGGCGGCGGGCACTACTCTTCTCAATGAGCGGCGGACAGAGTGTCCGTAGAAATCCGCTCCACCTTCGCACGCCGTGGTGGTCTAGCGAACCCTGGGCTCTGACCAGTGACGTCTTGTTCCGGGGTGGAGTGGCATCTTGCTCACCGTCAACCTGGCATTCCCCTGCGTCCGCCTCTAGGGCCAAATTCGGATGGCGCGTCCGTCGTCCTTGGACAACGGAGAGCGTGGTTTGACCCCATGAATGACCCCAC
This sequence comes from Solirubrobacterales bacterium, assembly GCA_050697015.1. Classification (GTDB taxonomy): domain Bacteria; phylum Actinomycetota; class Thermoleophilia; order Solirubrobacterales; family 70-9; genus VAYN01. The sequence goes on from JBOGYZ010000058.1 coordinate 6,333, forward strand.
CGAAGTAGGTGAGCTCATGCCGGCCCGAGTCTTGGAACGGCGGATCCCCAGCTCTCATGCGGCTTCCGGACCATGGGCACGGCTGGTTTCGAACCAGCGACCTCTCGCGTGTGAAGCGAGCGCTCTCCCACTGAGCTACGCGCCCCGGGTCGGAGCAGTTTACGCCGATGGGAGGAAGGGGACCGTCCAGGCGATTCGTGCCTGGGACTGGACGGCGTGTTCCAATAAGCGTCCAGAAAACTAGGTAGCGAGGTTGAGAATTTTAAGTAATGCACATAGAACCATCGACAAGGAAGACGTGCGTTCCAAGTTTTGTTACGAAAGGAGAATCGTGTCTAATTCGCTCAGGAACCGCATTCGGCAGGGGGTCCTGCTCGGGTGTGTATCGGGAGCGGCTTTGCTGATTCCCGTTCTCGGCCAAGCGTCCGCCGCTACCTACCCGGGCGGAGGCAGCACGTTCACCGGAAGCGTGGAAGGGTGGAAAGTCAGCTCTGAATGCAAAGTGATCGGAATTCTTCCCCTCATCTGCACGGGGACCGCGGGCTACGACGCGACGGCCGGGGCCCCACCCGGATCGCTCGCGGCCAAAACGAACGTCCCGCTCAACCTGGTCGGGGTCTTCAAATCGACCGCGCTCCTCGAATCGCCGAGCTTCACGGCGGAGGGAAGCGGTTCGGGCGCGCTCGCGTTGACCCGACAGTTCGAACCGGGCGGCCTGCTCTCGCTCGCGCCTGAATTCACCTACACGACCAACCTGGTCGACAAAACCACCAACACCAAACAGAAAGTGCTGGCCGAGACGCTCACCGCAGCCACCCCGTTCGCGGTCAAAACCGGCGCCATCACGCTGACCGCGGGCCACAGCTACGCGATCCAGATCGAAGCGACGGACTCGTCGACGATCGCCGCGATCGGACTACTCGGCGGCGAAGCCATCGGTCGCTTCGACAACGTCTCCGTCAGCGGTCCCGATGCCCCCTCGAACCCCGGCGGCAACGGCGGAGCGAACGGCGGTAACGGCGGCAACGGCGGTGCCGGCGGCGGCGAAGAAGGCGGTGGCGGAGGCAAAGGTGGCGCCGGCGGCGTCTCCAGCGACCGGCTGGAAAGCCTGATCCGCTCGTCGAGCCTGATCGGCCCGGCGGTGCTGAAGGGCAACCGCATCTCGATCAAGGCCAAGTGTCCGGCCAAGGTCAACGCGACCTGCACGATCTCGCTGCAGGGTCTGCTGTCGCGGAAGAAGCCGGCCACCGCGGGACGCAAGGCGAAGGTCAAGAAGGGCAAGACGAAGAACTTTGCCCTCACGGTCAAACCCGCCGCGCGCAAGGTGGTGAAGACGAAGTCGAAGCTCCTGTTCAAGGAGACGGTCAAGGCCGGCAAGGCCAAGGCCACGGTCTACAAATCGATCAAGCTGGTGCGTAAGTAGCAAGCGCCCGTCGGTCTACGCCGCAGGCTGCGGCCGGACGACGGGCTCTCCTCCGAGCGGATGGGAGCCCGCGTCCGGGCCGCCCTCTTCGACGTGTTCCTCGCGGTCGGCCTCCTCATGGCGCCGCAGGGCCAGCCCGACGAAGGGGAAGACGAGGGTCGAGAGCATCGCCGCGCCGACCAGCCCGGCCGCGGTCGAGGCGCGCATGTGCCCGGTCTCGATCGCCAGCGTCGTGATCGCGACGACGAGCGGTAGCTCGGTCGCCGAGTAGAAGGCGAGCGCGGCGCGGTCCCGCGACCCCAACACGCCTCGGTAGAGCAGCAGCGCCGGCGTCCCCCGCACGATCAGGAAGAGGGCGAAGAACATCAGCAGCTTGGCGATCGCGCCGACGCTGCCGAGCGCCGCGAGGTCGAACTCGATCCCGCTGGTGACGAAGAAGAACGGCACGAAGAAGCCGAAGCCGACCGCGGTCAGCTTCGACTCGAAGACCTGCAGCTCGTGCCCCTGCAGCGCCAGCCGCACGATCATTCCGGCGACGAAGCCGCCGAGCAGCAGGTCGAGGCCCAGTTTCGAGGCGAGGAAGACGAGGCCGAAGACGAGCACCACGGTGAGGCGCACGGCGAGTTGGCTGGAGGCCTCGAAGGTGCGCTCCAGCATCGGCCAGCCGCGCCAGGCCCAGCGCATCGAGCCGACCGCGAGGATCAGCGCCAGGGCGATGAAGGCGAGCAGGATCAGCGACTCGTGCAGGGCGCTGTCGGTCGAGAGCACCAGCGTCACCAGCAGGATCGGGCCGAACTCGCCGATCCCGCCCGCTGCCAGCAGGTAGGTGC
>JBOGYZ010000059.1:0-19274 GCA_050697015.1 Solirubrobacterales bacterium
ACCTCGGCCCCGGTGAGCACCTCCTCCGCGCGCCAGGCGCGGTCGCCGTCGAGCGGCATGAACTCGATGAAGCGGACCTGGAAGCCGCGGTCCCTCGCCAGGTCGCAGAACCTCAGCACGTCCTCGCGACCGAGGCCCGGCATCGGCACCGCGTTCACCTTCACCGGGCCCACCTGGGGGAAGGCGGCGATCGCCTCGAGGCCCCCCATCACCCGGTCGAGCGCGTCGCGGCGGGTGATCTCGAAGAAGCGGGCCCGGGCGAGGCTGTCGATCGACACGTTCACCCGGTCGATCCCGGCGGCGACCAGATCGGCGGCCTGGGCGGCCAGGAGGTAGCCGTTGGTGGTCAGCGAGAGGTCCCCGATCCCCTCGATCGCCCTCAGCATCCCGACCAGGGTGGGGAATTCGCGCCGCACCAGCGGCTCCCCGCCGGTCAGCCGCACGTCGGTGACCCCGAGGTCGACCAGGAGGCGCACCAGCCGCTCGATCTCCTCGAAGGAGAGGATCTCCTCGCGGGGGATCCACGGCATCCCCTCCGCCGGCATGCAGTAGCGGCAGCGGAAGTTGCAGCGGTCGGTGACCGAGACCCGGAGGTCGGAGATCGTTCTGCCGTGGGCGTCGGAGAGGGGCATGGGGGGATGGCACCCGGTCGCTTCCCCGGGCGGACGCGTTCGCGCTTTCCCGAGGATAGCGCGGAGAACCGCGAACTCAGCCGGCGTCGTGGACCGGGCGCTCGCCCGCGAGCAGCGACAGGGCGTGCGGGATCGCCCCCGCGAGCGCCTCGGCGCACTGAGCGATGCTGGCCGGGCTGCCGGGGAAGTTGACGATCAGCGTCCGGCCGCGGGTGCCGGCGACGCCGCGCGAGAGCATCCAGTAGTCGGTGTGGGGACGCGACGCTGCACGCATCGCCTCGGCGATCCCCGGCGCCTCGCGGTCGATCGCCTCGCGGGTCGCCTCCGGCGTGACGTCATCCGGCGAGAAGCCGGTCCCGCCGCTGGTCAGGACCAGGTTGACGCGCAAGTCGTCGCAGAAGTGACGCAGGCGCGGCACGATCCGCCACTGGTCGTCGGCGATGACCTCCCGCGCGACGACCTCCAGTCCCAGCTCGGCGACGAACTCGGCGAGGCGCACGCCGCTCTCGTCATCGCCCTCGCCGCGGGCCTTCGAGGTGGAGACGGTGAGGAGAGCCGCCTGCATCAGCCGGCGGCCTGATCGTCAAGCCGCCACTCGCCGGAGCGCCCGCCGCTCTTCGACACCAGCACCACCGATTCGATCATGACCCCGCGCTCCAAGCCCTTGACCATGTCATAGATGGTGAGTGCGGCGACCGAGGCCGCCGTCATCGCCTCCATCTCGACCCCGGTCTGGCCGACCGTTCGTGCCTCGGCGAGGAGCTCGACCAAGCCGGCATCGACGTCGAGCGTGGCGGCGACGTCGACGAAGGAGAGTGGCAGCGGGTGGCAGAGCGGGATCAGCGTCGAGGTCTGCTTCGCCGCCTGGATCCCGGCGATCCGCGCCACGCCGAGAACCTCGCCCTTGGGACCGTCCCCGCGCTCGACCGCACGAGCGGTGTCGGGGGACATCCGCAGCCGCGCCCGCGCGACGGCGCGCCGCTCGCTCGTCGGCTTCGCGCCGACGTCGACCATCCGCGCGCGTCCGTCATCGCCAAGGTGGGTTAGGTCGCTCATCCCGCCGCCTCCCGGTCCGGCGGCGCGGCGCCCTCGACCCACTCACCCGCGCCTGCCGCGTCAAGCTCGCGCTTCCAGATCGGCGCCTCGGCCTTGATCCGGTCGATCGCCTCCCGGGCGCCGGCAAATGCTTCCTCGCGGTGCCCGGCGGACACGGCGACGACGACGGCCGGCTCGCCGAGCGCCACCCGCCCTACCCGGTGCTCGGCGGCGGCGGCGAGCAGCCCGTGGCGCTCGATGCACTCCTCGAGGATCGACGCGATCCGCTGCTCGGCCATCTCCCGATAGGCCTCGTAGTCGAGGCTCGCGACCTCCCGCGTCACGCCCTGGAAGGTGACGATCCCGCCCGCCGCGGGGTCCCCGACCCAGGCCGAGAGGCGCTCGGCGGAAAGCGGCTCGTCGGTGACGCGCGCGTGGGTGCGCGGGGCGCCGCCGGAGATCGGCGGGATCAGCGCGAGCTCATCGCCCGGGGCGATCGTCGTGGTCTCGCTCGCGTACTCGCGGTTGACGGCCATGCGCAGCGGCAGCCGCTCGACCAGCTCGCCCAGGCCGGGCGCGGCGGCGAGGCGCTCGAAGGCGTCGCCGACGGTGGCGCCCTCGGGCAGCTCGATCTCGACCGAGTCGCGCCCGGCGCGCTCGCGCAAGATCGCGAACAGGCGCACGGTCACGGTCATCGACCCATGCTAGCCCGGTCGAGCAGCTCGACCTCGACCGTGTCCCCGGCGGCGAGCCCGGGACTCTCGGTAGGGACCAGCGCCAGGGCGTCGGCGGCGAGCATCGAGGTGAGCACGTGGGAACCCTGTCGGGGCAGCGGCCAGGCGACCCAGCCGCGGTCGTCCAGCTCCAGCCGGCAGCGGACCGCGTGGGCGCGGTCGGTCGGCTTCTCGTAAGCGGCGCCGAGCCGCGCCGTCGTCCGCCGCGTCGCCGGATCGCCGCCCGCCATCGCGATCAGCGCCGGCCGCACGAACGTCAGGAAGGTCACCATCACCGACACCGGGTTCCCGGGCAACCCGAACGCGAGCGTCTCGCCCCGGGTGCCGAACCAGGTCGGCCCTCCCGGTTTCAGCGCCACCCGCCAGAAGACCCGCTCCGCGCCGAGCTCCGCCAGCGCCGCCTTGACGTGATCGTGCTCGCCGACCGAGACGCCGCCGCAGACGATCGCCACGTCGGCCTCGAGCGCCCGCCCGAGCGCGGCCCGCGTCGCCTCCGGCTCGTCCGGCGTCCAGTCGACCGAGACGACCTCGGCTCCGGCGAGCCGCGCGAGCGCCGGCACCGTCCGCGAGTTCGAGTCCCGGATGCCACCCGGTCCGAGCGGCTCGCGCGGTGGGGTCAACTCGTCCCCGCTCGACACCACCGCGACTCGCGGGCGGCGATGGACCGGCGCCGGGTCGAGCCCGATCGTCGCCAGCGCCCCGAGCTCCGCCGGCCCCAGCTCCGCCCCGGCCCGCAGCACCGTCTCCCCCGCGGCGATGTCCTCGCCGGCGCGCCGGACGTTGGCGCCGAGCGGAGCCGCAACGTGGATCAGCACGCGGTCGCGAAGCGGGCCGGTGGCATCGGCGGCAACCGCGCCCCGGATCTCGCCGCCGGCACGCTCGGTGTCCTCGACCCGGACCACCGCGTCGGCGCCGGCGGGCAACATTGCGCCGGTCGAGATCGCGATCGCCTCTCCCGACCCGAGCGCCCGCTCCGCCGGGTGCCCGGCGCGGGACTCGTCGACGACGCTCAGCGCGACCGGCGCATCGCGCTCCGCCCCGCCCACGTCCCCGGCCCGCACCGCGAAGCCGTCCATCGCCGAGTTGTCGAAGGGCTGAAACGGGCCGTCGGCGACCGCGTCGACCGCGAGCCGGCGACCCAGAGCCTGGTCGAGGCCGACCTCCTCGACCGCCGTCGGCCGCACCCGGGCGAGCACCTCGCGGCGTGCCGAGTCGATGGCGATCGGGGTGGCCATGTCAGGGGGAGGACGGTACCCGAGGTGCGCCGGCCGAAGGCTGACCCGCACCCGCGCCGAGACTCTCGACGAACGCCTTGACCAGCGGCTGCGGAAGGTCGGTCACCCTGGTGACGAGCCCGACCGAATGCGAGATCTCCGGCGACACGAGCGGCACCGCGGACATCCCGTCGGGGACCCCGTACAGGGCGACCCAAGCATCCGGGACGATGCTCGGCCAACCCGCCCGCACGTAGGAGATCAGGGCGGAGATCGAGTTCGTCTCGACGACCGCCGTGACGGTGGCGCCGCTTCGCTGGAGGACGTCTTCGACGATCCGGCGGTTCTGCATGTCCGGGGTCAGGAGACAAAGTCGGCCGCCGTCGAGGTCTCCCCACCGAAAGCGCTCCTCCCGCACCTCTTCAGCGGTCAGGTAGAGGTAGCTCTCGGCGTACACCGGGATCGACGCCACCACGCCGAGCGGCTCGTTGTCGAGGTAAGTGAGCCCGGCGTCGATCCGGAACGAGGACAGCTCGTCGACGATCTCGTCCGAGGTCAGGGAACGGATCTCGAGGTGGATGTCGGGATGGGCGGTGAGCAGGCTTTTGGTGATCCCGGCGACCGCCGGCAAAGCCGTCGGGATGACGCCGATCCGGAGTCGGCCGGTGAGGACGCCCGCGAAGTGACCCGCTTCGGCGGTCAGGCCGCGGACGGCGGCGAGTGCCTCGCGGGCCCAGCGGAGGAGGGCCTCACCGGGCGCCGTGAGCACGGCTTCGCGGCGGTGGCGGTGGACCAGCTCGACGCCGAGCTCGCCCTCGAGCTTCGCGATCGCGATCGAGACGGCGGGTTGCGAGGCGCTGCACTCCTCCGCCGCCCGACGGAAGCTCCGCTCTCGCGCAAGAGCGTCCAAGTATTCGAGTTGGCGGACGTTCACGTGCTTAACAATAAACGTTGCTTATCGAGACAGAGCCTCTCGCAATTGGACGCCGCGCGGCCTCTGGCCTAGCCTCAAGGCCGTGTCACGGAATCTCGTCGAGCTGATCAGGCGTCATCACGCGGTCGATGCCCCCACCGCACTCGAGCTGCTGAAGGAGGCGATGGAGGATCACGGCGAGCTGACCGACGCCGACCGCCGGCGCGCCGCCGAGGTCTCGGGACTGCCGGAGGCGGCCGTCTACGGCGTCTCAACCTTCTATGACGATCTGCTGGCCCCGCGCGGGCGCCGCCACGTGCGCGTCTGCACCGGGACCGCCTGCTTCGTCGCCGCCGGGGAGCGCCCGGTGGAGGAGCTGAGCGCCGGGCTCGGCCTGGCCCCGGGCGAGCGCAGCGCCGACGGCTCCGTCTCCCTCGCCGAGACCGTCTGCCTCGGCTTCTGTCACTCCTCCCCGGCGGTCCGGGTCGGAGACGAGGTCGACGCCGGGCCCGGGGCGATCGAACGCGCCCTCGCCGGCGAAAGCCGCCCCGCAACGGAGCCGGACTGGTCGAGCCTCCTCCCGGAACCAGTCCTCACCCGGTCGGTCGAGTCCCGTCCCGGCGATCCCCGCGCCTGGGCCGGACTGAAGCGGGCGCTCGACACGCTCGGCCGCCAGGGCCTCCTCGCCGAGGTCGAAGCCGCCGAGGTGCGCGGGCGCGGCGGCGCGGGCTTCCCGGCGGGCGCCAAGTGGGCCTTCGCCGCGAAGGCCGAGGGCGCCGAGAAGTTCGTCGTCGCCAACGGCGACGAGGGCGATCCCGGCTCCTACATCGACAAGTACCTGATGGAGCGCAGCCCGGAGCTGCTGCTCGAGGGGATGGCGCTCGCCGGGTACGCCGTGGGCGCAGCCCACGGCTTCGTGCTGTGCCGTTCCGAGTACCCGGAGTCGAAGCCCGCCCTGGAGCGGGCGGCGGCGCGGGCGCGCGAGGCAGACCTGCTCGGCGAGGGGATCCTCGGCTCGGACTTCAGCTTCGACGTGACGATCATCGAGGGCGCCGGCTCCTACGTGGTCGGTGAGGAGACCGCGCTACTGGCCTGTGTGCAGGGACTGCGCGGGACGGTCTCGGCGCGCCCCCCGTTTCCCGCCGAGCGCGGCGTCTACGGGATGCCGACCGTCGTCAACAACGTCGAGACGCTCGCCAACATCCCCTTCGCCGCCGCCCGCGGGGCCGATGCCTACCGCGCGCTCAGCCCCGACTCCGAGACCGCCGGGTCGAAGCTCGTCTGCTTCAACGAGCGCTTCGGCCGCCCGAGCGTCTACGAGGTCCCCTTCGGGATGACGGTGCGGGAGCTCTGCGAGGACGTCGCCGGCGGGCTGCGTGACGGGGCGCGGATCAAGGCGGTGCAGATCGGCGGGCCGCTTGGCGGCATCCTGCCCGCCTCGCTGCTGGACACGCGTTTCGATTTCGAGTCCCTCGCCGCGGTCGGCTGCATGGTCGGGCACGGCAGCATCCTCGCCTTCGGCGAGACCACCGACATGCGCGACGTCGCCCGCCATCTCCTGCGCTTCGGCGCCGACGAGAGCTGCGGCAAGTGCTTCCCCTGCCGGATCGGCATGCGCCGCGCCTACGAGGAGTTCGCCGCCGACGCGCCGATCGACCGCGCCCGCTTCGAGGCCCTGCTCGAGGCGCTCGAGCTGGGCAGCCTTTGCGCCCACGGCAGCGGCATCCCGGCACCGATGCGCAGCCTCCTCACCCACTTCCCGGACGAGCTGGGGCTGGCGTGAACCGGGTCACGGTCGACGGGACCGCGGTCGAGGTCGAGCCCGGCACGACGATCCTCGACGCCGCGACGGCCGCGGGCCGCTGGGTCCCGACCGTCTGCTTCGACGACCGCCAGGCCCCGTTCGGCGCCTGCCGCGTCTGCATGGTCGCGGTCGAGGGCTCGCCGAAACCGCTCCCCGCCTGCACCACGCCTTGCCGGGACGGGATGGTGATCGAGACCGAGGAGGCGACCGCCCGCCGCGTCTCCCGCACGGTGGTGGAGCTCGTCCTCTCCGAGCTGCCGGAGCCGCCCGAATCCCACACCGAGCTCGCCCGGGTCGCCGCGCGCCTCGGCGTCGAAGGTTCGCGCTGGAGCGGCGCCGTCCATCCCCACCAGGACGACCTCCGCCACCCCTACCTGGCGCTGCGGCACGAGCTGTGCATCTCCTGCGGGCGCTGCATCCGCGCCTGCGACGAGATCCAGGGCGCGTTCGCACTCACCGCCACCGGCCGCGGCTTCGAGGCCAACATCACGGCCGGGCTCGACGCCGGGTTCGAGGACTCGACCTGCGTGTCCTGCGGCGCCTGTGCCGACACCTGTCCCACCGATGCGATCTCGGAGATCAGCCTGGTGGCACAATTGGAGAGGAGCTGAAGATATGGCGACCGCGACCACTCCAGAAGCGCCCGCGGCGGAGGATCGATTCGATCGCGTCGCGACGACGACCTGCGGTTATTGCGGCGTCGGCTGCCGGCTCGAGACCCGGGCGATCGACGGGCGCATCGTCTCCATCGCCCCCGCCCTCGACGGCCCGGCCAACGAGGGCCACACCTGCCTGAAGGGGCGCTTCGCGCACGGCTTCACCCGCTCGCCCGACCGCCTGCGGACGCCGCTTATCCGGATCGACGGCGAGCTCCGCCCGGCGAGCTGGGAGGAGGCACTCGACCGCATCGTCGGCGAACTCACGCGGATCAAGGGCGAGCACGGGCCCGACGCGATCGCCGGCCTCGCCTCCTCGCGCGCCACCAACGAGGACTGCTACGCGATGCAGCGCCTGCTGCGCGCCGCGATCGGCACCAACAACATCGACAACTGCTCCCGGGTCTGCCACTCGCCGACCTCCTTCGCGCTGCGCAGATCGTTCGGGCTGTCCGGCGCGACCGGCTCCTTCACCGACATCGACCACGCCGAGGTGGCGCTGCTGCTCGGCGTCAATCCCACCCAGGGCCACCCGGTGGTCGGCGCGCGGATCAAGCAGGCGGCGCTGCGCGGCTGCAAGCTGATCACGATCGACCCGCGCCGGATCGAGCTGGCCGACTACGGGGCGATCCACCTCTCCCCCCGGCCGGGAACCAACGCGGCGGTCGTCCTCGGGCTCTCCCACGTGGTCCACCGCGAGGGCCTGGTCGACGCGGGGTTCATCGCCGAGCGCACCGAAGGCTGGGAGGCGGTCGAGGAGCTGCTCGCCGGCTACGACCCGGCCGCGGTCGAGGAGATCACCGGCATCCCCGCCGCCGACCTCGAAGCGGCCGCGGTCCTCTACGGCGAGGCGGCCAGCGGCTCGCTCCTCTGGGGCCTCGGCGTGACCGAGCACAAGTACGGCTCCGAGGTGGTGCAGCTGCTCTGCAACCTGGCGATGATGACCGGCAAGGTCGGCAAGCCCGGCTCGGCCCTGCTGCCGCTGCGGGGGCAGAACAACGTCCAGGGCTCCTCCGACATGGGCGCGCTGCCGGACACCTACACCGCGTACCGCTCGGTGGAGGACGAGGACGTGGCGAGCCAGTTCGAAGGCGCCTGGGGAGCGCCGCTCTCGCGCCACAAGGGGATGAAAATCCCGGAGATGTTCGACGCCGCGGTCGCCGGCGACCTGAAGGCGATGTACATCTTCGGCGAGGACGTCGCCCAGACCGACCCTGACATCGCCCACGTCGCCGCCGCGCTCGAGAGCCTCGAGTTCCTCGTCTGCCAGGAGATCTTCGAGAACGAGACGACGAAATTCGCCGAAGTCGTCCTGCCCGCATCGGCGTTCCTCGAAAAGGAAGGAACCTTCATCAACGCTGAGCGCCGGTTCCAGGTGGTCGAGCCGGCGATCGATCCGCCGGGAGAGGCGCGGACCGACTTCGCGATCATCGGCGAGGTGGCGCGGCGGCTCGGCCACGAGTTCGGCTGGGAGAGTCCCTGGGACGCGCTCGACGAGGTGGCGAGGCTGACCCCCGATTACGCCGGGGTGAGCCGCAAGCGGCTCGGACGCCAGGGGCTCCAGTGGCCGGTGCGCCCGGACGGCTCCGACTCGCCGACCCTCTACGACACCGTCTTCGACCGGCCCGGCGGGCGCGGCCACTTCGCCGCCCTCCCCTACAAGGCGCCCGGAGACTCGGCGGATGATGATTTCCCGCTGGTCCTGGTCACCGGCCGGATCCTCCAGCACTACAACGCCGGAACGATGACCCGCCGCACCGCCAACGCCCGCCTGGTCGACCGCGACATCCTCGAGGTCCACCCCGTGGACGCGGCGCGGCTCTGGATCGCCGACGGCGACAAGGTCTCGGTGCGCAGTCGGGTCGGGCGGATCGAGGTCGAGGCGAAGGTGACCGACCGGATCGAGCCCGGCCACGTCTTCACCACCTTCCACTTCCCGGAGACCCGCACCAACCTCCTCGTCGGCCAGTCCGCCGACGTCAACACCTCCTGCCCCGAGTACAAGGTGATCGCCGTCGACGTCCGGCCGATCGCAGAGCTTCCGTCCTTCGTCCCGGTCCTCGCCGATGGCGACTGACCGCGCCGAGCCCTGAGCCCCACCCGCGGCGCCGTCCTCGCCGGAGGCCGCGGCAGCCGCCTCGGTGGTGCCAAGGCGACGGCCATCCTCGCCGGTCGCCCCCTGATCGCCTACCCGCTGGCGGCCCTCGCTGCGGCCGGAATCGACGCCTTCGTCGTCGCCAAGCCCACGACCGACCTGCGCGGTGAGGCCTCGGTCGAGGTGGTCGCCGAGCCCGAGCAACCGACGCATCCGCTCGCCGGGATCGTCGCCGCGCTGCGCCACGTCGGCGGGCCGCTCGTCATCGTCGGCTGCGACTTCCCCTTCGCGCCGCCGGACCTCCTCCGGGCGCTCGCCGAGGCACCGGAGCCGCTCGTCGTCCCCGCGCCCGGCGGCGAACCCCAGCCACTGATGGCCCGCTGGTCGCGGGAGCTCCTCCCTCGGCTCGAAGAGGCGCTCGCGCGCGAGGAGCCGCTGCGCCGCACGGGCGCCGCGCTCGCCCCGCGCCTCCTCGACGACGCGGAGCTCGCCCGGTTCGGCGATCCCGCCCGCGCCTTCTTCAACGTCAACACCGCCGCGGACCTGCGCGCCGCCGCCGCGCTGCTCTGACCGCGTTCGTACTTCGCTCGAAATACTGGACCAAGTACGAACGCATCCCCGGTCGCGCGGTATGTTCGGCCCATGGCGAATGAGGACCCCGGATTCGTCTCGCGCGGCTTCGTCGGCCGGCCACACGGCGCCGACGCCGACCGACTGCCGCCCGGCCAGTACCTGGAGCGCGGCTTCCCGGTCCTCACCGCCGGGCCGACCCCGCGGGTCGAGCCGAGCGAATGGAGCTTCCGCATCGACGGCATGGTCGGCAACGAGCTCGAGTGGACCTGGGACGAATTCGCGCGACTTCCCGCCGAAGACGTGCCCTGCGACATCCATTGCGTCACGAAGTGGTCGAAGCTCGGGACCAGTTTCCGCGGCGTCTCGGTCGACGTGCTGCTCGAATCCGTCCGCCCCGAGGGCGCCTTCTCGATGGCCCACTCCTTCGGCGGCTACACCACGAACCTGTCGCTGGAAGACCTGACGGGCGGCAAAGCCTGGGTCGTCACCGAGCACGAGGGCGCCCCGCTCCCGCGCGAGCACGGCGGCCCGGCCCGCCTCCTCGTCCCCCACCTGTATTTCTGGAAGAGCGCCAAGTGGGTGCGCGGGCTGCGGATCATGGACCACGACGAGCCTGGCTTCTGGGAGGCGAACGGCTACAACAACCACGGTGACCCGTGGAAAGAGGAGCGGTATTGGACGGACTGACCGCCGTCCCGCAGCGCGCTCCCGGCCGCTGGCAGATCGCCGACGTCGAGCAGATCCGGGTCGAGACCCCGCGCACCAAGACCTTCCGCCTGCGCCTACCGATGTGGATGCCGCACCTGCCGGGCCAGCATTACGACGTGCGCCTCACCGCGCCGGACGGCTACCGGGCCGAGCGCTCCTACTCGATCGCCTCCCCACCGCTCGACGAGGGCGTCGTCGAGCTCACCATCGATCGTCTCGATGGCGGCGAGGTCTCGAGCTACTTCCATGACGTTCTCGTCGAGGGCGACCAGGTCGAGGTCCGCGGGCCCTTCGCCTCCTACTTCGTCTGGCGCGGCGAGGAGCCGGTCCTGTTGATCGGCGGCGGCTCCGGTGTCGTGCCACTGATGTGCATGTTGCGTCACCGCCGCCAGACCGCGCCCGACCTGCCGATGCGGCTCCTCTACTCGGCCCGCACCCGCCGCGAAGTCATCTACGCCGACGAGCTCGGCGACGACACGATCGTCGCCCTCACCCGCGAACTCGAGGGCGTGCCGATCGAAGGCCTCCCCCGGGTCCAGCTCGGCCGCATCTTCCCCGGCCTCGTCGCCGCCGAGGCGTTCGACTCCGGGCTCGCTTTCGTGTGCGGCTCGAACGGCTTCGTCGAGTCGATGGCCCAGGCGCTCCTCGCCTCCGGCTACTCCCCCGACCGCATCCGCACCGAGCGCTTCGGCCCCACCGGCTGAACCCCCCCCCGCCGTCGGGTCAGCCGGCGTCGAGGAGCTCGTCCCTGGATCTGGAGCTGGCTGCCCGCGTAGGCAGCACCGTTCCGATCGACCCGGTCGGCCACGGACAGCAGGCTATCGGGCGAGATGCCGGCGCTTCCCGCGCCCGCGAGAGGGGTGGCAGACGGGATTCGAACCCGCGACCGCCGGCACCACAAGCCGGAGCTCTACCAACTGAGCTACTGCCACCGCGCAGCCACGCAATCTACCGAGCCGGGCGCGGGAGCGACGCCCGCGCGCGGGGCGGGCGTCGCGGGGCGCCGAGACAATCGGGGCGGTGACGACCGGGTTGGAGAGGAGCCAGGCGAGGCGATGACCGACACGTCCATGCCGGTCGGCCCGAACTTCGTTTAACGCATCTAGTCAGAACCTTTCTACGAGGGGTGCGACCTGGCGGCCGATCAGTTCGATCGCCGCGGTGTCGCGGTGTAGAAGATGCTGTGCCATGACGCGGTGGCAGCCGGCCTCGTGCAGGGCGCGCAGCTGCTCGACCGCCTCGTCGACGGTGCCGACGATCCAGGCGTCATCAGCCTCCTCGGCCAGGAACTTCTCCCCGTCGTCGCCTTTGTCCTGCCACTGGGACAGGCGCGAGGCGCGGTCGACGACCTCCTCGCGGGTCTCCCCCACGATCCACCCGGTCATCACCGACAGCGGCAGCGTGCCCGGGTCGCGGCCTTGCTTCGTGCAGGCGGCGTCGAGCTTCCCGCGCAGCTCCCGCAGCTTGTCCGGCCCGGCGAAGACGGTGTTGTACTCGGAGGCCCAGCGCGTCGCGATCCGCAGGCTCCGCGGCCCGCCGGAGCCACCGATGATGAACGGCATCGGCCGCTGCACCGGCTTCGGCTGCGCGTCGAGATCGACGACCTTGAAGTGCTCGCCGTCGAAGCTGAACGGCTCCTCGCCCCACTGCTTCTCGACGATCTCCAGCTGCTCTTCGAAGGCGTCCATGCGGGGCCCGAGCTCTGGCAGGTCGAAACCGTAGGCCTTGTGCTCGCGGTCCCACCAACCGGCGCCGAGGCCCGGTTCGGCCCGACCGCCGCTGACCTGGTCGATCGTCACGAACGACTTGGCGAAGACGGAGGGATGGCGGAAGGTCGCCGGCGAGACCATCGTCCCCAGCCGCAGCTTCTCGGTGACCGCGGCGAGCGCCCCCAGCGTGGTCAGCGCGTCGAGCGAGCCGCGCTCGGCCCGGTCGAGGACCGAGTAGTAGTGATCGGAGCGGAAGAGCGTGCCGATGCCGCTGCGTTCGCAGGCCTCGGCGATCGCCACCCAATCGGCCCAGGTGACGTCCTCCTGGCCCTCGATCATCAGCGTGACTTCCACGAGCGGGACCCTACCCAGGTGCCCGCGCCGTCATGCGGCGCGGCTGTGAATTCGGCCTAGGCGGGTACCGGCAGCCGGTCGAGCGCCTCGACCGTTTCCGTGCACGCCTTCGCCACCTCGCGCCCCTTGACCTGGAAGTGCTCCTGGAAGAAGCGCTGGTGATCGGTGTGCTCGTGGAAGTGGTGCGGGGTGAGGACCGCGGAGAAGACCGGCACGCCGGTGTCGAGCTGGACGCGCATGAGGCCGTCGATGACCGCCTCGGCGACGAACTCGTGACGGTAGATGCCACCGTCGACCACCAGCCCGGCGGCGACCACGGCGCGGTAGCGGCCGCTTTCGGCGAGGCGCTTGGCGTGCAGCGGGATCTCGAAGGCGCCGGTCACCTCGTAAAGGTCGATCTGGTCGGCCGGGACGCCGCGCTCGGCCGCCTCGGCGAGGAAGGAGTCACGGCACTCGTCGACGATGTCGCGATGCCACAACGACTGGACGAAGGCGATCCGCCCGTCCTGCTCGATTCCGCTGCTCTCCATGTCCGCTCCTCTCGCTCGACTCGCTCCCGCCCGAGGTTAGCTGTTCCTTTTGCCGACATGTCCGGCAAAAGGAACAGCCGGCGGTGCTACTGCCCCGCGTTGAACTCGGCGATCGCGATGCCGAGCATCACCATCCCGAGCGCGAAGATCATGAAGGTCTGCAACGCAATCGGGACCTCCCAGCCGAACCAGGTGATCGGCGGGTTCAGCGTGTGGCTCGCCTCGGAGCTCAGGTCGAGGTTGTTGAAGACGAGCGTGCGCATCGGCGTCACCGCGTAGGTGATCGGGTCGAGGCGGTTCAGCACCGCCAGCCAGCCGGGCAGGTCCCCGGGCGGGAACAGCGCGCCGGAGACGGCGCCTTGCCGACGAGCTCGGGGTCGCGACGATGACCCCCTACACGCACGTGGAGTCCAAGGACGAGCTGATCGACCTGATGCGGGACGCGGTCGCCGCTGAGATGATCCTCCCCGAGCCGATCCCCGCCGACTGGCGCGAGGCGCTCCGGGCGATCGCCCACAAGACCAAGGACGCCTTCGAAGGCCACCCGTGGAGCCTCGACATCGCCTCCCGCCGGCCGCGCGCCCGCATCAACCGCCTCCGCCACATCGAGCAGTCGGTCGGGATCATGGTCCGCCTCGAGGTCGCGCCGGAGACCGGCCGCGCGATCCTGATGTCGATCGACGACTACGTGATCGGCTACTGCGCCCGCAAGTGGATGCGCCAGCGGATGCTCGACTCGCTCGGCCCCGAGGGCAAGGAGGCGCTCCGCTCGTTCGCCGACCCCGATCCCGAGGTCGCCGCCGCCCTCGAGGCGGGCGAACTGCCGCTGATCAAGAAGATCACCGGCCATCGCAATCGCACCCATCCCTTCGGCGTGCCCCCCGACTCCGGCTTCGAGCCGGGCCTCGAGTGGCTCCTCGACGGCATCGAAGGCACCGTCGGCCTGGCGAGCGAGGGCATCGAGCCCGGCGAACTCCTCACCGGCCACGACGAACTGGACCAACGCCTCGCCCGCATCCGCGCCGAGGCGCGGTCGACCTGAGTTACGCCTGCCGAAGCGCGGGCGACCCTGGTGAACCTATTGATAACTGAGGTCGCCCGCGGTGGGCGCGGCGTAACGAGGGTCGCCCGCGGTCGAGGACCACGGTACGGTTGGCGCATGACTCGCAACTGGCTCGGCGCGTCCCGTCCTAAGGCGCAGGCCACGGAGGCGTTCGGGGCGCTCGCCCGGATCGCGGTGGCCCGTGGCGCGGGCGCGACCGCGGTCGAGGCGCGCGGCGCCGAGGCCATCGGCGCCCTGGCGATCGGCGCCCTCGCCGTCGGCGCGGCAGCGGTCGGCGGCTTCGCCATCGGCCGCCTCACGGTCCGCCGCCTCAAGGTCGGCGAGGCAACCTTCGAAAGGCTCGAGATCGAGGAGCTCGTAGTCGACGACCTCACGATCGGCAAACTGACCGTCCGCGAGGGCCTGCCGGAAATCGACCCGCCCCGCCCGTCCTGAGCGCGCGGTGACACCCTCCCCCTTGAGTTCGCACTTCTCCGCGTTATCCGCGGATTACTGCGAACTCACCCGGCGGCGCGGAGCCGGAGCGCGCCTCGCCGGCGTCGCCGTCCTGCTCGGCGCGCTCACGGTGGCCGCGATGCTCCTCGTCCCCGGTCCGGCGCACGCCGTCGAGCCATACCCCGACCTCGGCTCGTGCACCGTCTTCCCCGCGCCGCCCGCGTCCCTCTCTCCGCGCGCGCAATCGCTCGCCACCGAGGCGGCCTGGAACCAGAACATCGCCAAGGCCCCGCGCGCCGGCGACTCGGCCAAGGTCATCGCCTACATCGACTCCCACGGTGGGACGGCGATCCACCCCGACTTCGGCTCGCCGCGGGCCTACGGCTTCCCCTACGCCGTGGTCGGGACCGGCGCCAAGAAGCTGCCGATCCACTACACCGCCTACGGCTCGGAAAGCTCCCCCGGCCCGTTCCCGGTCCCGACGAACGCGCCGGTCGAGGGCGGCGCCGGCTCCGACGGCGACCGCCATGTCCTCGTCGTCGACAAGTCGACCTGCAAGCTCTTCGAGCTCTACCGCGCCTTCCCCAAGTCCAAGCCGAAGCCGCATTGGGACGCCGACGCGGGCGTCGAATGGGACCTCCGCTCCGCCGCCCTGCGCCCCGACGGCTGGACCTCGGCCGACGCCGCCGGCCTGCCGATCTTCCCCGGCCTGGTCCGCTACGAAGAAGCCGCGGCGGGCCACGTCGACCACGCGATCCGGGTGACCATGGCGAGCACCCGCAACGCCTGGATCCACCCCGCCTCCCACTGCGCGGGGGACACCGACAACGGCGCCGCCCCGCCGATGGGCCTGCGCCTGCGCCTCAAGGCGGGCTACCCGCTCGGCGGCATGGCCACGGCCGCCCGCGCGATCGCCGTGGCGATGGAGGAATACGGCCTGATCGTCGCCGACAACGGATCGAACTGGTACATCTCAGGCACCAGCGACCGCCGCTGGGACGACGAAGACCTGGACGCCTTGAAGGGAATCCCCGGCAGCGCCTTCGAAGTCGTCAGGTCCGCTGCCGCCGTCCGATCCTGCTGACCCGACGCCCGCCGGCGCCGAGCAGCTTGAAGAATTTGCCGACCGTCGCGATCACGAGAAAGGCGACGCCGAGCCCGATCGCCCCGAGGACGATGATGAAGACGATGAACGCAATGATCGCGACCGGTATGAGCAGGACTTTCAAGGGTCCTAGAAGCTAACGGGCGCTTCACATCCGCGACTTCAGCGCGGGCTAAGGTGTCGGAGTCTGGAACAGGCGATACGGTCCCAGCACTTGATCGAGAGCAGCGGCAGAGTTGAGGTGACGACCCGGCGCGGAGCCGGGGCGCTCGCGTGCATCCTCGCCGCGCTGGCCCTGCTCGGGCCGATGACGAGCGCCGCGGCCGCGGCGGGGAAGTCGGACTCCCAGGGCATCGATGCCGTCCAAGCGCTGATCGCCGCCCTCGGCGCCAACCGTGCCGAACAGGCGGTCAACGCGATCGGCCACGGCCTGGTCATGATGGAGGCGCAGAAGCGGATCGCGGCGACCGAGCGCAAGCTCGCCAAGGAAGCCGCGGCCGCCGAGGCCGAAGCGGAAGAAGCCGAAGAAGCCCCGGTCGTCGAAGAAGTCAAGGACCCGTCCGAAATGCCGCCCGCCTCGGCCGGCAGCAACGGCACCACCGTCCCCCACTCCGGCGGCGGCCGCCTCTTCGCCCACACCCGTGCCACCGCCGACGGCTCGACCGCGATCCTCCTCTCCGGCATCGCCCTCGCCCCGCCCGAAGCCCCGGAAACGGTGCAGAAAGTAATCAACGCCGCGAACACGATCGTCGGCCGGCCCTACGTCTGGGGCGGTGGCCACGCCTCCTTCTACTCCTACGGATACGACTGCTCGGGCTCGGTCAGCTTCGCCCTTTTCGGCGCCGGCCTGATCCCGGAACCGCTCACCTCCGGCTCGCTGGAGGGCTGGGGCGCCCCCGGCCCCGGCAAGTGGATCACCGTCTACGCCAACGCCGGCCACACCTTCATGGAGATCGCCGGCCTGCGTTGGGACACGGTCGGCGACGCCCGCGGCACCGGCCCCCGCTGGCACCTCGCCCCGACCGACACCTCCGGCTTCGTCGTCCGCCACCCACCGGGGCTATAGGCGAGCTGAGTTCGCAGTTCTCCGCGCATAGCGCGGATTTCTGCGAACTCGCCCCTAGCCGTCGCCGAACGGCTGGATCGGGGTGCCGTGGTCGGTCTCGCGCATGCCGAGCTCGTAGGCGGCGCCGGCGGGAAGGGTCAGTTTGCGGGATGGGCGGCCGGGCTGCTCGACGGTCAGCTCGAGGTCGGCGACCGAGCAGTTGACGGTGTGGTGCTCGCCGCCCTTCGGGTTCGGGTCGGCGTAGATCCAGCCGACGAAGGCCTCGCGGGGCGCCTCGACGCGGCCGCGGACGACGATGTCCTTGCCGGGCAGGAGGAAGGTGCAGCCGGTCGGCGTCTCCTCGATCCGGGACGAGCGGATCGCGCCGAGGCCGCCGAGGCGATGGCGGACGCCGTCGAGCGAGAGGAACCCTGACGGGACCCAAGGGCTGGTCCGGCGGCCGAGCTTGACCCGCGCGGCGCCGGCGTCGAACCAGGTGTCCGGGGAGTCGGCGAAGCCGGTGCCCTCGAGCCAGATCCAGCGCTCGGCGTGCTCGGTCCCCCAGTTGTGGCCGATCATCCCCGGCCAGCCGGCGAGCTCGATCGTCTTGCCGCCGACCTCCAGGGTGCCGTCGAAGACCGCGTCCGGGAACGGGGCGACGAACTTCGTCCGCGGCAGCGGCGCCTCGTAGAGCCAGTCGGCCGGAAGGTAGCGGGCGGGACGATCGTCGCCGCCGAAACGCAGGGACCACGACGCGCGGGTCACCGTCGGCGGGCCGGCTCCCCCCGCCGACCGGCGCTCGACATCGGCCTCGGCCGGCTCCCCGGCGCTGACCGAGCCGCGCGCCTCTCCCGGGCCAATCTCGGCGTCGGCGACGCGGATCCAGCCGCCGTCCGGAAGCGAGAGCCCGCTCGCCGGCACCGTGACCTTCGTCGCCCGCGGCGCGCCGGCGGCGCGGTCGAAGACCGTGAACCAGATCGACCCGGTCGCCTCCGCCCTCGGCCGCTTGTGCACGGTGTGGCGGATCCAGATCCCGCGGCCGCCGCCGGGCGCGCACGCCTTCACATAGAAGCTCTCGTAGTGACCCGCCTTGGCGGCGACCTCCGCGAAGCGCGCCCGTTCCTCCACCGCCCCACCCTACCCGCCATCGACTGGCACTTGGCCGGCCGGCCAGTTAGGCTGGCGCCCGTGCAGGGAGAGGCCGCCGAGAGATTCGTCGTCTTCGCACTGCGTGTGCTCGCGGTCTGCTTCGCGGTCGTCGGCCTGCTGTACCTCGTCGTGCCGACCCCGACGCTCGACGTGATCTCCGACGTCGGCGAAATAGTCGGCTTCAACACCCGCGCGCCCCACACGCAGGAGTTCATGTGGCTCTCGCTCGGCTTCGCCTACATGGCGGTGATCACCGGCATCTGCCTGATCGCCCAGGCCGACATCGTCCGCTACCGGCCGCTGATCCTTCTCCTCGCCGCGGGCAAGGCCGCCTCCTCGCTCACCTCCCTCGCCTTCTTCCTGATCCAGGACCAGGTCTTCACCTACCTGCTCGGCTTCCTCGTCGACGGCTCGCTGATCCTCCTGGCGCTCTGGCTCTGGGTCCTCGTGGGACGGATAGACCGCCCTTTTGGGACGAGCGGCGATAGCCGCCGCCTCGGCAAGGCTGAACGCCGCACGCTCGGGGCGATCTGCGAGGCGATGGCGCCCGGGACCTGTGGCCTCCCCGCGGCGGAGCGCGACATCGCCGTCGCCGGCCCGGTCGCCGAGTTCCTCCGCTCCGTCCCGCCCAGCTTCCTCCTGCAACTGCGCCTCGGCCTGCGGGCCTTCGAGTGGATGCCGTTCCCGCGGCGCTTCAGCCGCCTCGACCAACCGGGCCGCGAACGCGTCCTGAAACGCCTCGAAGGCTCCCGCTTCGCGCTCAAACACGACCTGCTGCTGATGGCGAAGCTGTTCTCGACCCTCGGCTACACGATCGCGCCGGAGGTCGAGGCGAAAGTCGGCAACGAGATTCGCTGCGCGCTCTCCGGCGGCGACGTGCCCGAGCCCGCCGGCACCCTCGGCGACACCGAGCCGCGCGGCGAGGGCGCGGAAGCCGATGTCGTGATCGTCGGTTCCGGCGCGGGCGGCGCGGTCGCCGCGGCGACGTTGGCCGAAGCCGGCCTCGATGTCCTCGTCCTCGAGGCCGGCGCCCACTACGAACGCGACTCTTACCCCGCCGACCGCCTCGAGGCGATCAAGTCCCTCTACCGCGGCGCGGGCCTCACCGTAGCCGCGGGCCGCCCGCCGATCGTCGTCCCGGTGGGGCGGGTCGTCGGCGGCACCACGGTGGTCAACTCCGGCACCTGCTTCCGCGCCCCCGAGGTGGTCCTCAGGCGTTGGGCGAAGCGCTTCGGCATCGCCTGGGCGGGCGACCTCGATGCCGACTTCGCCGAGGCCGAGGAGACGCTGCGCGTCCAGCCGCTCGACCCGGCCACGATGGGACGCAACGGGCAGCTGGCGATGGAGGGCGCGGCGGCGCTCGGCGTCAGCGGCGGGCCGATCGCCCGCAACGCGGGGAGCTGCGACCAGTGCAGCTCCTGCCCCTTCGGCTGCCCGATCGACGCCAAGCGCGGCATGCACGTCTCCTACCTGCCGCGGGCGGTCGCGGCCGGGGCGCGGGTGCGCGCCGGGGTCGAGGC
>JBOGYZ010000060.1:0-4938 GCA_050697015.1 Solirubrobacterales bacterium
GCTCCTATGCGTTCGCGATGGGACAGGCGGGTCGCGCGGCGATGAAGAATCCCGACGCGGCCGGGCTCCAGCGGCTGGTCGGCACCGGCGTGATGGCGAACATGCCGCTGCAGGCAGCGCTGCTCGCGAGCCGCGGTCGCGTCGCCTCCGCCGCCGCCCTCCTGGCGAGCTTCCCGTTTGCGCGACGCGCCGCCCGGAAAGTAGCTGTGACGTGAACCCGATCGAGCCCGATTCCCTGGAGCGCGCCCTCGCCGAGCGCCTCGACGCGCACGCCGATGGCCACGCGGGAGCCGGGCGCGGCGATGACGCTGAGCGCGACCACGTTTCCGCGGCCGAGCGCCTCGCCGCGGCACGCTCGGATGTCGCGGCGGACCCGTCCCGGATCGCGGTCGTCTTTCCTGGCGTCGGCCGCATGGTCGGCCGCGCCATGCTCACCGCCGACGCCGATCCCGACGACCCGCACGCCTGGACCGTCGCCGACGCGGCGCGCACGCTGCTGCTGGTCTCCGTCGGGGATGCGGTCGACGCCGAGATCCAGGCGCTCTACCGCCACGGCGACGGCGAGGAGCGCCGCGGCGTCCTGCGCGCGCTGCCTTTCCTGGCGATCGACCGCGGGATCGGCGTCGCCCTGGTCGAAGACGCCCTGCGCACCAACGACGTGCGGTTGATCGCTGCCGCCTGCGGTCCCTACGCCGCGGCCGAGATCGACGACGACGCGATCGCCCACGCGACGCTGAAGTGCGTCTTCGTCGGTGTGCCGCTGGGCGGCTTCGTCGGCCTCGAGGGGCGCCTGACGCCGGAGATCGCCGCGATGCTCGCCCGCTTCGCCCACGAGCGCGTCGCCGCCGGCCGCGACGTCCCCGACGACATCTGGGCGATCGTCAACGACTTTCCCGCCACCGCCGAGGTGACCGAGATCGAAGCCGAACTGGATCATCCCGACGAGGGTCGCGCCGCCGCGGCCCGTCGGGCCCTCGATCGCCGCGCCCTCCTCGGCGCGACGCCAAAGCTGAGGAGCTGACATGCGCATTTTCGACCCCCACATCCACATGACCTCCCGCACCACCGACGACTACGAGGCGATGGCCGCCGCGGGCATCGAGGCGATCATCGAGCCCGCCTTCTGGCTCGGCCAGCCGCGCACCAACCTCGGCTCCTTCACCGACTACTTCGACGGGCTGATCGGCTGGGAGCGCTTCCGCGCCGCCCAGTTCGGGATCGAGCACCACTGCACGATGGGGCTGAACCCGAAGGAGGCCAACGACGAGGCGTTGGCCCAGGAAGTGCTCGACGTGCTGCCGCGCTATCTGGCCAAGGACCGCGTCGTCGCGGTCGGCGAGATCGGCTTCGACGGGATGACCCCAGCCGAGGAGAAGGCGCTGACGGCGCAGCTGGAGCTGGCTGCCGAGCACGACCTGCCGGTCCTCGTCCACACCCCGCACCGCGACAAGATGCGGGGCACCGAAAGGACGCTGGAGCTGGTCGCCGCCTCCTCGCTCGACCCCGGCAAGGTGCTGATCGACCACAACAACGAGCTGACCCACCAGATCGTCCGCGACTCCGGCTGCTGGGCGGGCTTCACGATCTACCCGGACACCAAGGTCGACGAGCACCGCTTCGTCGCCATCGCCCAGGAAGCGGGCCTCGAGAAGACGATCGTGAACTCGGCCGCCGACTGGGGGAAGAGCGATCCGCTGAAGGTGCCGAAAACGGTCGCGGCCATGTTGGGGAGCGGCTTCGCCGAGGCCGAGGTGCAGCGAGTCGTCTGGGACAACCCGGTCGAGTTCTTCGGCCAGAGCGGCCGGCTCGAGCTGGCCGAGATCGACGCCGACGGGGTCGACCGGACGGCGACCTTCGCGGGCAACTCGGTCCTGCGCGGCGAACGCCCCGAGTGACGCGCTTCGCCCACCCGGACGGCTCGGTCGTCCACCTGGCCTACTGCACGAACGTCCACCCGGCCGAAGACGTCGACGGGGTGGTCGGGCAGCTGGAGCGCTTCGCCGGGCCGGTGCGGGAGGAGCTGGGGACGGGGACGCTAGGCGTGGGACTGTGGCTGGCGGCGCCGGCGGCGAAGGAGCTGGTCGACGACGACGCCGCGGTGGAGCGCCTGCGCGCGGCGCTGGAGCGGCTCGGCTTGGAGGCGGTCACCTTCAACGGCTTCCCCTACCAGGGCTTCCACGACGAGGTGGTGAAGCAGCGCGTCTACGTCCCCGACTGGACCAGCGAGGACCGGCGCGAGTTCACCGTCGCGCTGGCGCGGATCCTCGCGCGCCTGCTGCCCGACGATGTCACCGACGGGAGCGTCTCGACTCTGCCGCTGGCCTGGCGCGAGGGCTTCGGAGCGGAGGAGGCGCGAGCGGCGCGGACCGAGCTGGAGGCGACGGTGGAGGAGCTGCGGCGGCTCGCCGACGACACCGGCAAGCGCGTGCGCGTCGCGGTCGAGCCGGAGCCCGGCTGCGCGATCGAGACCGTCGCCGGGCTGGTCGAGGGCATCGCCGGGCTCGACGAGCAGACGGTCGGGATCTGCCTCGACGCCTGCCACTCGGCGGTCCAGTTCGAAGCGCCGGCGGCCGCGCTGGCGGAGCTGGAGGCGGCGGGAGTGCCGATCGTGAAGATGCAGGCCTCGACGGCGCTGCGGTGCGAGCCGGAGCGGATCGGCGAGCTGGCGGACTTCGTCGAGCCGAAGTTCCTCCACCAGACGCGGACGCTGGAGAACACGGCGGTGCTCGGCGTCGACGACCTCGACCAGGCGCTCGACGGCGGCCTGCCGCGCGATGGCGAGTGGCGGGTCCACTTCCACGTTCCCGTGCACCTCGACGGCGGGCGCACCACGCAGCCGCAGCTGCGCGAGCTGCTCGGCGGCGTGCTCGGCGGGCCGCGCGCCCGCACCCATCACGTCGAGCTCGAGACCTACACCTGGAACGTGATGCCCGGTGACCTGCGCCCGGACGCCGACGCGGCCCTGGTCGACGGCCTCGCCCGCGAGCTGTCCTGGCTTCGCGACGAACTGCAAACCCTCGGCCTGAAGGAAGCGTCCTGATGCCCAAACCACTCCTCGTCCTCGACGTCGTCGGCCTCACGCCGAAGCTGCTGAAGGAGATGCCGCGCCTGCGGAAGCTCGCCTCCGACGGCTACGCGGCGACGCTTGACCCGGTGCTCCCCGCGGTGACGTGCAGCGTCCAGGCCTCGCTCCTCACCGGGAAGACGCCGACCGACCACGGGATCGTCGGCGACGGTTGGTACTTCCGCGACCTCGGCGAGGTGTACCTCTGGCGCCAGCACAACAAGCTGGTGCAGGCCGAGCCGGTCTGGGAGACGGCGAAGAAGGCGCGGCCGGAGCTGCGCAGCGCCAACGTCTGCTGGTGGTACGCGATGGGGGAGCGCACCGACTTCACCGTCACGCCGCGGCCGATCTACTACTCCGACGGGAAAAAGGAACCGGATTGCTACACCGATCCGCCGGAGCTGCACGACCGGCTGACCGGGGAGCTGGGGACGTTCCCGCTGTTCAACTACTGGGGGCCGACGGCCAACCTGAAGTCCTCGAAATGGATCGCCGACGCGACCCGCTCGATCATCGACCGCGATCGTCCCGACCTCACCACCGTCTACCTGCCGCATCTCGACTACGACCTGCAGCGCTTCGGTCCCGACACGCCGGAGGCCTCGAAGGCGGCGCGGGAAATCGACGAGGTGGCCGGCGACCTGATCGACCACGCCCGCTCCCGCGACCACAACGTGGTGGTCGTCTCCGAGTACGGGATCACGAAAGTGGACCAGCCGGTGGACATCAACCGGGCGCTGCGGCGCGCGGGCCTCCTGAGCGTCTACACCCAGGACGGGATGGAGTACCTCGACCCGTGGGTGTCGCGCGCCTTCGCCGTCGCCGACCACCAGATCGCCCATGTCTACGTCCGCGACGCCGCCGACATCCCACAGGTGAAGGAGCTGATCGAAGCCCTCCCAGGCGTCGACATGGTCCTCGACGAGGCCGGCAAGCAGGAGGCCCACCTCGCCCACGAGCGCGCCGGCGAGCTGGTGGCGGTCGCCGACCCGAAAGCCTGGTTCACCTACTACTACTGGCTCCACGACGAGCGCGCCCCCGACTTCGCCCGTAACGTCGAGATCCACCGCAAGCCCGGCTACGACCCCGCCGAGCTCTTCATGGATCCGCTCGACAAAACCGCCAAACTGCGCGCCGGCCTCACCCTGGCCCGCAAGAAACTCGGCCTCCGCTACCTGATGGACGTGGTCCCGCTGAACCCGAAATGGGTGAAAGGCAGCCACGGCCGCCTCCCCGAGGACCCTGCCGACGGCCCGCTCCTGATCGGCTCCAACCCCAGCGAAGCCCGCACGAGAATCGCCGCCACCGAGGTCAAGTCCCTCCTCCTCGGCCTCCTCGAGGCGCGTTAGCTGTTCCTTTTGCCGACCAGTCCGGAATAAGGAACAGCTGGGCGGCCGGAAGGGATGGGGACCCGCAAGCTGGCGCCCGGGAAAGGGACCCGGCCGTCTCGTCCACGGCCCTGGCAGGCTGTGGCCGTGGCCGAGACGGCCGGGTATGTGGGGAGTGTGGAGGGACACTCGCGGGCGGGTCACGCGAGAGCCCCGGAAGTCCCACCGATCCGTCACGGATGTCCCACGCGGTCACGGAGACGCCGGGAAGTCCACGCCTCCTCCCGTGTTGTCCAACGGTCACGAGCGCGATGCGTGGATTGACCACACCATGGTGGGGTCAACTCACGCAGCGCGTCTCGGACCCCGATCTCGGGGCCGAAAAGGGCCTCGGAGAGCCGGAAAGTGTGACGTTCCCGGCAACTTCGTCAACGATCGGGGCGAGGTGTGGCATCTCTCGCGCGGGACGGTGACGCAAGTCCGACCTTCCCCCGTCCCTGCGCAGGATCCCCACGGACCCCTCACGTCCCGGGCGTCTCGTGGCGG
>JBOGYZ010000061.1:0-9625 GCA_050697015.1 Solirubrobacterales bacterium
CGGCCACAGCCTGCCAGGGCCGTGGCCGAGACGGCCCTTCCCTTGTCCGGGCGCCAGCTTGCGAGCCCCCATCCCTTCCCGGGCGACCCCGCAACGGAACTCGCGAAATCAACCACTAGGGTCGCGGGCCGTGCCCCGACGACTGCGGCCGACGGCAGACATATATGAGGACGCGATCTTGGTTGGGGATCCGGGGCGGGCGATGGCGCTCGCGCAGGTGCTGACCGAGGGGCCGAAGATGAGCAACCATGCCCGCGGGCTGTGGGGGTACTCGGGGCTGACCTCGGACGGGCGCGGGCTGAACGTGCAGGCGACCGGGATGGGCGGGCCGAGCGCGGCGCTGGTGCTGAGCGATCTGGCCGAGTTGGGGGTGCGGCGGGCGGTCCGGATCGGGACCTGCGCGGCACTGGCGGCGGGCCTTCGACCCGGGGACCTTGTCTGCGTGACCGAGGCGCGGGCCTGGTCGGCCGACGGTCGCGGCGCCGGGGCGCCGGCGGTGCCCGACGAGGCATTGGCCGGACGGCTGCGCTCGGAGCTCGGCGACGAGACGCAGCCGGGCCGGGTCGCCAGCCTCGACGTACTCCATCCCGCCCCCGGCCACCCGACCCCGGACGGCGACGTCGCCGACATGCAGACCGCCGCCCTGCTCGCCGCCGGCCGCGAGCTCGACGTCGCCCTCGCCGCGGTCCTGATCGTCACCGAGGTCGACGCCGGCGAGCCGATGGACGACGATTCACTCGCGAATCGGGCCGCCTTCGCCGCCGAAGCCGCGACCCGCGCCCTTTTTGGCTTCACAAGCGGGTTAGGCCTAAATGTGACTAACCCTCGACTTGAGGGTTAGGAAGCGTCTGCTTTCTCCGCCGGTTTATCGACTTTTGCAGCGATTTTGCGACGGAGGCCGCCGATCTCACGGCTCAGGTCGTCGAGTTGCTCCTCCACGTCCTCCAGGCGCTGCGAGAAGGAACGAAGGCGACGCTCGAGGCGCTCGACGTCCCCGGCCGAAGGTAGGTTGAGTGCCCTCATCGCTGCCTGCTGGCCCTCGAGGGCCTTCTCGCGGGCGCCAAATGCCGCCTGCAAGGCGTTGTGGAGGGTGGGGCTGTCGATCAGGGCCTGGGCGATCTCTCCGATCGCCTGCTCGGAGCGAGCGCGCAAACTCTCGCCGTCGCCGCCCATACCATCGCCATCTGCGTACTCGTCAGGACTCACGCTAAATCCAATCTTCTTTGGCCGTTGACGCCAGGTTAACGACCACATCCGAAACACATGGAAATCTCCGGCCGCAGCATGAAATGGACGATCGTTAAGGCCATATTGGGGGCACGGCTATCCGTTGCCCACGACCGGAGTCGTCGGTAGCGTGACGTCCAACCTGCTGGGAGGGGACCGGGTCGTGAACGCGATCGTCCGTGGCAGCGTTATATGAGGCGTATGAAGAGCAAGCTCGCACTGATCCTGGCGCTGGCCGTATTCCTTGGCCTGGCTGCTGTCGGCAGCGCGACCGCCGCCTCGCCTCTCACCACGGTGACCGAAGCGCTCACCCCCAGTCTCGGGGGTTCGCAGAGCACCGGCAGCTCAGCTTCAGAGTCAGGTTCGACGAGTTCGACCACGACGACCACTACCCCGGCAACGACCACGACGACGACGGGCACCAGCTCGCCGATCCCGATCACGCCCGCCGGCGCCACGCAATGCTCGGACGGGATCGACAACGACGGCGACGGCCTGATCGACATGGAAGACCCCAACTGCACCGCGCCGAGCGACACCAACGAGGCGCCGGAAGGCACGACCAACCCACCCTCGACCGGCGGCAACAGCTCAGGCTCAACCTCTACTTCAGGGTCAGACAGCGAAGAAGCGGGGACCGAAAAGGGCAAGGGGGGCCACAAGGAATTCGGTCGCGGCGAATCGCTCGAAGAAGAACCGCAGGCGGATGTCCGCGGCGGGGTAACCCACAACGAAAGCCTCGGCGACTCGAGCGGCGGCGGCAACTCCGGTGGTGGAGTCCAGGCCCCCGACGCGACCGGCGGCGGCGACCAGCCGCTGGGTGAAGAAGGCGACGGCGGCGCTCAGTTCGAACCGGGCGGCGCCCCCACCCTGGCCAACCCGACGACGACGATCGCCCCGTTCGGCCCGGCCCCGATCGGCGTCCCCAACTTCGTCATCAACTCCTTCGAGATCCCGCCCTTCCTGCTGCCGATCTACCAGGCGTGCGGAACCGAATATGGGATCCCCTGGGAGGTGCTCGCGGCGATCAACAAAATCGAGACCGGCTTCGGCACCAACCTCAACGTCTCCAGCGCCGGCGCGGTCGGCTGGATGCAGTTCCTCCCGTCGAGCTGGGAAGCGTACGGGCTGGACGCCAACGGGGATGGCCGTAAAGACCCCTACAACCCGGTCGACGCGATCTGCGCCGCCGCGCACTACCTCAAGGTCGCCGGCGGCCAGAAGGACCTCTACGGCGCGATCCTCGCCTACAACCACGCCGACTGGTACGCGCAGGAGGTGCTCACCTACGCCCGCGCCTACGGCCGCATCCCTTCGACCCTGGTCGGCTCGCTGACCGGCCTCACCGAGGGCGCCCACTTCCCGGTCGCCGCCAACGCCCGCTACTCGGATGAAATCGCAGCCCGCGCCGCACTCGAAGGCTCGGCCGCCGACGCGAAGATCTCCAGCAACGCGGCCGAAGTCATCTCCTCCTCGCCGACTCCACGCGGGATCAACATCTTCGCCAAAAAGGGCTCACCGGTCGTCGCCGTCAACGACGGGCTGATCCGCAAGATGGGCCACTCCGCCAAACTCGGCAACTTCATCGTCCTCGAAGACAGCTTCGGCAACCGCTACACCTACGCCGGGCTCGACAAGCTGGTGCGCGAAAACCGCACCGTCGTCACCCCGAAGGGCAAGGAACAGAAGCTCCCGGTCGAAGCCGAAAGCCAGGGCCTGCGACCGCGTCTGCGCGCCCTGCCGGACCGCTCCGGCAAGAAGAAGGGCAAGGAACAGAAGGTCGCCATGAAGGCCGAAGAACTGCTCGAAAAGGCGGCGGGCAAGGGCTCGATCAGGGTCGGCTCGAAGGTCATCGCGGGCACCGTCCTCTCCCACGTCCCGAAGGGCGAAGACGGCGCCGACCCGCACATCAACTTCTCGATCCGGCCGGCCGGCAAAGGCGCCCCGCGGATCGACCCGAAGCCGATCCTCGACGGCTGGAAGCTGCTCGAAGCGACCGCGATCTACCGCGCCAAGGGCAGGAACCCCTTCAACGAGAAGCTGAGCGGTGCCGGCGTCCTGCTTCTCTCCAAGGAAGAGCTGCAGCAGCGCGTCCTCCACGACGAAGGCCTCGACATCTACCCGTGCGGCCGGGAAGACATCGAAGCGGGCAAGATCGACCGTCGCGTCCTCGCCGTCCTCGAGTACCTCCGCACCAAAGGCTTCACGCTGCGGATCAGCGCCCTCGAGTGCGGCCACAGCCTCCTCACCGAAGGCGGCAACGTCTCCGAGCACTCGACCGGCGACGCGGTCGACATCGCCGAAATCAACGGGGTCAACGTCATCGGCCACCAGGGGCCGGGCACGCTGGTCCACGAACTGATCGAAGACGTGCTCGAACTGCAGGGCCCGATGCAGCCGCACCAGGTCATCTCGCTCGAAGACTTCCCCGGCGAAATCAGCTTCGCCGAACCGTCCCACTGGGACCACGTCCACATCGGCTACCGCCCGGTCGACACGGCCAATCCGCTGGAAACGGGCTTCGAAGCGCTGCTGAAGCCGAACCAGTGGGAGCACCTGATCACCCGCCTCGGCAAGATCGAAAACCCGAAGGTGCCGATCGAACCGTCGAAGTACTCGCTCCCCGACCACCCGAAGAAGCAGAACTCCGCCGAAGCGATCCTCGGCGGCCACCCGCGCGGCGAAGACTGAGCTCCGCGCAGATTAGGCTCAGGCCCTGAGCCCCTTCTTCGGATTCGCGCAGTTCGACTTCGCCGGCACCCTGCCGCTCGCCGACGGCCGCTACCTGGCGCAGCGCAAGGACGACGAGGGCGACAGCGTGCTCGTCCTGCAGACGCTTGCCGCCCCGCCCCGGCCTGGCCGCCGACGGCGCAAGCCCCGCGATGCCGAGGCCGCGCCGACGCCGCCCGAGGTGCCGGTCGCCCGCGCCACCGCGATCCGCGCCTTCGAGCCCTTCGACGAGCCAGAGGAGGCGGCCGCCTGGCTGGCGGCAGCGACCGCCGAGGAGGCCTCGATCGACATCGTCGTCGCCACCGGCATCGCCCTCGTCAACGCCGCCCTCCACGCCCAGGCCGTGGCGGCCGCCGACCCCCACCCCGCCGCCGTCACCGCGGAGCGCGCGGTCGCGGTGCGGCTCGGTTACGGCAGCGGCGAGCAGACCGCCGAGGGCGCCTACGGCGAGGCGCGCGAGGTCGACGTGCGAGCGCTCGGCGGCTCGATGCGGCGGCGCCGCCAGGAAGACATGCGCCCGCAGGAACGGGTCGCGGCGCTGATCCGCGGGCGCGAGCGGCCCGATGCCTGCGAGACGCTCCTGCTGCGCGCCCGCGCCGACCTCGACGCCGACCGCCGGCGCGAGGCGGCCTTACAGCTGCGGATCGGGCTCGAGGCGCTGCTGTTCGAGCTGGCGGAGGCGCTCGACGACGCCGACCACACGCGCGACATCGAGGCGCTCGAAGAGCGCCGCCCGGCGGTCGAGGCGGCCGCGAAACGGGCGCTGAGGGGCGACCTGGCGCCAGAAGCGGAGAGGTCGGTGCGCGAGGCGCTCGCGCTCGCCGAGCGTATCCTGCGACGCCGCCGCCTGCTTACGGAATGAGCGTCAGCCCGGCGACGATCTCGTCGCGCAGGTTGGCGGCGATGTGGTGCGCTTCGGCCAGCTCGACCCCGTCGACCGAGGGCACCCCGATCACGGTCAAGCCCGCCGCGCGCGCCGCGGCGACGCCGGTCGGCGAGTCCTCCAGGGCGATCACGGCCGGCCCCGCCTCGACCCCCAGTTGCCTGCAGGCCTCGAGGTAGGGATCGGGCGCCGGCTTCGGCGCCGCCACGTCATGGCCGCTGACCAGGACGTCGAAGATCGCTTCGAAGCCGACGATCTCCAGCGAGCGCCGGACGAACGGCATCGGTGAGTTGGAGACCAGGCCGATCGGCGTCCCCTGGGCCTTGAGGCTTTCGAGCAGGTCGCGCGCGCCGACCATCGCCTCCACCCCATGCTCGAGCTCGGCGACGACGAGGCCGTTCAGCTCCTCCATCAGCTCGTCCCGACGGCCGGGCCGGTCGAGCCAGCCTTCGATCAGACCGCCGGCGATGTCGTGGGAGGTGCCGACCAGCTCACGCTTGTGCTCGGCGGTGAACTCGGCGCCGTGGCGTTCGAAGAGGTCGGCCTCGGCCCGGGTCCAGACCGACTCGGTGTCGAGCAGCAGGCCGTCGTTGTCGAAGACGACCGCGTCGGG
This sequence comes from Solirubrobacterales bacterium, assembly GCA_050697015.1. Classification (GTDB taxonomy): domain Bacteria; phylum Actinomycetota; class Thermoleophilia; order Solirubrobacterales; family 70-9; genus VAYN01. Next base: position 5,454 of record JBOGYZ010000061.1, read on the forward strand.
TCGTTGCGGGGATGCCATGGCGCGCATCATGCCAACCCGACCGCCCCGACCCGGGGCCGCCGAAACGCGGTACCGTCGCGGCCACTCATGCCCTTCCACATCGAAGTCGCCACCAGCAGGCGCCACGCGCGCTCCTTCAACCTGACCGAGGAGGAGCTGGGGCGCACCGTCCTCGACCCGTGGCTCTCCGATCGCCCGGTCCTGCTCGGCGACCGCAAATGGACCCGCGGGGACGAAGGCAGGCTGAGGATCCTCGAGGGGCCCCAGCTGTCGATTCAGGACCTCGCGTTCAGCCAAGGCTGGGCGAACGCCGAGCGGTCCTCCTCCGACGTCACCGCGACGGTGCTCGAGGCGGCCACCGAGGGACGGCGCGCGCAGCGTGGCCCGGCGACGATGATCATCAAGTCCGACTCACCGGTGCAGACGCTAGCCGAGATCGTCGCCGGCCACGACACGGAATCCGTGTCGATCGACGCGGCGCGCGAGCGGATCGACAGCCGCGACCCCGCGGTCGCGGCTGTGATCCTGGTGGTTCAGCGGGACTAGGCGGCGGGTGCGGCCGTCGGGGCGCCGTCGAAGTTCAGCTCGACGCCGCGGGGGATCACCAGCACCGGGTAGTTCGCCGCCTCGACCGCGTAGTCGCTGGCGGCGCTGAGGACGACTTTGCCGTCCGGCGCCTCTTTGCGCGAGCCGACGACCAGCAGGTCGACCGGGCCCGAGCCATGCTCGGCGACGGCGGCGCCGAGAGCGCCGGCGAGGCTCTCGGCGGTCTTGCGGGCGGCGGGGTCGCCCTCGTCGATGACGCCGACGGTGTTGACCGAAAGAGCCGGGTTGGAGCGCAGGCCGGCGGGTGCGACGGCGATCGCCGAGCTGCCGCCGAGCAGCAGTTTGTGGGCCGAGATGCCGGGCTTCACGAGCCCGTTGGCGGTGCGGTATTCGGAGCCGAAGACGAGCACGTCGGCGCCCTCCTGCTGGACCAGCTCGCCGAGGCCGATGCTGGTCGCCGGGTTGATGACTACGTATTTCGGCATGTCGGGCGTGCCCACCGACTCGGCGCCGCGGGCCAGCAGGTCTTCCGCCTCGTGCTGGTCGAGCGATTCGCCGAAGGAGTGACGGACGTAGGCGAGCGAGAGCTCGGCGCCGGAGAAGGCGAGCAGACGCCCGAGGGCGAGCGCGTCGCGGTCGTTGTCGGTGTCGTCGTAGGAAACGATGATCTTCAGTGCCATGGGAAGTCTCCTGAGCGTTCGGGATTCAAGTTCTCCTCCAATTTGGCATGCGATTAGCATCAGCGCAACTGGAATTGCTGCTAGCTAGAATAAGGAGTGCTTATGCTCGACGTGAAGCGCCTGAACATCTTTCGCGAGGTCGTCGCCAACGGCTCCTTCTCGGCCGCGGCCGACGCGCTCGACTACTCGCAGTCGGCGGTCTCCCAGGCGATCCAGACGCTCGAGGGCGAAGCCGGGGTGCCGCTGATCGAGCGCAGCCGCGGCGGCGTCCGCCCCACCCCGGCGGGAGCGGCGCTGGCCGGTCACGTCGGCGGCATCCTGGCCCAGATCGCCGCGGCCGAGGACGAGATCGCGGCGATCGCCGCGGGCCGCGGCGGCCACCTGCGCGCCGCCTCCTTCCCGACCGCCGGGGCGACCCTGATGCCGCTGGCGATCGCCGCCTTCCGCGCCTCCCACCCCGGGGTCGAGGTCTCGCTCGCCGAGGGCGAGCCGGAGGAGATCGCGCCACGCCTGCGGGCGGGTGAGTTCGACCTCGCGATGCTCTTCGAATTCGAGGGCGGCGGCGAGCGCCTCAGTGCCGGCCTGCGTCGCTTCCAGCTCTTCGACGACCCCCTTCACCTCGCCCTCCCCGCCGACCACGAGCTGGCCCACCGGGAGAAGGCGCCGCGGCTGGAGGACCTGCGCGAGGAGTCCTGGGTGCAGACCTCGGCGGCCAGCCCCTGCGCCCGCCACGTGGTGCGCTCCTGCATTGCCGCGGGCTTCGAACCGCGCGTCTCCTTCGAGTCCGACGACTACCTCACGGTGCAGGGCCTGGTCGCCGCCGGGGTCGGCGTCGCGCTCATCCCCCAGCTCGCGCTCTCGAGCGTCCGCGAGGACATCGTCGTACGGCCCCTCGGGCCCGAGAGCCCGGTCCGCACGGTGTTCGCGGCGACCCCGCGGGCCGCTGCCGCCACCGCCGCCGTGGCGACGATGCTCGACGTCCTGCGCGGTCAGACGAGATAGCCCGAATCCGGAGCCGCTCCCCAGGAGGAAGCGGGGAGCGACTCCGTGATTGCTTTCGGGCTCAGGCGGGAGGCGTCAAGCCGTCCCGGCCGCCGGGGCCGACGGCCCCGAAGCACTCGCTTTGACTCCGTCGGGGTATCCCAGCGACGGCACGTCCGACGGGTACACCTCGTGCCCGTGGACGGCGATGTCGCCGGTTTCCATGTCCGCCTCGCTCATCCTCAGTGACACGAACAGGCCGACGATCTTGAGCAGGATGAACGTGCCGATCGCGGAGAAGGCGATCACCCAGGCCGCGGTGTAGGCCTGCACCCAGAGGAGGTGCAATCCGCCGCCGGAGATCAGGCCTTCGTGTTCGCCCGCCATCAGTTTGTTGGCGAAGATGCCGGTGAGCAGACCGCCGGCGAGACCCGCGAAGCCGTGCGTGTAGACGACCCCCAGGGTGTCGTCGACGTTGCGGAACGGCCGCACCCGGCTCAGGTAGTTGAGCGCGAAGTAGACGATCGCCGAGGCGATGACGCCGATGATGATCGCCGCCCAGCCGTTGACGAAACCGGCGGCCGGGGTGATCGCGACGAGGCCGACGATCATCCCGTTGACGCTGCCGATCAGGCTCGGCTTGCGGCCGGTCGCGTAGTCGAGGGCGACCCAGACCAGGAAGGCCACCGCGGTGCAGAGGTTGGTGTTGAGCACCGCCGCCGAGGCGATTTCACCACCGCTGTACCAGTCACCGCCGTTGAAGCCGTTCCAGCCCATCCAGAGGAGGCCGGCACCGACCGCGACCATCGCCAGATTGTTCGGGGCGTCGATCTCTCGGTCGCGTTGGAGACGCGGCCCGATCACTGCTGCCGCGACGAATCCGGAAACACCGGCGGCGAGGTGGATGACGTAACCGCCGGAGAAGTCCAGCGAGCCCTGCTGCGCGAAGAAGCCGCCGCCCCAGATCATGAAGGCGTTGACCGTGTAGATCAGCAGGGTCCAGAGCGCAACGAACGGGATCCATGCCTTGAAGTTGAAGCGGCCCAGAACGGACCCGAGCATGAGGATCGGCGTGATCGCCGCGAAGACGATCTGGAAGTAGGCCAGCGTCGACTGCGGGAAGAGGAATTCTTCTTCCGCCAGCTCCGGGATGTGGGCCTGTTCGAGCAGGCTGTGGCTATTGAGGATCGATTCTGGCTTCCCGATGAAGTTCCCGAAGAAGCCACTAGTGGCCCCGAAGATGTGGACCGGCTCTCCGAAGCCCATCTTGAACCCGACCAAGACCCATAGGATGAGCACGATCGCGAAGGCGACGAACGCCATCATCATCGAGTTCACAGACCAGCGTTTCTGCATTACGCCGCCATAGAGGACGACCAGGCCCGGGATGCTCATCAGGCCGACCAGGGTCGCGGCGGTGAGCTGCCATGAATTGGCGCCTTCGCTCAACCATTCCATTGATTCGATGCTCCCTTTCGTTTAAGCGCGCCCCGAAGACGCGCCCATCTGGACTTGGCGTAACCCTTCCGCCAAGGGAGCGGCGCCACTACGTACGAGTGTCTAAAGATCGGCTGGCGACTTTCTCCCCTTTGGCGATAGGCGCCTCGAGCGCAGGCACGTAAGGTGCGCCCATGCCACTTGAAGGACATTACGAGCGCCAGACCACGCCGCTCTACAAACTGAAACCGCGGGAGATCAAGGTCGCCGTGGGGATCGTCGTGGTGACCCTTGCGACGATCATCACGATGGTCGCCTTCACGGGGACCAGCAACAGCAATCCGCCGCCGGCGATCGGGTGCATCAATCCGACCGTCGCCGGGATCGTCGGTGCCGAAACGATCAACCGCTGCGGCCAGGAGGCGGTCGAGACCTGCTCCCACGCGGCGGAATTCACCGGCGCGCGGGCGGAAACGATCGTCGCCAACTGCGAGAAGCAGGCCGTCAAGTTCTGAGGCGAGCCGGCTC
>JBOGYZ010000062.1:0-6432 GCA_050697015.1 Solirubrobacterales bacterium
GGAGGTTCCTGCGGGGGTCCGTCGACCCGCCGCTAGACGGTCTCGTCGATCACGGCGAGGCGGGCCTCCAACTCCTCCGGGGAGCCGGGGGAGGGGACATCCTCGGGGTGATCGATATGCGGGCGGCGGTACACCCAGAGGAGGAGCAGGAAGAGGACGGCGGCGGCGATCAGGAAGCCGAGCTCGACCCGGCGCTGCTCGTTGCTGACGATCGGGAGGAAGTTCCAGCCGATGAAGACGACCGCGCAGGTGATCCAGCGGACCGCCGCGCGTCGCACCTGGCCCTGGGCGATGCAGGCCTGGTTCAGGGTCACCGAGCTGAGGTAGAGACCCATCCCGAAAGTGACGAGCAGGAGGCCGAGGCGGTCGTAGGTGCCGTTCTTGCCGAAGGCGATTTCCATGCATTTCGGCCCGGCGATCAGCACCACGACGACGACCAGCGCGGTGAAGGCGACGATCCCCAGCAGCACCATTTTCACGGTGTTGCCGAATTCGCGCGGCGCGTCGGGGTCGTCGGAGGTGTGGAGGCTGGTGAGGTGGGGGAGGATCGAGGTCGAGACCGACTGGAAGAGCTGCAACGGCGCCCGCGCCAGCATCAGGATGTTGAAGATGATCCCGGCCTCTCCGGCGCCCTGGAGCCCGCGGATGATCAGCGGCCCGGCGTTGAGGAAGGCCTGTTCGGAGAACATGATCAGGAACACCGCCGCCGCGAAGCCGCCGCCGTGTTTGAGGCTGAAGCCATCAGCCGCCGTGTCCTTCGCTCCGCGTCCGGGCAAGGCGGACGAGCCCTCGATCGCGGCGCCGGCGGCGGCCACAGCTTTGCTTTTCTGCGCTTTGTGGGCAAAGGCGAACGGGACCACCAGGAGGCTCAGGGCGGGCGCCGCAGTGATCCCGATCGCGACCGCGCTCTGGCCGCTCAACACGCTGACCGCGACCAGCACCGCGAAGATCGTCCGGAAGCACGATTCGGAGAGGATCAGCGCGACGAAGAGGCCAAATTCCTGTTTGCCGGCGAGGAAGCCGCGGGCAAAGTAGCTCGCCGCGTAGAAGAGGACCGAGGTGAAGAAGACCCAGTAGAGGGTTTCGTTGCCCTCCAGCAGGCTGTTCTGGATCGGCCCGCGCAGCGCCAGCGCCACCACCGTGAAGAGCAGCGAGAGCCCGAGCTGGATCGTCGAGGCGACTTTCATCGGCTCCCGGAGCGACTGGCCACTCACCATCCGCTCGGAGATGTGGCGGCTGAGCAGCTGTTCGATCGGCCGGTAGAGGGCGGAGATGGTGATGAAGACCGCCGACCAGAGGACCGTGATCTGCCCGTAGTCGCCCTTCGAGAGGGTGTGGGACGCGATCAGGAAGTAGGCGTAGGTGATGACGCCGGTCAGCCCGACGCCGACCGCGAGGAAGCTCGCGGTTTTGCCGTAGTCGGCCGAGGAGGCGGGTGCTTTGCCGGTCGCGGTCGCCGCGACGCCGTTGGTGGAGCTGCCGTTGTCCGTGCTCATTCGTCGGCGGCCTTGTTCTCAACGACCCGGGTCGGTTCCTCTGAGGTTGCCGGCTTGTCGGCGCCTTTTTCGTAGTGCGACGGCGGCACGCCGAGCGCCAGCTCGACCCGCCGCACCCGCTCGAAGACCCGCTGGGTCATCACCCGCTGGCCCGCCAGCAGATCCCCGATTACGCCGAGCGCAAACAGCTGCACGGCGGCGATCATCAGCACCGCGCCGAGGATCAGCGACTGGATGTGGCCGTTCGACTTTCCGTTGAAGATCGCGTCGATCAGGAACGGCAGCCAGGCGAGGATCGCCAGCACGCCGACCACGATCGCCGCGGTGACGAACGCCCGCAGCGGCTCGTAGCGCGCGTAGATCCGCAGGATCGCCGGGGTGTTGCGCCGTACGTAGTCGCCGGTCGACCCGGCCAGCCGCGACTCGCGCGTCTGCGGGTTGGTCCCGATCGGCACCTCGTCGACCGCGACCAGCATCTTCCCGGCCTGCACGAGGCTCTCCAGCGTGTAGGTGAAGTTGTCGACCACCGAGAGCTGCAGGGCCGCCTCGCGGTTGTAGGCGCGGAAGCCGGAGGTGGTGTCGGTGACCTCGGTGTTGCTCACGCGACGTACAACCCACGAGCCCCAGTGTTGGAGCTGTTTCTTCGCGTCGGAGAAATGTTCGATCGCGCCCACCTGACGGTCGCCGACCACCATGTCGGCCTCGCCCGCGAGGATCGGCGCGACCAGCTTCGGCACGTCGGCGCCCCGGTACTGGTTGTCGGCGTCGGTATTGACGACGACGTCGGCGCCGAGCTTCAGGCAGGCGTCCAGGCCGGCCTGGAACCCGGCCGCGAGCCCCTTGTTGTTGGTGAGCCGGACGATGTGCTCGACCCCGCATTCGCGGGCCACCTCGACGGTGCGGTCGGTCGACCCGTCGTCGATCACGAGCATCTCGACCGCGTCGAATCCGTCGAGGGAGCGCGGCAGTTCGGCGATGGTCGCCGGCAGCGTCTCTTCCTCGTTCAGGCAGGGGATCTGGATGATCAACTTCAAGGGCAGGCCAAAAATACGGGGGCCGGGGGTCAGTGCGGAGCTAGAATCGACTGATTGACTGGTCAGTCAACAACACCAGGCGACTCTAAGTATCTGCGAAAGGCGCTCGCGCTGGCCGAGGGCGGTCGCGGTCGGGTGAGCCCGAACCCGCTCGTCGGCGCGATCGTCGTGCGCGGTGGGGAGATTATCGGGGAGGGCTTCCACGCCGAGCTCGGGGGTCTGCACGCCGAGCGGGCGGCGCTCGCCGACGCGGCGCGACGGGGCGAGGATCCGGCCGGGGCGACGATGTACCTGACGCTCGAGCCGTGCGCGCACCAAGGGCGCCAGCCGCCCTGCTCGGAGGCCGTGATCGAGGCCGACGTCGCCCGCGTGGTGATCGCGAGCGACGATCCGACCACGAAGGCGGCGGGCAAGGGCCCCGAGCAGTTGCGCGCCGCCGGGATCGAGGTCGACTTCGTCGATCCCTCCGATGCCATCGCCCTCGACGCCCGTCTCCTCAACCAGCCCTTCCGCAAGCACAGCCTCACCGGGCTGCCCTGGGTCCTCCTGAAGACGGCGATGTCGCTCGACGGCCGCACCTCGACGCCGGAGGGCGCCTCGCCCTGGATCTCCGGCGAGGGCAGCCGCGAGCTGGTCCACCTCTGGCGCGGCGAATGCGACGCGATCGCGGTCGGCATCGGCACCGTGCTCGCCGATGATCCGCTGCTGACCGCGAGGATGGGCGGCGAAGCCCGCCAGCCGGTCCGCGTCGTCTTCGACTCGGGCGCCCGCCTGCCGCTCGACTCGCAGCTCTTGGCGACGCTCGACGAAGCGCCGGTGACCGTCGTCCACGGCCCCGACGCCGAGCCGCACCGGGTGGAAGCGTTGCTGCGCGCCGGTGCCGAGACGATCGCCGTCGGCGGCGCGACCCCGGCCGAGCGTGTGCGCCCGGCGCTCGTCGGGCTCGGCCGCCGCGGTCTCACCAGCCTCCTGCTGGAGGGCGGCGCGACGCTCGCCGCCGCTTTCGCCGCCGCCGACCAGGTCGACGAGGCGCGCGTCTTCGTCGCCCCGCTGCTCCTCGGCGGGGCCGCGTCCGACGTCCCCATTGCGGGACTTCAGGGCAGCCTCGTCGAGTCGAGGACCGTGGGAGAGGACACTTTGATCCGGACCCGATTCAAGGAGTGGTGATGTTCACCGGACTCGTGCAGGACATCGGCAGCATCGAGAGCGTCGAGGGCGGCGCCGACGGCGCGCGCCTTCGCATCGCGACCCGCCTCGGCGGGGAGATCGGCCTTGGCGACTCGATCGCCGTCAACGGCGTCTGCCTCACGGCAACGGAGGCCGACGCGTCCGGCTTCGCCACCGAGGCGATGAACCAGACGCTGGAGGTGACCGTGATCGGCGCGCTGGAGACCGGCGCCCGGGTCAACCTGGAGCTCGCGACCCGCGCCGACGAGCGCCTCGGCGGCCACATCGTCCAGGGCCACGCCGACGGCTCCGGGCGTGTGCTGGAGATCGCCGAGGACGGCTTCGCGCGCCGCGTCCGGGTCGAGATCCCGCCCGAGCTGCTGCGCTACGTCGTCGATAAGGGCTCGGTCGCCCTGAACGGCGTCAGCCTCACCGTGGCGACCCTCGGCGACACCTGGCTAGAGGTGTCGCTGATCCCCGAGACCTTGGAGCGGACGAACCTCGGCGACGCCGCCCCCGGCGACCCGCTGAACGTCGAGGTCGACGTCCTCGCCAAGTATGTGGAGCGCCTTTTGCCACCATTCGCGGGAAAGGAGCAACCATCGTGAGCCAGGAGACCGAGATCACCAACAGGATCGGCACCGACAAGATCACCAGCCAGACGACCGACAGCACCGCCTTCGCGACGATCGAGGAGGCGATCGAAGAGATCCGCCGCGGCAAGATGGTGGTCGTCTGCGACGGCGAAGACCGCGAGAACGAGGGCGACCTGGTGATGGCGGCGCAGTTCGCGACGCCGGAGGCGGTCAACTTCATGGCCAAGGAGGCGCGCGGGCTGATCTGCCTGGCGCTGACCCCCGAGCGCTGCCGCAAGCTCGGCCTGAACCTGATGGCGGCGAAGAACGAGGCGCCGCTGCAGACCGCCTTTACGGTGACGATCGAGGCCGCCGGCGGTGTCAGCACCGGCATCTCCGCCCACGACCGCGCCCACACGATCCAGGTGGCGATCGACCCCGACTCGGGGCCGCGCGACCTCGTCGTGCCCGGCCACATGTTCCCGCTGCAGGCGAAAGAGGGCGGCGTGCTGGAGCGCACCGGCCACACCGAGGCGTCGGTCGACCTGGCGCGCCTCGCCGGGCTGATCCCGGCCGGGGTGATCTGCGAGGTGATGAACGACGACGGCTCGATGGCGCGCGTCCCCGACCTGATCCCGTACTGCGAGAAGCACGACCTGAAGATGATCACGGTCGCCGACCTGATCGCCTACCGGCGCAAGACCGAGAAGCTGGTCGAACGGGTGGTGGCGACGGCGCTGCCGACCGCCTTCGGCGACTTCACCGCCGTCGGTTACCGCTCGCTGGTGGACGACAAACACCACGTGGCGATGGTCAAAGGCGACGTCGACGGGGTGGAGGACGTGCTCGTGCGAGTCCACTCCGAGTGCCTCACCGGCGACGTCTTCCACAGCATGCGCTGCGACTGCGGCGAGCAGCTCGAGGCCTCGCTGTCGATGATCGAGCGCGAGGGCCGCGGCGTCCTCCTCTACCTCTCCCAGGAGGGGCGGGGGATCGGCCTGCTGAACAAGCTGCGCGCCTACAAACTGCAGGAGGAGGGCGCCGACACGGTCGAAGCGAACCTCAAGCTCGGGCTGCCCGCCGACCTGCGCGACTACGGCATCGGCGCCCAGATCCTCGGCGACCTCGGGCTGACCAGCATCCGGATCATCACCAACAACCCGAAAAAGATCGTCGGCATGGAGGGCTACGGGCTGTCGGTCACCGAGCAGGTGCCGATCGAGTCCGCGCCCAATATCCACAACGAGGCCTACCTGCGCACGAAGCGCGACAAAATGGGCCACATCCTCCATCACCAAGGGCTGGACCTCGACGAGGAAATGCTCCACGAAGAGGAGGAACGCGACGAGGCGCGCGAGGGCACCGGTGCCGATGGCTGAGAGCGGTGAGTTCCTCGAGACGTTCGACGCGGTCGAGCGCTCCGAACTCCAGCCGCTGCGCTTCGCCGTCGTCGTCGGGCGCTTCTACGAGGACCTCGCCCAGAGGCTGACCTCCGGAGCGGTGTCCGGATTCGAACTCGCCGGGGTCCAGGCGGGGCACATCGACCACCACTCGGTGCCGGGTGCCTACGAGCTGCCGTTCGCGGCGAAGACGCTGATCGAGGGTGGCGGAGAAATTGCGGGGCTCGCCTGCCTCGGCGTCGTCATCCGCGGCGAGACCGCGCACTTCGATTTCGTCTGCGCCGAGTCGGCACGGGGGATCCAGGACGTGCAGCTCGCCACCGGCGTGCCCTGCGCCTTCGGCGTCATCACCTGCGACACGATGGAGCAGGCGCTGGCGCGGGCGGGCGGGGACAAGCGCGACCAGGGCCGCAACTCGGCGCTCACCGTTGCGCGGATGGCGCTGTTGAAGCGTCGAGTCGCCTGACTCGGTACCATCCCGCGTCCTATGGCAAAGGTATGTCACAGCTGCGGCAAGAAACCCGGATTCGGGAACTCCCGCAGCCACTCCATGGTCGCGACGAAGCGCCGCTTCGAGCCGAACCTGCAGAAGGTCCGGATCCAGGAGAACGGCACCCCCGTCCGCGCCTACGTCTGCACTCGCTGTTTGAAGTCGAACAAGGTCACCAAGGCCGCCTGACCTGAGGCGGCGTGGGGGCGCCTCGCGGCGTCCTCGGTCATTCGGCTCGGGTCACGCACCGGAGTGCGCTCCCCTCACCTC
>JBOGYZ010000063.1:0-20957 GCA_050697015.1 Solirubrobacterales bacterium
CTTCGCGGCCGGGGAGTCGATTCTGATCCGGGGCGCTTCGGGCGGCATCGGGGTCATGGCGGTCCAGCTTGCCGCCCGGCGAGGCGGCCCCACGGTCGCGGTGACGACGTCCTCGGTCGAGCGCGGTCAGCGGGCGCGCAACTCCAGGCGCGCGCAGGGCTGTGAACCGGGGCTGCAATTGGGGTTTCAGGCACCCCATCAGACGGGGACGATCAGGAGGTCGACCAAGCCGAGCAGCCGGCGCACCAGGGCGCGCCGGCTGCGGGCCGCTCTCCCCGGCGAGGAGATCACGACCAGGTCGTAGCCGCCGTCGCGGGCAAGACCCTTGATCAACCGAGGCGGGTCGCCGACCAGGAGCAGGCTGCGGATCCCGACATTGGCGGGGACCGTGGTGACCGAGGCACGGACGGCCCCGGCCAGCTTGGCGATTTCGTCGGCCTCGAGCTGCTGCGGCAGATATCCGGCGAGGACGGCGAAGGAATACAGCGAGCGCCCTGGCCGGGCTACCGCGCAGAGGTCGATGGTCGCGTGCCGCTCGCGGGCGACCTCGACCGCCCGGGCCAGGGCGGCGACCCACCCCTGCCGGTGTCGAACGGGACGAGGATCCTCCGGATCGAATGGGGCGCGGCGGCGACGACATCGGTCGCCGCGTCCGTCACGCGCCCAGCCGCCGAGCTCGCCGCGCCCGACCGCCTGTGGCCCGTCCCCTGGTTGAAGGAAACCGAGGCGGCGATGCAGCACAGCCCGAGCGCCCGCACGAGAGCCTCCTCAGAGCTCGCCGGTCAGAGAGGCCTGGACCGACGGGGCGACGAGATCGACGACCGCAGCGGCCTCGAGGTCCGCGATCGGCTGAAAGGCGAGCACGTAACGGACGACGCCGAGGCCGAGCAGCTGGGAGGTGACCAGGTTGGCGCGCAGCTCGATCCGGTCGGAGCCGAGGGCGGCCATCAGCGGGGCGTGGATCTCGAGTTCGAGGAAGTCGTGCAGCTGTCGCGCCGCCGCCTCCTGGTTCATCGCCGCCCGCAGCAGGGCGACGATCGGATTGCGCTTGTCCTCGGCGTCCCAGGTCGAGACAACCAGTTCTACCAGCCGGCGGCCGGCTTCCTCCACGGGCTCTCTGGTGAGCTTGGGGATCTCCTCGGCCGGGTCGAAGGGCCAGTGGACGGCAGCCATGAAGAGCTCCGTCTTCGAGCCGAAGAAGTGCATCACGAGCGCCGGGTCGACGCCCGCGTCGGCCGCGATCGAGCGGATAGTCGCCGCGTCGTAGCCGCGGTCGCCGAACTGCCGGGTCGCGACATCGAGTATCGCCTGTCGGCTCGCCGTCTCTCCTGGTCTGCGACCCGTCCTGGACATGACATCGCCTCCTCTTGTGATTGCGTCTTGGCTGCCCTCACTATTTCAACCGTGTAGAGTTCAACAGCGTTGAGTCTATTCTCCAAAGATCGGACAGTCAAATGGAACTCTCGCCACGAAACGCTCGGGCGCTGCTGAGGATCCTGCTCCCGGCCATCGGCGCCGGCCTGCTGATCGGCTTCGCCTTCATCTTCCTCTTCACCTCCGCCCTCCACGACCCGAAGCCCGACGGGATGAAGGTCGGGATCGTCGCCGCGCCCCCGGTCGAAGCAACGATCCGGTCGGAGCTGGACCAGGCGACCCCCGGCGGGTTCGAGTTGGAGAGCTACGCGACCGCCACCGACGCTCGCGAAGCGACCCGGGAACAGAAGGTGAACGGGGCGTTCGTTGCCGACCCGGCGCGGCCCACCCTGATCACCGCGGGCGCCCTCGGCTCCGTGGGCGATGTCCTGCACGCGGCCTTCGGTGCCACCGCGGCCGCCCAGGGCAAGCACCTGGCGGTCGAGGACATCGCGCCGGTGCCGTCCCATGACGCCCGCAGTTTCTCGGCCTTCTTCGTCGTCGCCGGGACCACCATCGGCAGCCTCGTCTTCGCCGTTGCGCTCTACTTCCTCGGCGGCCACGGCGGTTTCGCCCCGGTCCGCGTGCGGCTGGCGCTGATCGCCGGGTTCGCGATCGTCGCCGGCCTGGTCTTCGCGGCCGACACCGAATGGGTGGCCGACGGGCTCGCCGGCCACTTCTTCGGGGTAGCCGGGATCGTCGCCTTGCTGGCCGCGTCGATCGCGCTCTCGATCGCCGCCGTCGTGCGCTGGCTCGGGGTGGCCGGGCTCGCCCTCTGCACGCTCTTCTTCATGCTCTTCAGCCTGCCCGCGAGCGGCGGGGCGGGGGGCCCGGAATTCGTGCCGGCCTTCTACCACTCGGTCGCCACGGCGCTGCCCAGCCACGCGGCGGTGCAGGCGCTGAAGGGGGTCGCCTACTTCGAAGGGGGCGGCGTGCTCGGCCCGGTCCTGATCCTCCTGGCCTGGATCACGGGTGCGCTCGCCGCGCATCTGGTCGCCCATCTCGTCCGGCGGCCGGCGCCGCATCCGCCGGTGATCGGGGCGATGCCCGAGCTGCCGGCGGCTGGCTGAGCAACAGGGACGTAGGCATGATCGACCACCCGCATTACGAGGTCGAGCCCTGGTCGGTGACCGAGCGCGGGCTCGACCTCAACCACCTCTCCCAGTCCGAGTCGATCTTCGCGCTGGCCAACGGCCACCTGGGTCTGCGTGGCAACCTCGACGAGGACGAGCCCTACGGGATCCCGGGCACCTATCTGAACGGCGTCTACGAGGAGCGCCCTCTTCCCTACGCCGACCGGCTACGGTTAACCTGAGGCGGGCGAGACGGTCGTCAACGTGACCAACGGCAAGGTCATCCGCCTGCTGGTCGAGGACGCACCGTTCGACGTCCGCTACGGCGAGCTGATCGGGCACGAACGAAGGCTGGACCTACGGACCGGACTCCTCTCGCGCGAGGCCCGCTGGCACTCACCGGCCGGCCAGGCGGTGCGGGTCTCCTCGCGGCGGCTCGTCTCGTTGGCGCAGCGCGGGATCGCCGCGATCCACTATTCGGTCGAGCCCGAGGATGATGACGATGAGCCGCCGGGACCTGATCGTGGATCGGCCGAAAAATGGGTTTCATCGCTTTCGTGCTCGAGGATGAACACGTCCCCGGCGGCGTCGACGGCCACCCCGAAAGGGCAGAGCAGTTCCTCGCCGTCGGCCGCGATCACGCTGACCTGGAGCTGGGTACCAAGGGTCTGAGCGAGACGGTCAACGCCGCGCTTCGCCACGCGGCCAGGCGCCGAACCCTCAAGCGGTTCGATGTCCTCCTGGAGGTCGACGGTACGCCGCAGGAGGTCGCCGCAGGGCGCGAGCTCCGCTGAGCGGCCGGGCCCGCTTGGTTCCCTCGCCTCGATCGCGTAGATCGACCGATCCCCTTAGTGGCTCTACTGCAATTGCGCGGCTGACGGAAGGATCGCGAGCCCTTCGAGACCAGGTCGCGCTGTTCGCAGCTCACGAGATGGCGCGGGTGCGCCGACCTCCTGAGCGAGACGTCGGAACGGAGTCGCCCAATCGGCGGGCGGGGCCGGCAGGTTGGTGGGCGGTGGGTGGGTCCCGCGAAGACTGAAGACAGTCTCGACCTGTCTGCACGGGGTCGATCCCGGCAAAGCCGAGGAGATCGTCGGTGTGGAGAGTCTCCGAGTCGATCGGTTCGTCGGCTCGGAGCCCGACGTCGAGCAGGAACGTCTCGAATGGCCGACTGGCAAGGGTCGCCGAGACCCGGAAGCGGTGACTGCCACCGAGGCGATCTTCCGGGACCCCGGCTCGCTCGATCGAGAAGACGAAGAAGTCGCCGGAGTCATAGCCGGCCGCATCGAGCAGGGTGTCGAGCAGCTCGCTCTCCTCCGCCCGCCACTCGATGTCGATGTCTTTCGTGCTCCGCGCCCGCGAGGCCAGCCGAAGGTCGAGGGCGAAGCCGCCCTTCAAGAGCCACCGTCCCTCGCCGACGTCTTGCAGCCGGGCGAGTAGGCGATCGAAGGCGACCCGCTTGCGATCTCGTGCGAGGCGCGCGCCGTCACCATCTGCCCGGTCCTTGAGCCGCTGCTCCAGGACCATCCCCGCCGGCATCCGCGTATCTCATGCCGGCACCTTCTCCAGCGTGCGGGCGACGAACCTGCGGACCCGTTCGGGCCTCGATTTCGCGGCTGCCCGGAGTCGACGCGGCGTCATCAGCCCCCGGTCGAGGGCCTGATGGATGGCCATCTCGATCTGTTCGGGTTGGGCTCCGGTTTCGAGCGAGTCGACGATGGAGCGTGCCGGATCGGTGACCGGAAGGCCGGCGACGGTCTGGACCTCCTTCTTCGTCGGAGGCCGGTGGGCGGTGTGGAGCTGGACCCCATCGCGTCGTCGGAGGCCGCGCTCGGAGCGCGGGACGGTGACGTGGACGGTGTCCGGGATGGCATCGGAGAGGTCATGCAGCTCCAGCGCGCTCTCGTGGGAGACGACCGCGCCTGAGTCGCGGAGCGGCAGCCAGGCCGCCGCCACATGCTCATGCGGGCTCGTGGGGAAGTGCCGCAGCCGGTAGAGCCCGCGGCGAACCCTCTCGAAGCGGCCGCCCGGCCGCGCATGGTGACGCAGCGTGCTGCGGTCCATGCCCGCGTCGACCGCCTGTTGGGCGGTGAAGTAGCCCGCTTGCGACTCTGCCTGTCGGTAGAGCGCATCATGATCTACGTCAGAGATATAAAGGACTTTATCACCCAAAACGCTGACTGCTCGCGCTGGCAGGTTGGGTTCAGGCACGGCGGCTGGTTTCAACAGTTCATCGGCGAGGGCTGGGAGGCGTGGGCGGGGAGCTCGAGCTCGCCGAGGCACGAGGCGCCGAGGCCCTGCTGATGGGTCGGCGCAGCGACGAGTACTTCGGCAGACGGTCGCCGACCCAGAGCGGCGAGTGGGTGGACAGTTGAACCGCCTGCCCAAGTACGTCGTGTCGTCGACCCTCGAGGAGCCGATCTGGACGAATGCGACCGTGCTGAAGGGCGAGGTCGTCAGCGAGGTCCGGTCTCGAAGCTGAAGCAGCGGGAGGCCTAGGCGAACCTGTCGGGACCGAGCGAATTAGTCTCGGGCCGGTGGAATGGAAGGTGAAGAGACCGGTCGCCGAGGCCGAGGAGCCACCCCTCGTCGCGGCGCCCCCCGCGCCCGAGGGGGAGATCGGGCAGCCGGAGGTGCTCGTCCCGGTCTGGTGGCTCCTCGGCTTGCTCGGCCTGGCGGAGGCACTGCACGAACTGTTCGGTCTGGGATCCCCGGACGCCGTCTTCGGGCTCGGGATCGCAGCCGTCCTGCAGGTCGCCGCCGCGGTCCTCTGCCTCGCGCGGGCGGCGTACGAGCCCGGCGGCCGCCGGGCCTGGCTCTGGATCGGCGCGGGCCTCGCCTGTTGGGCGCTCGGAACCGTGCTCTGGGACGTGCTGTACTCCTCCGATCCGCGGCCGCCGTACCCCTCGGCCGCCGACGTTCTCTGGCTGGCCTGGTATCCGTTGACCGCGCTGGGCCTGGCGCTCCTGATCCGCGAGCGAGTACGGAGCTTCGAGCTGCACCGCTGGATGGACGGGCTCGCGGTGATGCTGGTGGTGATGACCCCGGCGGTGGCGCTGATCGTCCAGCCCGCAGCGACCCGCTCGGCCGACAACGGGCTGACGACGGTGCTCGATTTCAGCTATCCGATCCTCGACGTCCTTCTGGTCGGTGGGATCCTCGGGGTCTGCGGGCTGCTCGGCTGGCGGCCCGGCCGTACCTGGGTCCTGCTCGGCCTCGGCTGCGCGATGATCGCGTTGGCCGACGGCTTCTTCTCGGTGCAGCAGGCACGTGGTTCGCTGGTCGAAGGTGACTACGGCTTCCTCTGGAGCGCCGGGGCGCTCCTGATCGCCGCGGCGGCCTGGGCCTCGACCCCCGCCGACGAGAGCCGACGTGAGGTCTACGGCTGGCGGGCGATCGTGCTGCCGGTGGCGGCGCAGCTCTGCGCCGCCGGGATCCAGGTCTACGCCCTCTTCCACGAGATCGGCCGCAGCGAGCGGTTGGTCACCCTGATCGTCCTGATCGTCGCGACGGTGCAGATCGTGATCTCCAGGCCGCGGCCCCCCTCTGGGGATCCGCCCTGAGGACACCGATCTGACCCCGTGGTCATTTTAAGGCCCACCATGATGCTCTATCATGGTGCGGATGACCCGCACCACGGTTGATGTAGATCAGCGGGCGCTCGACGCGGCGCGTCGGGAGCTGGGTACCAAGGGCCTGAGCGAGACCGTCAACGCCGCGCTCCGCGACGCCGCGAGGCGCGGCACCCTGAAGGGGTTCGATGTCGTTCGCGACGTCGATGGCACCCCGCAAGAGGTCGCCGCCGGCCGCGAGCGCGGCTGAACGGCGTGGCCGACCTTCGGTTCCCGCCGCTCGATCGACCGGCGCTCTTCGACACCGGCGCATGGACCTGGGCGCGCGACCGGCGCTTTCCCGAGCTCACCGCCTGGTTCAACGCCGCGGTCGAGGCCGGCCTGGTCCTGGTCTGCGACCTCGTCGTCCTCGAGTTGACGCGCCTCGCCCCGAATCAGGGGCGGGCGCGGGAGGTTTCCGACCGACTCTCCGCCTTCGGGGCGATCTCAATGCCAGCCGGACTCTGGGATCGTGCCCGCGAGATCCAGTTGGCTTTGTCGGCGAACGGCGACCATCGCCGGGTCCCACCGGCCGACCTGCTGCTCGCGGCTGCGGCCGAGGAGGCCGACGTGGACCTCGTCCACTACGACCGCGACTACGAGCGGATCGCCGCCGTCGGTGCCCTTAGCCAGGAGTGGCTGGTCCCGGACGGAACGCTGGCCTAAACCTTGGCGTGACAGATCGCCAGGGGCTTTCGTCTTTTCGGGACCACAGACAGAGGTCGTTCCTACCGGACCGCGGTAATCCTGCCCGCCTGCGAATCGGCGGACCCGCGGTCGGGGGCGCGCATGCGCCCCCGACCATCGTGGGTCAGTGTTTGATCAGTTCCTGGATGAACTGATCGCCCGGGGATCCGATTCCGGTCATCGAGTCGAACCCTGGGGCCGCGGACAGCGACTCGGGAGCTTCTTCGACTTCGGCTTCGCATTCGCCGGTTTCTTCGTTCACCGCGGGGCAGAAATACTCGGTCGCCCCTTCGATCCCGAGGATTCGCGCCGAGGTGAGGATGCCCCCTTCGGCGTTTTCTTCGTTCAGGTAATCGTTGCGGGCTACTGCCTGCTTGCCGGCGGGGAGGATGTCGTGGAAGGCCCCCGAGGTCTGACCTCCGGAATCCAGGTGGTACAGCAGCGGATTCACGAATCCGAGGGAGCCTCGGGCCGCCTGGTCGGCGTCCGCCATCAGCCCGGCGAACAGCGGGGATGACAGGCTCGTGCCGCCGATGCGGTACTGGTCGTAGTAGATGCCGTCGGCGAATTCCTGCGTCTCGCCGACCAGCATCCCGGTCGAGGGATCGCCCTCCATCGAGATGTCCGGCACGACGCGGTTCAACTGGCCCGTCCCGGCCTTCGCGGCGATTTCGGCGGGCACCACCGGTTCCTGGTACCACGGCTCGAGGTACTGGTTGGTGGTTCCACCGCCGCCGCCGTAGTCGTATTCACCGGGAGCGGGTGGCTCCCACTGGCCGACTTCGGATTCTTCGCACGCGCCGAGGGTGGCCAGTTCTTCGGTGCAGAGAATACTGATGCCGGTCGACCAGCCGACCTCATCCAGGCGGTTGTTCTGGGCGCCGATCTCAAGGCTGGTTCCACCGATCGCGGTCGCCCAAGGACTCGTCCCCGGGAACGACGGCTGTGCATGGCCGGAGACGATGAAGTTGTCTCCTTCGTCGCCGGAGGAGAACTGCACGCCCACCCCGGTGCCGGCCGCCATCAGCAGCACGTGGTTGAACGCTTCCCGCGATTCTTCGGTTTCGCCTGCTTCTTCTTCGGGACCGTTGGACCAGGAGTCGGTGACGATGTCCGCGAGGTGGCCGTCGACCACTTCCTGCACCGCGTTGTACAGGGAGACGGTGCAGTTTCTCCCGCCGACGTAGAGCACCTTCGCTCCCGGTGCCATCGCGTGCACGGCCTCGACGTCGAGCGTCTGCTCGCCCGACCAGCCGGATGCTTCACATTCTTCGGTCTTGGTGAACGGGCGCTGGATCATCTCCTTGAACTGGCCCCGCTTCCACGGCTGCGAGCCCTGGTTGCGCTTCGCGTATTCGACCGCGTCGCTGTAGAGCGTCGGCGAGGCGTAGGCGTCGGTGATCGCGACCGTCACGCCTGAGCCGTCGTTGCCGCCCGCGATGGCGCCGGTCACGTTGTAGGCGCCCTGTAGCTGCGCGGGCTTGTAGCCGCACGGCGTGTACGGCAGCGGGTTGGGGAAGCCGTCCCCGAAGGCCGGCAGGGTGCTCGCGAGTTTTTCCCCGTAGTAGGTGGAGCAAGGAGTCGCCGGGCGGAAGCCCGCGGGCTGTGCGATTTCTTCTTCTTCGGATTGCGGCGGCGGCCAGTGACCGTGATCGTGACCGTGACCATGCCATCCCCACGGGCCGTGCCCGTCCCCGTCTTCGGCGGCGCCGCCGGTGAGGTTCGCCGGTTTCGCGCGGACCTCGTTGACGCCGCGCACGCCGGTGATCAGCGACGCGACACTCGTCGGGGCGCTCAGCGGCGATGACGCGAGGCGCACCGTTTCTTCGCCGACTTCGTACTGAGCCAGCGTCGTCTGGAAATAGGCTTGGACCTGTTCGGCGGTCCCTTCGGCGATGATCGTCATCCGGTCGGGCGTCACCTTCACGACCTTGATCCCGGCCTTGCGCAGCGACCTCACGACTTCCAGGTCTGCCTTGAGGCTCGGCGAGAAGCGGCTCTCCCACCGCTGCGGGCTCAGGTACCTGCGGTAGTTGGGGCTGGTCGGATCGCTCACTTCCTTGGCGAGCGCTTCCGCGCCGGCAAGGTCCTTCAGTTTGACGCCGACGTCGAATTCGATCAGTTCTTCCGCCGGCGTCGGGCCGGTTTCATTTGCCGGCACGGCCGCCGTGGCCTTGCCCTGAATCTCTTCAGAGGTCGTCGCGCCGGCGGCGACCGTTGGGATCAGCAAGAACGCAACGCCCGCAAGAAGGGCAGCGAACCAGCCGTGGGACCACAGCTTCTTCATCGATTCACCCACTGTCATTCGTGATTTAGGAGCACTCCCGCGGCGTCGGCGATCCCAGACCACGCCCAACCCACCGAGATTCCTCGGTGATACCCAAAGCTCCTCAAACCGAACCAGCACCGCCAGATCCATCTGCCGATCAGTCGGGCGTCGTCACGCCTACGGCGTGAGACGCCATTTCTTCCGCGACATCCTCGGCCTCCCAGCGCAGCAGGTCGCCCGGCTGGCACTTGAGCGCCTCGCAGAGCGCGGCGAGGGTCGCGAAGCGCACCGCCTTGGCGCGGCCGTTCTTGAGGACCGCCAGGTTCGCGGGCGTGATCCCGACGCGGTCCGCGAGCTCGCCGACGGACATCTTGCGGCGGGCCAGCATCACGTCGATGTCGACGGCGATCGGCATCAGATGACCTCGTTCAGCTCGGCCTCTAGCTGCGTTGCTTCGACGTCGCGGGCGACGGCCTGGGCGAGCAGCATCCGCATCACCAGCACGATGAGGGCGACGCCGAGGATGGCGACGCCGATGCCGCCCATGATCAGGGTGACGCCGGGGTCGTCGCGCTGGTCGGGCGCGTTGATGGCGGTGACCGTGACCCACACGAGGGCGGCCGCCACGATCGCGCCGATCACGATGTCCACGTAGCGAAAGGCGGCGTGGGAGAACACGGTTCCGCGGCGCACCATCGTCACCAGCCGCCACACGCAGACGAAGACGACCTGGACCGTCACCAGGCCCAGGATCGTGATGATTCGCAGTGAGGTCAGCGGGAGCGAGCCGTCCTCCGGGTCGTTCCCGCTGATCAACGTCCACACCATCAGCACCTGGATGAGCACGGTTCCGGTGAGCACCGCCGCGAGCACGGCGCGCAAGGCATGCACGGTCAGTTTTCCCATCACCCCTCCTATCGAGTTACGATAAGAATCTATCGAATGTCGATAGGCAAAACAAGACCAAGCCGGCGTCGCACGGCCGACCTGACCCGCGCACCCCCCAGCGCTACTGGCGGGCGCCAGAGGCGAGGCGGCTCTGCACCGCTGCCTCGAGGCCGACCGGCTGCCGCGGGTAGACCCCCTGCGTCGAGGTCTCCTCGAACAGCCTGAAGGCCAGCCTCACCCGAACACCCTCACGGGCAAGGCAGCGTGGACAGCTCTCGACCGTCGCCGAGCGCGCGCCGAATTTCGTTCCGCAACGTTCGCACGTGTACATCTCGGATGGACCTCCCTCGGGGCTGGTGGCGTCCCTGAAACTAGGACATCGTCTCGATGCGCACAAGTAGTTCTGGACGTATTACTCGCTAAAAGCGAGGATCGGGCTCCGCGGCGCTCGCCGTTCACCATCCAAACGCCAGGAGGCCTGCCATGAAGAAGATCCGAACGAGGTTGACCTACGGCAACGTGGTGGCGACGCTCGCGTTGTTCGTTGCCCTCGGAGGCACGTCTGCCTTCGCCGCGTCGCAGCTTGGCAAGAACAGCATCGGCACGAAACAGCTCAAGGCCAAATCGGTGACGACGGCGAAGATCAAGCCCAACGCCGTCACCGAAAAGAAGATCGCCGACAACGCGGTGACCGGCCAGAAAATCAACCTGGCGACGTTGGGCACGGTGCCAAGCGCCGCTCACGCGACGAGCGCCGATGGAGCGACCACCGCCGAACGGGCGACGACCGCCGGGACCGCCGCCAACGCGGATTCCGCGACCACGGTCGATGGGCAGTCGATCGCCTCGTTCGCAGTCTCGTTGGCGGAAAACGGGCCGAGTGCGACGCCGCTCGCCTTTGGCGGGATCACCCTCACCGCCAGCTGCAACGCTCCAAAACCGACCCTCGTGGCGACCCGTACCGCGAGCGCCTCCGCCGCCGCCCAGTTCTTCGGATTCCAAACGGACTCCGCGAAAGGCTTTGCCGGCGAACAATCGAACTTTTCGACCGTGGCGATCGAGAGCGGCACGTTCGGCGCGGGCACCTTCGAGGTCTACTTCTCGGACGGTGTGGTGACGACGGTCGATTACGCCTATCGCGCGAATACCTTCTCCGGCGCTCCGGGCTGCCGGGTCTATGGCAAGGCGATCACGGGCTGAGGCGCTCGGCTGAGCTCAGACGCGGCGGGCCCAGGCGTGAAAAGACGACGCGCGCCACCGGCACCGCCAACCTCGCCGTGCGCGGTCACTACTACGAATGGCCTGTCACCGTCCGCCTCTCCCACCCCGTCCTGCGCGACGGCGGTTACAAGGTCTACGCGAACGTCACGCTTCCTACCGTGTTGTCCAACAGTCACGGACGCGATGCAAGCATTGGTGGCGCTATAGCGACCACAAAGCTTGCATCGCGCTTTCGGGCCCCGATCTCGAGCCCGAAAGCGACCCAGCCCGCAGGAGCGACGTAGAAGTGCGGCTCGCGAAGATGCCTTCGCTCCACCTGACCGAAGGTCCCCGATCTTTTCCCTCACGCTCCCTGATATTTGGAGCCTTCTCGCCGGGTCACCGCACGGTGATGGGAAAAGCCGGAAAACCTGTTCGCGAGACCGACAACCGAGCGGCAAAACGTCCGCTACGTTGCTCGGCGATGGCATTCGACACTCGGGCTTCCCTGCGACCGCTCACCGCTCTCGCCGTCGCCCTCCTCGCTGCGCTCGTCCTGGCGGGGCCGGCGCACGCGACCTTCCCGGGCACCAACGGGCTGATCGCCTTCGAGTCGGAGCAGTCCGGACCCTTCGAGATCTGGACGGTCCGCTCCGACGGCACCGAACAGCGCCAGCTGACGACCTGTCGAGGGGTCGAAGCGTTCGGCTGCGTCCAGCCGAAGTTCTCGCCCGACGGCAAGCGGATCGTCTACGCATACCTCACTCCCACCGATTCCCAGATCCGGGTGATGAACGCCGACGGCTCCGACTCGCACACCGTGTTCACCACGCCTCCGGGCGACTACGCCTACGAGCCGACCTTCTCGGCGGACGGCCGCCAGATCACCTTCGTTCGCGACGATGGCAGCGCGAATGCCACCGACATCTGGACGATGAACGATGACGGCAGCGGCCTCACCCGGCTCACCGAAGTGGAAGGCACCGACCGCCAGCCGAGCTGGGCGCCCGACGGCAGCGCGATCGCCTTCACCACCGGCCGCGACGGCAACGGTGAGATCTACCTGATGGGTCCCGACGGCTCCGATCCGCGGCGCTTGACGACCGACGAATCCGCCGACTTCAGGCCCTCCTGGTCGCCCGACTCCACCCGACTCCTCTTCGCTTCTCAGCGGACCACCGGTGCCGGCTTCTCAAGCATCTGGTCGATGCGCGCCGACGGCGCCGAACAGGTCGAGCTGCCCGCGCCGGGACGGATCAACCACTACCCGACCTACTCCCCCGACGGCAGCCAGATCGTCTACATGAGCACCGGTACCACGGGCAACGAGGACATCTGGATCATGAACGCCGATGGCTCCGATCCCCACCAGATCACCTTCAACGAACGCTCCACCGACGAGAACCCCGACTGGCAGCCGTTGCCGGGGCCGACGCCCCCGGTGGGGCTGAGCCCGGTTCTCCCGGGGGATGGCAAAGGCGCCACGAGCGCCCACGGGTCCCCCCTCCTCCATCTCTCCCGACTCGCTTGGCTCGGCCTGGGCGGGGCGTTACGGGTGCAGCTCGGCTGTAGCTTCGAGCGCTGCACCGGCGAGCTGGCACTGCGCTGGCGCGGTCACCAGGTCGGCCGAGCCGAGTACGACCTGGCCGCCGGGGAGGTGCGGGGGATCGACATCCCGCTGGCGGCCAGATCCGCGCGGGTGCTGCGCCGCCAGGGGTGGTTACGACTGCGGGCCCGCTTCGACGGCCAGACCGTGAAGATGGTCGGGCGGAGCTCCGGCCGGCGCTGAGTCGTCCGTCCGTTTGTCACCTACCTCGAGGTGGTCGCGCCGACCCTTGGTCCGGTCGAACATTCGCTGAGTTCGTGCCTGCACGGCGCTACTTTGTTTTCGGTATGAGAGCCTCAGTCTCAGAGCAGAGCTTCATCTGGTTCGCCGCTTTGGAGACTCACCTGCGAATCGCCATACGAAAGGGAAGCTGTGGCCAGTGATTCGCAGGACTCGCCGGGAGCGGGCAAAGACCCGATGGGCGGCGGGATAAGCCGGCGGACCGTGCTGCGGAACGCTCTGGTGGGTAGCGGCGCGGGGCTGATCGGAGTTCCTTTCGTCTGCGACCTCCCCGGCGGCAACGCCGCGACCTCCGCGAAGCCGCGGCCCGCCGGAATGCCCGGGATGGGGCCCGCGAGCGCCAATGTGCCGCAGACTCCGCCGCTGAAGAAGTTCGTCGACCCACTGCCCATCCCGGCGACCGCCATCCCGGATCCCTCCGCGTATCCGGGCGCCGACTATTACGACATCGCGATGCGGCAGAGCTCGTGGCAGTTCCACCGGGATCTCGGGCCGGCGAAGGTGTGGGGGTACTGGGCGGCGAACCCGCAAGATCCCCAGCAACCGATCGGGATGGGCTATCTCGGTCCGACGATCAGCACGACCAAGGATCAGCCGACGGTCGCCAGGTACAGAAACGAACTGCCGACCACCCACCCGTTCCAGTTCGCGATCGACCGCCTTCGCAGTGGAGACCCTCAGCTCACCCCGAAAGCTCCGCCTCCCTACAAGAGCATGATGCCGATCCCCAAAGGGGTGAACGTGTGGAACGTCGTCCACCAGCACGGTGGTGTCACCGCGCCACAGAACGATGGCCAGCCGAGGCACTCCTACAGCCCGGATGGAGTCCACGCCGGCGATTACCAGACCCTGGACCCGAGCCGGGTCAAACCCAACGAAGCGATCTACGCCTACACCAATCGCTCGCGCGCCTGCATGCAGTGGTACCACGACCACGGCTGGATGATGACCAGCTTCAACGTCTACGCGGGGCTCGCCGGTCTCTGGTTCATCTATGACCGTGCCGAAGAACCGCCCGGGCTGCCGCAAGGCGAGTTCGAGGTCCCCCTCATCCTGCAGGACCGGACCTTCCACACCGACGGCTCGCTCGCCTACACCATGCTCGCGGTGCAAGCCGCGGACACCCCCGTCGTCAACGGCAAGGCCTACCCCTTCCTGGCCGTCGAGCCGCGCCGCTACCGGCTGCGCATCATCAACGCCTCGAACGAGCGTGCCTGGCGGCTGCAGTTCTCCGTCCCCAGGGACGTCAGCGCTCTGCCGCAGCCGAGGATGCCGTTCTGGTTGGTCGGCACCGACCAAGGCCTCCGCGCCCCGCTGCAGATGCTGGACATCTTTCTGTCGCCGGCCGAGCGCTGCGACCTGATCGTCGATTTCGGTCAGCTACCGATAGGCACGCCGGTCACCCTGGAAAATTACGACGCTCCGGTGCACTACCCCGGAGCGTCAGGAACCGGCGTGGAAATCCCGGAGATCATGCAGTTCCGGGTGAACAAGCCACTGTCCGGGGGCAAGGACAAGGCGCTGCCACCGAAGCGGCTCAAGCTACCCGCGGTCGCCCCGATCAAGCTGAAGCCCAACACCCGCAGGCGGCAATGGGCCGTTTACGAGGACCACCTCTTCGGTACCCTGACCTTCAACGCGGTGCCATTCGCGGCGCCGGTCCAGGACTTCGTCAAGGCGGGCTCGACCGAGATCTGGGAATACATCAATTTCAATCACGACGCTCACCCGATGCATGTCCACCTCGTCTCCTTCCAGGTGCTGAACAGGCAGCCGATCAACGCATT
The DNA here is from genome assembly GCA_050697015.1 of Solirubrobacterales bacterium. GTDB lineage: Bacteria > Actinomycetota > Thermoleophilia > Solirubrobacterales > 70-9 > VAYN01. The sequence goes on from JBOGYZ010000063.1 coordinate 14,775, forward strand.
CGGCTACCAGACCGACTACGAAAAGTGGCTGAACGGCGGACGCAAAGACGCGGATGAACCGGTGTTGGAGCACTATCTCACCGGCCTACCGGTTCCGCCGTACCCGTATGAGGAACGGTCCCACAAGGACACCGTCTTTGCCGAAGCGGAAATGGTCACCCGGATAGTCATCTCGGAATTCGAACCGCCGACCGAGACGATCGCGTCGATTCCGAACAGCGGCACCGAGTTCCCGGCGGGGTACCTTCACCACTGCCATATCCTCGAGCACGAGGACGATGACCTGATGCGACCGTGGAACATCGTCCGCGGCCCCGCATCTTGATCAGTGTCGCGCTCGGGTGGCGCGCCCCGGGCGTCTGTGGGAGCCTGAGCTGCAAGGCGGCCTACTCGAAAAGGAGATGGTGTGATGGCACTGGCACGAGTTGTGTCCTTCGACGGGGTGAGCGCGTCCCGGGTCGAGGAGATGAAGCAGCAGATCGGCGCGGGTCCCCCGGACGACATCCCGGCGAAGGAGATCGTGATGCTCCACGACGCCGAGGCGGAGAAGTCGATCGTGATCGTCTTCTTCGACAACGAGGATGACTACGCGCGAGGAGATGCGACGTTGAGCGCGATGCCTGCCGACGAGACTCCCGGGACGCGCACGGCGGTCGGCAAGTATGAGGTCGCGGTGCGGGCGACGGCCTGAGGCGGAGCCCGCCCTGCGCGGGAGTCAGTCGTCGCCGCGGAGCCGCTGCTCGGCCGACTCCCGTTCCGCCCGCCCCGCGTGCTTCGGACCGCGGATTCCGCCGGGCCGAAGGACGACGGCGATCACGATCAAGGCGATCACGGCGAGGTTCGCCCAATCGCCCAGGGCGGCGATGATGTCGATCACGAGCAGGACGATCGCCGTCGCGATCACGACTATGTAGGCCCACGTGTAGCGGGCGCCATAGGCAAGAAACCACTCCCTCCGAACTTACCCGTGGTGGCGTAGCCATCTGCGACCCCTCTCCCCATCGATGCTGCCCGGTCTCCGCGGACCGTATCCCATCGCATGCTGAGCGGGCGTGGGTTGAGCGATCTGGGGGTAGCGAGTGGGACAACGCTCGACACAAGGAGGCAACCCGGATGAAGGCGATCGTGGTGACGGACGAAGCCGCGGGAACGGCCGGGATGAGGCTGGAGGAGCGGCCCGAGCCGGAAGCGGCGGGGAACGACGTCCTCGTCGAGGTTCATGCGTCGGGATTCGTCCCGACCGAGCTGGAGTGGGAACCGACTTGGACCGATCGCCTCGGCCGTGACCGAACGCCGTCGATCCCCGGGCACGAGCTGGCCGGGGTCGTCACCGCGCTGGGCTACGGAACGGCGGAGCTGTCGGTGGGGCAGCGCGTGTTCGGCCTCACGGACTGGACTCGCGACGGCACGCTGGCGGAGTACGCCGCCGTCGAGGCACGTAACCTCGCGCCGCTGCCGGGCGACGTCGACTTCACGGTGGGCGCGAGCCTGCCGATCTCGGGCCTGACCGCGTGGCAGGGACTGTTCGTGCACGGCCGCCTCCGTTCGGGGCAGAGCGTCCTCGCGCACGGCGCCGCCGGCGCGGTCGGATCGATGGTGACGCAGCTCGCGCGCGAGGCCGGCGCCTACGTCATCGGCACCGGACGCGCTGCCGACCGGCAGACGGTGCTCGATTTCGGCGCCCAGGAGTTCGTCGACCTCAAGAACGACGCGCTGGAGGACGTCGGCGGAGTCGATCTGGTGTTCGACGTCATCGGCGGCGACATCGGGAGGCGGTCCGCGGGTCTGATCCGAGCCGGAGGAACGCTGGTGTCCGTCGTCGGGCCGCCCGAGGCGCGGCCCGTGGGCGGCCTGGCGGTCGACTTCGTGGTCGAGTCCGATCGCGGCCAACTGGGTGAGATCGTCCAGCGGGTGCGTGACGGACGCCTGCGGACGAACGTCGGCACCGTCGCGACCCTCGACGACGCCGTCGCCGCGTTCAACCCGACCGAGCGGATCAAGGGGAAGACGGTCATCCGCGTTCGCCCCTGACGAGAGAAGGCGACCTTCTCAGGGACCCAGCCGGACGACGGTCCCGTCGCGGGCGCTCAGCCGCGCCGCCTCGAGGATCCGCAGCACCTCGATCGCCTCCTCCGGCTCGACCGGCAGTGGTCCCTCGCCGGCGAGGGCGTCGCGGAGCAGGATGTAGAAGCGCCGCCAGTCCCCCGGCTCGGGGGTCACCGGCTCGCTGCGGTCGCCGCGGACCAGCCGCGGATAGGTCGACTCCGGGGGCATGCCCCAGTCGCCCTCGCTCGGCAGCCGGCCATCGCGCAGCGCGTCCTCTTGGGGGTCGAGCTCGGCGACGACCAATCCGGCCTCGCTTCCCTGCACCCGCAACCGCGCCGCCGGCACGGCCGCCACCGCGGAGGCCCAAAGATGGCTGACCGTGCCGCCCGGGTGCCGGAGCGCGACGAAGGTGTCGTCGTCGCCGGGGGTGCCGCGCCGCGCGGCCACCTCGGCGTAGACGTGGGACGGGCGGCCGAAGAGGGTGACCGCCTGATCGACCAGATGGGTGCCGAGGTCGAGCAGGACCCCGCCGCCCTGCTCGGAGGAGAGGGTCTCGCGCCACCGATCGGGAGAGGGCGCCGGCCGCCAGCGCTCGAAGCGGGACTCGTAGCGGTTGACCCGGCCGAGCGCCCCTTCGCCACGCAGGCGCCGCAGGGTCAGCTGGTCGGTGTCCCAGCGGCGGTTGTGGAAGACGGTGATCGGGACGTCGGCGAGTCTGGCCCGGTCGAATAGCTCCTGCGCTTCCGCCGCGGTGCCGGCGAGCGGCTTGTCGACGACGACCGCGACGCCGCGGTCGATCGCCGCGCGGGTCAGCTCGACGTGCGCCGTGTTCGGGGCCGCCACGACGACCAGATCCGGACTCTCGTCGAGCGCCTCCTCGAGGCCGGCGAAGACCCGCACCCCGGGATTGTCGGCCTCGGCCTCCTGTCGGCGCCCCTCGTCGGAGGTGACCACGGCGGCGACCGCGACGCCGGGCGTCGCGGCGATCAGCGGGGCGTGGAAGTACCGGCCGGAAAGGCCATATCCGACGATCGCGACGCGGAGCTCGTGCACGGGCTTCTTATAGCGGGCCGCCGCCCGCCGGGTCCGACGTGTGGGCGGGCACCGCACCGCCGGCGCGCCACTCGCGGATCGCCGCCAGGCCTCGTCCGACGAGCTCGGAGGGCGCTCCCGAAGCCTCCAGGGAGACGGCCGCGATCGCGGCCAAGTCGGCGTCGTCGAGGGCCATCTCCGTCCGGCAGAGTTCGTACTCCTCCAAGAGCCCACAACCGAACAGGAGGGGGTCGTCGGCATTGAGACTGCAGCGGACGCCGGCGGCCAGGAGGTCCGGGAGCGGGTGCTCGGCGGCACGGGGATAGACGCCGAGGGCGGCGTTGGAGGTGGGGCAGACGTCGAGGCAGGTGCCGCGTTCGGCCAGCTCCCGCACGAGGTCGGGGTGCTCGATCGCGCGTACGCCATGCTGGACACGGTCGGCGCCGAGGGCTTCGAGGGCGCCTTCGATGCTCTCCCGCCCGGCGAGCTCGCCGGCGTGGGGGGCGGAGATGAGACCGGCGGCGCGGGCGATCCGGAACGCCTCCGCGAACGGCTCCGGCGGCTGACCCCTCTCGTCGCTCGCCAGGCCGAAGGAGACCACCCCTTCGCCCGCGTGGCGGGCCGCGACCCGGGCCTGGGCCTCGCACTCCGCCGGCTCGAACATGCGGTCCCCGGCGATCATCAGGCCGACCCCGACGCCGAGCTCGGCACCCGCGACGCGAAGGCCGTCGATGACCAGCTCGACGACCTCCTCGTCGGAGCCGAAACGCTCCCGATGGGCGGGTGCGTAAAGGGCCGGCTCGACGTACCAGGCACCGTCGGCGCGCGCGTCCTCGACCAGCTCCCGGAGGAGGCGCCGCATGTCCTGCTCCCGCCGGAGAACCCCGGTGGCCGCCTCATAGGTCGCGTTGAACGCGGAGAAATCGCCGTACTCGCCGATCTCGGGCACCGGCACGCCGTGCTCGGCGGCCAGCTCCGCCAGGGTCTCCGGCCGCATCGCCGCCTCCAGATGAAGATGCAGGTGGCCCTTCGGCAGCGCCGCCAGATCGCGGCCGTCGGTCCCGCTCATCCGATCACCGCCGCGATCGTAGCGACGGTCGGGGCCGGCCGATCACGACCGAGGCTACGCCGCGCGGTGATCCGGAATCCCGCTTCCGGATACAGACGCGCGGCGGAGACGAGTGGATCGTTGGTCCAGAGGGTCATCCGCGCGTAGGCGGCTTCGCGGGCGAAATCCACGCAACGGTGGATCAGCTCGCCGCCCACGCCCTGGCCCCTGGTGTCGGGATCGACGAGCAGGATGCGCAGCTTGGCGGTGTCCTGGTCCGCCGCGACGCAAAACACGCACCCCGCCCGGCGGTCGTCGACTTCGGCTATCCATGCCGCCTCCCTCGTCGGGTCGTTGGAGGAGGCATAGTCGGCGACGATTCCGGCGACCAGGGTTTCGAAGCTGGTGTCCCAGCAGATTTCGCCGGAATAGGTCTCGCCGTGCGTCATCACGACCCAGCCGAGGTCTCCGGGCTCGCCGAGCTCGCGCACGGTCACGCTCGGTTTCGGGTAGATCGAACTGCTCGGCGGCCTACGAGTACGAGGGTCGTGGCCGCGCCGTCGACCGGACATCCCCTCTTCCCAGGCATGGATGTCACATTCTTTCCGGTCTGTGTCGTCCTCTCCCCAGGAGTGGAAAGCACAGAACGGAGGTCTTGCCATGGTGTCGTTACCGCGGCTCTCACCGAGAGCCGAGCACAGAGTCTTGAAAGCAGCTTGTGGCCTGGGGCCACGAACGCGACGTCGGCTCTTCGGCGAACCGCCGAGCATCGACGGTCAGCGGCTGGGGGGCGAGGCCCACGTCCTGATCCAGCTGGCGCGGATCGCCGGGGACACCACGCTCATCGCGGGGATGACGGTCGAGGAGGCGCGCGAGGCCACCAGGCGCCGGACCGCGTCGGCCGCGGCCCGCTCGCCGATCCTGATGGCGCGGGTGGAGGAGATCGAGGTGGCGGGAGGGGCTTCGCCGCTGGCGGCGCGGCACTACGTCCCCGAGGGTCTGGGCGACGAGGCGCCGCTGCTGGTCTTCCTGCACGGTGGCGGGTGGGTGCTCGGCGATCTCGACACCCACGACGGGGTCTGCCGCCTGCTCGCCGCCGAGGCCGGCGTCGCCGTCCTATCGATCGCCTACCGGCTGGCGCCGGAGGATCCATTCCCGGCGGCGGTCGACGACGCCTTCGTCGCCTTCAACTGGACCGTCGCGAACGCGGCCGCCCTGGGTGCCGACCCGGCCCGGATCGCGATCGGCGGCGATAGCGCCGGTGGCAACCTGGCGGCGGCGGTGTGCATCCTCGCCCGTGATGCGGGCGGAGCGACGCCGGCGATGCAGCTCCTGCTCTATCCCGCCACCGACGCGGTCGGCGGCCAGCGCTCACGCGAGCTCTTCGCCGACGGGTTCCTGCTGACCGGGGCCGACACGGACGTCTGCGAATCGCACTACCTGCCGCCGGGGAGCGATCTCCACGACCCGCGCGTCTCGGTGCTGCGAGCGCCGGAGCTGGCCGGTCTGCCCCCGGCCTACGTGGCGACCGCCGGCTTCGACCCGCTCCGCGACGAGGGCGAGGCCTACGCGATGCGGATGCGTGAAGCGGGGGTCGAGGTCGTCCTGCGACGCCACCCGAACCTGATCCACGCCTTCGCCAACCAGATGGCGATCAGCCCGAGCGCGGCAGCGGCCACGCACGAGGCAGCCACGGCGCTGCGAGCGGCCCTCGCCTGGCCCTTGGCCGTCCAGGTTGGCTGAGGTGTCCGTTGCAAGGATGCCACGGGCTCCGGGGTGGGGGAGGCTGGCGCCCGGGGAGTGACGGGGGCTCGCAAGCTGGCGCCCCGCAAGGGTCCAGGCCTTGCGAAGCTGGCGCCCGTGGAAAGGGAAGGGCCGTCTCGTCCACGGCCCTGGCAGGCTGTGGCTGTGCCCGAGACGGCCGGGTATGAAACGAGTGGAGGAACCGTGGTGTCGTCCGGGAGACGCCACGAACTCCACACTTCCTCACCGGTTCTTCCACGGTTGGTCGGCGCTCCAACCCCGTGTCCTTGGTAGCCCTGTGGGCTACCAAGGAC
>JBOGYZ010000064.1:0-3324 GCA_050697015.1 Solirubrobacterales bacterium
GCTCGTCGCTCTCGGTCACGTCGAGGATGTCGTCGACGATCTGGAACAGCACGCCCAGCTCGTCGGCGAAACGGCGGTAGATAATTGTCTCACTTTCGCCGGTTCCCTCGAGGATCGGCACCACGCAGACGCTCGCGGAGATCAGCCGGCCGGTCTTCAGGGCGTGCAGCTCGCGCAATCCGGTGGCGTCGTGGTCCTCCCCGAGCACGTCGATGTATTGCCCGCCGACCATGCCGTCGACCCCGGTCGCGCCGGCCAGCTCGCCCAGCGCAGCGAGCACGCGGGCCGGGTCGCCGGCCTGTCCGCAGAAGATCCGCACCGCCTCGGCGAAGAGGCCATCGCCGGCGAGGATCGCGACGTCCTCCCCGAATCTTTTGTGGGAGGTGGGCTTGCCGCGGCGCAGGTCGTCGTCGTCCATCGCGGGCAGGTCGTCGTGGATCAGCGAGTAGGTGTGGATGAGCTCGATCGCCGAGGCGACCGGGAGGAAGTCGGCGGGCGCGGCGCCGAGGGCGCGGGCGGTGGCGAGGGCGAGGACCGGGCGGACGCGCTTGCCGCCCGCCAGCAGCGAGTAGCGCATCGCCTCCTCGAGGCCGGCGGTGCGGGGCGCGGGCGAGAAGCGCAGCTCGGCGAGCGCCGCCTCGACCAGGTCGCGAAGGTCCTCGGGGTAGTCGGGCTCGGTGCTCATCCGCGCTGCATGCCTTTTCCACGCCATACGGTGGAAAATCCGCGCAGCGCGGCGGCGCGGCTATTCCGCATCGGCGGCAGCGGCCTCGCGGGCGCGGCGGTTGGTCTCCTCGACCGCCTCCTGCGACAGCTCCCCCGCCTCGGCGGCGAGCGTCGCGGCGCGCCCCTCCTCGAGCTCCTCGCCACCCTCCAGCTCGGCGGCGATCGCCTTCAGCCTCTCGGAGATCTCACGCAGGCGGGTCATCCGGTCGGCTCGCGCTGGCGGACGATCGCGCCGAGCACGCCGTTGATGAAGCCGGCCGAGTCGGCGCCGCAGTACTCCTTGGCGATCTCGACCGCCTCGTCGATCGCCACCTCATACGGGGTCTCCCCCTCCTCGATCTCGAACAGCGCCACCCGCATCACGTTCAGGTCCAGCGGCGCGATGCGATCGACCGTCCAGTCGCTGCGCAGATGTTCGGCGATCGTGTCGTCGAGTTCTTCGCGGGCGTCCTCGACCCCTTCGGCGAGCTCGCGGGTCAGCGGTTTGGCATCGGCCACCAGCTCCTCGAGCGGGCGGCCGGTCACGTCCCGCTGGTAGCTGGCGAAGACGGCGTCACGGCGTTGGTCGGAGCGGCGCATCAGGTCATTGTCTCAGGCGGCGCACTCAGGAAGTCCGACGCACTCAGCGGAGGATCTCGACGAGGAGGACCCAGGCGTTGACAACCGCGCCGAGCGTCAGGGCGACGACCGCCGCGGCGACCCAGTAAAGGCCGCCGGCGACGGCGAAGAGCTCGGCCAGCGCGCCGATCCCCAGCAGGGCAGTCCCGCTGAGCCGGACGGCCTGTCGGTTAAAGACGTAACGCGGCGGCGTCTCGATCCCCTCCGGAAGGCGGGCGATCGGCAGCCGCACCATCAGGCCGGCCAGCGCGGCGGCGATCGCCAGGAGCTCGATCCCGAAGGCGACGTGGCCCTGGCCCGGCATCAGGCCGGCGATCGAGACGACGAGGGGAACCAGCAGCATCGCCAGCGCCTCGATCCCGCGCTCCGGCAGGCCGTCGTATTTGACGATCCGCTCGACGTTGATCGAGACGGCGACGAAGAGGAGCCCGGCGAGTGCCGCCGAGGCGCCGGCCACCGCGACGAAGAGGTCCTTCCACTCCTCCGGGGCGTAGGCGGTGCTCACGCCGCGCGGCTCATGCGCGGGACATGTATTCCCCGGTGCGCGTGTCCACCTTGATGGTTTCGCCCTCCTCGATGAAGAGCGGGACCTGGACGATCGCGCCGGACTCCAGCGTCGCCGGCTTGTTGCCGCCGCCGGAGGCGGTGTCGCCTTTGAGGCCCGGGTCGGTCTGCGTCACTTTCATCTCGACCGCGGCCGGCACCGTGACGTCGCTCGGCTGTTCGTCGACGAAGAGCACCTCGACCTCGGAGTTCGGCAGCACCCACTGCATCGAGTCGCCGAGCACCGCCGAGGGGATCTCGATCTGGTCGTAGTCCCGGTTGTCCATGAAGACGACCGACTCGCCCTGGTCGTAGAGGTACTGCATCTTTTTCGATTCGGTGCGCACGAGTCGGAACTTCTCCCCGGCGCGGAAGGTTTTGTCGATCACGTTGCCGTCCTCGATGCGGCGCAGTTTCGTGCGCACGAAAGCGCCACCCTTGCCCGGCTTGACGTGCTGGAACTCGACGATCTTCCAGACCTTGCCGTCGATCTCGATGTGGCTGCCGTTGCGGAATTGGTTGGTCGAAACAGTCATTGACCCGGACTCTAGCGGCGGGGCGTGGACGGGGTGAACGTCGCCGCGGCGCCGCCGCCGAGCACGCGGCGGACGAGGCGCGGGGCGAAGATCCGCAGGTAGGCGGCGAGCGCGTAGGGGCGCGGGACGTAGCGCTCGGGCTTGCCGCCGGGGCCGACCTCGTAGATCGCGTCGGCGACTTTCTCGGGGGTCGAGAGCACGAGGCGGGTCAGCGCTTTCTGGCGCAGCTCGGCCTGCGGGAAGCCCTCGGTGGGGACGAAGCCGGGCAGGACCATGCCGACGTGGACGCCGTGCGCGGCCTCCTCCAGGGAGAGGGCGTCGGTCCAGCCGATCAGCGCGAACTTGCTCGCCGAGTAGGCACCGGAGGTGGGACGGCTGATGCGGCCGGCGGTACTGGCGACGTTGGCGATCGAGCTCGGGGCGGAGCGACGGATCAGTGGCAGGAGTGCCTCGGTGAGGCGGACGACAGCGTCGAAGTTCAGCTCCATATGGCGGTGGACGTTGTCCCAGCCGGTCTCGCCGAAGCTCCCCCGCCAAGCGGCGCCCGCGTTGTTGACGAGGAGGTCGAGGCGGTCGTGGTGCTGCTCGACGTGGGCGAGGACCTGCGCCGGGGCGTCGTCGCAGGTGAGGTCGACGGCGAGCCAGGTGGCCGGGCACGGCAGCGAGGCGGCGAGGTCGGCGAGCAGCTCGCCACGGCGGGCGACCAGCACCAGCTCGATGCCCGGGTCGCGGGCGAGGCGCCGCGCGGTGGCGGCGCCGATCCCGCTCGAGGCCCCGGTGACGAGGGCGACCTTGGGCTGCGTCGGCATGGCCTCACCCTAAGTCACGATTCGCCGCACTTGTAGAGGGTTCCGTTTCCTTCACCGAGTTCCGAGGATTCGACCTTGGAGCAGGACTTGAC
>JBOGYZ010000065.1:0-19522 GCA_050697015.1 Solirubrobacterales bacterium
CTCTACGGCTACTCGGTTGCGGCGGAGCTGCGGCCGGAAACGCGGTACGACGAGCTGGTCGAAACGCTCGGCTGCGAGGGCGTCGTCGTGCGCGAGCCGGATGAGCTGCGGCCGGCGCTGGAGCGCGCGTTCTCCTCGGGTGTGCCGACGCTGGTCAACGTGATCACCGACCCCGAGGTCGTCTACCCGCGCAAAGCGAATCTCGCCTGAGCGATCGGCGAACGCGGCGGTATTTAGGTCCCAAGACGAGAATCGGCCGTCATCGCTGACGGCCGATCCACGCGGATCCCTCAGGACGGGCAGGGGTACGTCTTCAGGGACCCTTATTTAGATGGGCTCAGACGGCGGGAGGCGCCATGATGCGGCAATCGCCCAAGCCCTGTACCAAGGGCAAGGAAGGACTGACCCCTCCTCTTCCCCCGGTGCCCAAAAGATTGCCAAGGCAGCAGCCATTTGTCCACTCTCGAGTGCGTGGACTACCGAATTTAGGGCCTTCGACTAGCCCATTTGTGGGGGTCGTCATCGACCAACCACCCGTTTGTCCTGTTGGCCGGTTAGCCAATATCCAACCGGTAGTTGAACACGGTAGACCGCGTCACCAGTCTACTTAAGTCGATTCCGATAGCGCAATCGCCGCTCCGTACAAAATGTCGTGCTCGGAGACGGTGATGCGATCGAGGTCGAAGGCGCGCATCGTCTCGACCAGAATCACGACTCCGGCGACGATAGTAGGGGCCCGGTCGGCGTGCAGCCCCGGGATTTCCCTACGGCGCTCGAGCGGCGTCGACGCCAGGCGCGACAGCATCCGCTGGATCGACGGCAGCTCCAGCACGTGGCCGTGAATCTTCTGCGGGTCGTACGGCACAAGTTCCAACTCGATCGCCGCCAGCGAAGTCGGCGTCCCCGCGACCGCGATCCCCGCCGCGGCCTTCGGCGCCTCCGCGCGAGCGGTCTCGATCAGCCCGCGCAGGTCGGTCGCGAGCGCTTCGAGCTCGACCGGGATGGGTGGGTCGTGGATCAGGTGCCGCTCGGTATGTCGACCGACGCCGGCCTGCAGCGAAGCGTGCCACCGGGCCTCGCGCCGTTCCCCGACGATCAGCTCGGTCGACCCGCCGCCGATGTCGATCACCAGCGTCGGCACCTCCGGCGAATGCTCCGAAGTCGCTCCCACATAGGTCATCCGGGCCTCTTCGTCGCCATCCAGCACCCGCGCCGACAGCGCGAACCGCTCTCGCAGCTCCGCCACGAAAGCGCTCCCATTCGTCGCGTCCCGGACCGCGCTGGTCGCGATCGCGTCCACCTTCTCCGCCCCCAACTCCTGCAGGGTCACGACATAAGGGTCAACGGCCGCGCAGGTCGCCTCGATCGCCTCGGCCGCCAACTGCCCACTCAGGTCGACGCCCCGCCCGAGCCGCGTCACCGTGCTCCGCCGCTCCACCGGCGTCACCCGCCCATCCGCGACGTCCGCGACCAACAGCCGCGTCGAGTTGGACCCGATGTCGATCACCGCGACCCGTTGCGATTCCAGTGCCATCCGCGCACCCTATTCAGCCGCCATCGCTCGCTTCCTCCCATCCCCGCCCCGACAGGAGGCCCGGAAGTCGACGCCACGTTGCTAAGATCCTGTGTCCGCCGCGGGGTGGAGCAGCCAGGTAGCTCGTCGGGCTCATAACCCGAAGGTCGCAGGTTCGAATCCTGCCCCCGCTATTTCACGAAAACCCCGCAAATGCGGGGTTATTGTTTGCCTGGGGATGCAGACAAAACACCGCAAAAATGCCCGTGGGCACGGTGTGGGGCACGAACGGGTGGAAGAACGTTCCTCCCGGACCTTGAGATCGGGCTTCCCGCTCTGCACGTTCGCGTCGAAATCGAACTGACGCGGGGCGGCCGAGAAGGCCGCCCGGATCGCCTGCTCGCCCGCGATCACGCTTCGCTCGTCCTGTGCACGTGCTCGGATAGGGCCGCCATCCACGTCTGCCTTCTCCCAGTCACGCTGTCTCTCAGTTTGAACGAACGATCGACCAAAGTGTTAGTCTAGCCGTGTAGCTGAGACCGCTAGGACGAAAGGCGAAGAATGGACCTCGGGATCTTCAACACCCCCTACGCCATCGCTTACACCGAAGGCAAACGGAGTGCCGGCGATGTGATCGAGTGGGATCTGCAGGCGACCGAATGGGCAGACCAGTCCAGCATCGCGGAGGTCTACTACGCGGAGCATTACACCATCGGCCACGAGCCCAGTCCGGCGCCCGACCTGATGATCGCGGCGGCTTCCCAGCGCACGCAGAACGTCCGGCTCGGCGCTGCGGCGCATCTGTTGCCGTACCACAACCCGATCAACCTGGCCCATCGACTCCTCTGGCTCGACCACATGACCGGTGGCCGGTACATCGCCGGGTTTGCGCCGGGTTCTTTTCCTACGGACGCTCAGCTGTTCGGGACCGACGGCAAGAACTCGGAGATGATGGTCGAGGCCCTCGACATCATCGAGGCGGTCTGGACCCGCGAGCCTCCGTACCGCCTCGAGGGCGAGTTCTGGACCGTCGACATGCCCGGGTTCACGGAACTGTGGAACGGCCCCCACCTCAAACCCCTGCAGCGTCCGACCCCCGAGGTCGTGATCACCGGGATGCAGGCAGACTCGCCTTCCTTCCGCGAGGCGGCGCGCCGCGGCTTCTCGCCGATGAGCCAGACGGTCGGAGCGCATGTCCTGACCCGGCACTGGGAGACTTACTCGGCCGAGGCGGAGGCCTCCGGCAAGAGCGCTGATCGGTCCAACTGGCGCGTCATCCGGGACGTCTTCGTGGCAGAGACCGACGAGGAAGCCCGACGACTGGTCGTCGACGGCGCGGCCGGGAGGACCTGGGAAAAGCACGTTCTGCCGGCCTTCAAGACGGTGCGCCCCCGCGGCGACAAGAGCTATGCCCTGGGCGAACTCCTGCTCGATCCCGGGATGGACATCGAGGAGCTCACCGTCGACTGGCTCGCCGACAACTTCTGGCTGATCGGGTCGCCCGATACGGTCGTCGAGAAGATCGAGCATCTGAACGAGCAGCTCGGCGGCGTCGGCGCGGTCGTCATCCCCGTCTTCGACTACAGCGACGACCCGAAACCTTTCCAGCGGAGCTTCGAGCTCCTCGGCCAAGAGGTCATCCCGCGGATCGCGGCCCTCGGCCCGCGCCAGGCAGTAACCGCCTGACCCGGCGGGAGCACTGATGATCGACTTCCGGGTCAGGCCACCGCAGCGCGATGACGACGGCAGCCCTACCGCCGTCATCGCCGAGGACCTCCAGCGATACGACGAGCTGTACGGGTTGAGCGAACGCGTGAACGCGCCGTTCGCGGAGCTGGAGGAAGATCTGGAACGGCATGGCATCAGGGCGATCATGCAGGCCGAGTTCGAGGACCACGGCAGGACCAGGTACTGGAACCAGCGGGTCGCCGATCTGGTCGGTCGTCGTCCCGATCTGCTGGTGGGCGGAATCCCTGGAGTCGACCCGCTGCAGCCGGACGCGCTCGAGGAGTTGGAATGGGCGCATGACGAGCTCGGGCTCAGGGGCCTGTCGGTTCAACCGTGCTTCCTTGGCCTGCCGGCATCCGATCCGCGCATCTACCCGCTGTACGCCTATTGCCAGGAGCGTGATGTCCCCGTGGCGATCCACAGCGGGGTGAACTTCGGCGCCGAGGCGCCGATGGAATACGAGCGTCCGATCCTGATCGACAGGGTCGCCTTGGACTTCCCCGACCTGACCATCGTGATGAACCATGGCGGCTGGCCCTGGGTGATGGAGGCGGTCGCGGTCGCCTGGCGCCATCGTCATGTCTACCTCGAGTTCGGCGCGATCGCGCCGAGCTATCTCGCCAGCCCGAACGGGGGCTGGCAACCGATCGCCCACTGGATGAGGACCCAGCTCCGTGACCGGATCCTGTTCGGCTCGAACTGGCCGATGATCCCCTACGAGCGGATCCTCGACGAGCTGCCGCTCCTGGGGCTACCCAAGGAGGCGTTGGACCGCTACACGAGCTCCAATGCCCTCGAGATCGTCGCCCGCTGCTGGCCGGACAACGCGGAGGCCCGCATCGAGCAGGCCTAGCTCCCGCTCCGGGCGACGCTTCGCCCGGAGCGCGAGCGGTTCGACTATTCGACCGCGAGCACGCCGACGACCTCGCTTGCGGCTTCGGCTCCGCTGGACGCCGCGGCGTCGATGGTTCCCGGTCCGCGGACCCCGATATCGGCTCCGGCGAAGGAAAGGCGTCCCTCGCGACGTCGCATCTCGCCGTGGTGTTCGCTCAACACCCCGGCGTTCGGGGCGAGCCAGGTGCCCTTCGAATAGGGATCAGAGATCCAGTCGTGATGGTCCGTACCGAGCACCCGGATGTCGGGACTGACTCGCTTCAGGGACTCCTCCGCGACTTTCGGATCCGTGAGGTCGAAGCGGTCGCGGGCGACGCCGAAGCAGGCGAACAGATCACCGTCGTCCTCCTTGTACTCGGGGTAGGCCAGTTGGACGACCTCATCCCGAGGGTTGAGCATGAGCGGTGGCGCCTCGAGGCTCTCGGTCAGCACCCACAGTTTGAACGCGCTCCCCGCCACGCCGCCCCGGCTGACGTCGAGCTTGACCGAGGAGAGCCTGGGCTCGAAGTCGACATCGACCCAGCAGTTGACCGGCGTTGCCAGGATCGCGGCCCGGGCGGTCAGTTCCTGGCCGTCGTTCGTCTTGACCCGGACGGACCCCGGGTCCTGCGAGACGGAGGCGACCGGGCTCTCCAACCTGACGTCGAGGCCCTTGGTGAGTGCCTCGACGAGACTGCTGGTCCCAGCCTCGAATTTCGCCGACAGAAGCGTCACCACCCCCATGACGCTGTAGCCGATGCCGGCGATGTAGGCGAGCATCAGAAGCGCTGAGACCTCCTCGAGCTTGGCCCCGGTGGTCAAGGCGACCCAGCCGTCGATCAAGGCGCGCGTCTCCGCAGGAAGTCCGAGCGAACTGACGTAGGTGGACCAGGGCACGTCCAGGTCGCGCAACTCCTGCTGGCTGAGCGGTCGACCCTGGTCGATTCGTTTCGCGGCGGTGAGGATCTCGAAAGCCGCTCTCTCGAAAGCTGCCCATTGCTCGAACGGGATCGGGAGAGGACCCTCACCGATGGTGCCGTCGTCGAAGCGGGTCAACCAGGCGGCCGCCTCGGGGGAGTAGGTGATGGGCAGGTTGTAGCGCTCCACCTCCTGGGCGATCGTCGGGTATGCGCCCAGATCGATCCAGGTGCCACCTACCTCCACGGAGTGGTCGACGAGCGACGACTTCCTGTAGTAGGTCCGCCCGCCGAGCCTGTCCCGCGCCTCCAGCAGGACGACATCGAGCCCCGCGTCGTTGAGATCCCGCGCCGCCATGCTGCCTGCGATACCACCGCCGATGACCACCACATCGTGGTCGGTGTTCTTGGAACTCGGCATCTAGCCACCTCTCCTCTCGGGTTCTTTACCCACTTCCCAGTTCCACGAGGATAGCAATTTGGTCGAACGATCGTTCATTTATGGTAACTTGGGGGCCAGCGCCCGGCCAGGTGGGTGGGAACGGGCATTCGGCGATCCAAGGAGGAGGACAAGGGTGACGATCACACGGGACAACTTCCAGAACTTCATCGGTGGCGACTTCGTCGACGCCGCGGACGGCAAGACCTTCGAGACGGTCAGTCCGAGCACCGAGGAGGTCATCGGGCGGGTGCCCGATTCCGGCCCCGAGGATGTCCAGCGGGCCGTGGTCGCCGCGACGGACGCATTCCCCGCGTGGTCCCGGACGACTCCCGGGGAACGGGCGGGGGCGCTCCTCCGCCTCGCCGATCGCCTCGAGGCCGATGCGGACGGCTACGCCAAGGTCGAAGCCGCAGACGCGGGGAAGCCCGTCTCCGCCTTCCACGAACACGAGATCACCTTCGCCGTGGACAACCTGCGGTACTTCGCCGGCGCGGCGCGGTGCATGGAGGGGGCACCGGCGGGCGAGTACATGCCCGACCACCTGTCCTTCGTCCGGCGGGAACCACTCGGCGTGGCCGCGGGTGTGATCCCTTGGAACTACCCGCTGATGATGGCGGTCTGGAAGATCGGCGCGGCGCTCGCGGCCGGCTGCACCACCGTGCTGAAGCCCGCTCCCACGACCCCGCTGAGCGCACTTCGCCTCGCCCGGGACGCGGCCGAGATCCTGCCGCCCGGCGTGCTCAACATCGTCACCGGTGGTGACGCGGTCGGCGAGGCCCTGGCCGAGGACCCGGGCGTCGCCGCGATCTCGTTGACGGGATCCATCCCGACGGGTAAGGCCGTCGCGCGCACCGCTTCCGAGACGCTGAAGCGCGTCACGCTGGAGCTCGGTGGAAAGGCTCCGGTGCTGATCTTCGAGGACGCCGACATCGAGCCGGCGGTCGAACTTCTGACCATGGCGGGCCTCTACAACGCGGGCCAGGACTGCACGGCGCCGTCCCGGATCATCGCCCACGCCTCGGTCTACGACCAGGTGGTGGAGATGCTCGGAGCGGCGGCGAGCAAGACGGCGGTCGGTGACGTCGACGACCCCGAGACCGTCCTCGGCCCGGTCAACTCCGAGCGGCAGTTCGAGCGGGTGAAGGGTCTGGTCGACCGGGCACCCGGATCCACCAGCCTCGTGGCCGGAGGAAGCCGTCCCGACCGGCCTGGCTTCTACCTCGAGCCGACCGTGATCGCCGGCGTGACCCAGCGCGACGAGCTCGGACAGGAAGAGGTCTTCGGCCCTGTCTTCACGGTCGAACGCTTCGGTGACGAGGCCGAGGCGCTGGCGCTGGCGAATTCGACCAGGTACGGGTTGGCGAGCTCCGTCTGGACCCGGGACGTCGGTCGGGCCCTGAGGGTGTCCTCCGAACTGCGGTTCGGCTGCACCTGGATCAACTCACATACCTGGCTGGTCAGCGAGATGCCACACGGCGGCATCGGCGAGTCGGGGTACGGCAAGGATCTCTCCCACTACGCGGTCGAGGAGTACACCTACGTGAAGCACGTCATGGCGGCGATGACGTGAGGACGAACCGGGATCTGGCCACCAGCAGCACGTCGACCAAGGGTGCGACCTTGGTCTCGCTCCTGGAGGAGCGGGCCGCATCGACTCCCGGAAGGCCGTTCGTCGTCATGGACGGCGGCGATTCGCGTACCTTCGGTGCCTTCAACGCGGAGGTGAACCGCCTCGCGAACGGTCTCGCCACCCTCGGCCTCGGCGCGTCCGACCACGTGGCTGTGCTGCTCCCCAACTGTCTCGAGGGGTTGGTGTCGACGTTCGCCCTGCGCAAGCTGGGGGCGGTCGAGATCTCGGTGCACGCCAGGACCGGGGGGGAGGACCTGCTGCGGATCCTGCGGATGTCGGAGCCGAAACTGGTCCTGGTCGAGGGTGGACTTGTCGATCGGATCAATGAGCTGGGCGACGACCTGCCACCCTTCGACCTGGTGGTCCTCGGCGCGGAGCCCTCCGGGGGCACCATGCCACTCGGGCGCCCCGTCATCCCGTTCGCATCGCTCCCCGTCGACCGGGAGACGAATCCTGGGGTCGGTTTCCACGACACCCGTACCGATGCGGTGCTGTTCACGTCGGGTACCACCGGGCCGGCCAAGGGTTGTCTCCTTTCGCACCGGGCCGGTGCCACGATGGGCCTGGCCATCGCTCGATCCTTGAAGTTCCGCGAGGACGACTGCCTCTACTGCCCACATCCCGCCAGCCACATCGACTCTCGTTACCTGACGGTGGGGGCTGCCCTCTGGACCGGAAGCCGGGCGGCGATCGGCAGACGCTTCGACCCCGTCGAGTTCTGGGACGAGCTTCGAGACCTGGAGGCGACCGTCTTCGACTTCATGGGCCCGTCGCTCTCCCAGCTCTGGGAGCGTGAAGCGAAGGCCTCTGATCTCGACAATCCGGCGCGGCTCGCCTGGGGTGGATCGATCCCCACCTTCGGCCCCCTGTTCGAAGAACGGTTCGGTTTGAGGCTGGCCTCCGGCTACGGGCTGACCGATGCCGGCGTCGCCACCTGGCGCGACCCGGAGCTGCGGGGCGAGCCCTGGGGCTCCAGCGGACGCGTTGTCGAGCCCTATGAGATCAGGATCGGCGACATCCACGACGACCCTGTGCCGACCGGAGAGGTGGGGGAGATACTGATCCGCGGCCGCGACGCCGACGTGACGATGAAGGGCTACCTCGGGATGCTCGAGGCCACCTTGGCGGCGTTCCGAAACGGGTGGTTTCACACCGGCGACCTGGGCCGTCTGGACGGGGACGGTCGACTCTATTTCGAGGACCGGAAGAGCGAGTCGATCCGGCGCCGGGGCGAGAACATCTCGTCCTGGGAGATCGAGCAGGTCCTCGAGGCCTATCCGGAGGTGCTGGAGGCGGCGGCGATCGGCCTGCCCGGGAACGACGGCGAGGATGAGATCTGCGCGGTCCTCGTGCTACGGGACGATGCGGACTTCTCGGAGGAAGGACTTCAGGACTTCCTCGGAACCCGGATCGCGGAGTCCAAGATGCCGAAGAGGTTCGTGGTGGTCGAGAAGATCCCGCGGACCGGCACCGGGAAGATCGAAAAGTACCGCCTGCCCGAGCTGATCCAGATGGCAACCGGAGGGAGATCGTGATGGCCGATCCTGAATTCGCCGACCGTGCCGTGGGAACCGACCTGAGGGGAAGAGTCGGGATCGTCACCGGCGCCTCCAAAGGCATCGGCCAGGCGGTGACCCTTGCCGCGGCCGCGGCCGGCGCGACCGTCCTCGCCGTCTCCAGGGGCGAGGCCGCCCTCGAGGAGACGGTCGCCCGTGCGGAGGGCAGCCCGGGCACGGTGGTCCCCCAGGTGCTGGACGTCGGCGACGAGGCCGGGGTGGCGGGCGCGGTCGCCAGGGTCGATGCCGAGTTCGGGGGCCTCGACTTCATCGTCAACAACGCCGGCCTCCTGACGAACGCCGCGATCGGCGAGATAACGGACGAGGACTGGACCCAGACCGAGGCGGTCAATGTCCGCGGCGTCCTTTGGGGCTGCAAATACGCGGTCCGATCGATGCTCGAGCGGAAGTCCCCGGGTTCGATCATCAACATCGGATCGACCTCATCGCTGGCGGGTTGGGGGGACGCGATCGCTTACACGATGTCGAAGCACGCGGTGCTTGGGCTGACGAGGGCGATCGCCGCCGATCGACGTGTCAGCGGAGTGGGGATCAGGACCGTCTGCGTGTGTCCTGGGGACGTCCTGACGCCCCTTGCCGAAGAATGGCTCGAGTCACAGCCGGATCCCGAGGGGATTCGAACCGAGATGGAGGGACTGAATCCCTCGGGCCGGTTGGCTCTTCCCGAGGAGGTCGCCGACCTGGTCATCTACCTCTGCTCGACCCGGGCGTCGCTCCTGAACGGGCAGGCGATCGTCGCCGACTTGGGCCAGCGTGCCCTTCTGATGTAGATGGTGACCCAGCGAATCTCGAAAGGATCGAGACAGTAGAGATGAAGATTCCAGACTTTTCGGACCGCCCGTTGGCGGAGTTGTTCGGCCTTTCGGGCCGAGTCGGCATGGTGACCGGTGGCGGTCGAGGCATCGGAAGGGCGTACTCGCTCCGCCTCGCCGAGGCCGGTTGCGCGGTGGCGGTGGCCGATCTCGATCTGGACAGCGCGGTGGCGGTGCGGGACGAGATCGCAACGGCAGGTGGTGAAGCGACGGCGGTCAAGGTCGACGTCAGCGAGGAGGACAGTTTCGCGAGCGCCTTCGACCAGGTCGAAGGCGCTCTCGGCGTCGTCGACGCACTTGTCAACAACGCGGGCATCTACCCGATGGACTTCGTCTTCGACACCACCGTCGAGCAGTGGGACCGGGTGATGAACGTCAACCTTCGGTCATCGTTCATCGGGTCGAAACTGGCGGCCGAGCGGATGATCGCCGCCGATAAGTCAGGCGTTCTGCTGAATGTCTCCTCGACCGCGGGCGTGAGGCTCGTGCACGGACAGGGTCTGCACTACCCGTCGGCGAAGGCCGGGGTCGCGATGCTCGTCCAGACCCTCGGTGTCGAACTGGGTAAGTACGGCATCCGCTCCGTCGGCATCGCCCCCGGCCTGTCCGTGACCCCGGGTGTGGAAGAGGAGCTGGCGAATGCAGGGGGAGATCTGACGGAGGAGTTCGCCGGTGCCATCGAGACCGCCCCACTGGGAAGGTTGATCGTGCCGGACGACCTTGCCCGCGTCGCCGTGTTCCTCCTCTCCGACCTGGCCGCCATGATCACCTCCCAGGTGGTCGTGGTCGATGGCGCGCGGATGGCTGGCCGGGTGCCCTGAGCCCTGCCCCCCGCATCTACCCAGGCGATACGCGCACGAGGTCGCGGGCGGCCAGGCTAGACTGGATTAAAGTGCCTCCTTCCAAACAATTGAAGACCAGATCGCGAAACGGGTCGTCGCCGACCGGCGATGAGCCGTCTTCAGATCGAGGGACCGCGACTCTCGAGCTGGTCCTTGGTGCAAGCACCGACCTGTTCGCGGAGCGGGGCTTTTATGGCACCTCCATGCGACAGCTGGCGGAGCAGGCAGGGATGGTCCTGAGTGGTTTCTATTACTACTTCCGCAGCAAGTACGACGTCTTGCTGGCGATCATCGACAAGGCCGTCACGATGATGGAGGACGAAGCGGGACAGGTTCCCACCGACCTCGCGCCGGACGTCCGGCTGCGCAGTCTTCTCGAATGTCACCTCAACCTCCATCTCCGGGAGCCGAAGATGGCAATCGTGGCCGATCGCGAGATGGGAGTGCTGAAACCCGCCGATCTCAAGCGCATGAGGGCTCGACAGGATCGCTATGAGCAGCTCTTCCGGGCGGCGATCGAAGAGGGGATGAAGACGGGCGACTTCGACTCCGACATCGACGTGGCGGTGGCGACGAAGTCAGTCCTGCTGATGGCGACCGGCGTGGTCGAATGGTGGAGCCCGAAAGGCAGGCTCACCGCCGAGCAGACCAGCGAGCTGATCGCCGACTACGGCCTCAGGGTCGTCCGCGACAGCGCGGCCTGAGACCTGCCGACGGCGCGCCCCTCGCGCGTCTTCGGATGACATGCTGATTCTTTGTTGCGGCGCGACACCTTGTTTGTTATCGTATTTGAACGAACGATCGACCAACGTCGCCGGAAATAGGGAGCCGGGGACGTCAGAGCTACAGACATGAGACAAGAAGAAGCTCGGACCTCCAATCAACCGATCCCTCAGGGCGAGTCACTGCTCCATGCGATCGATGTCTCAAAGGCCTACGGGCCGACGCAGGCGTTGGATCGCGTGAACCTGACCGTCGGCGAAGGTGACGTCCATGCCCTGCTTGGCGGCAACGGCTCAGGGAAGTCCACCCTGATCAAGATCATGGCCGGTGTCGAGAGCGCCGATTCTGGTCAGCTCGAAGTTCACGGGAGTCTCAGGGACCTGCGGGGGTTCACCCCCACCGCCGCACGCAATCTGGGTCTCCACTTCGTCCACCAACAGCGGTCGACGTTCGCGGACCTCTCGCTGACCGAGAATCTGGCGCTCGGCAGAGGATTCGAGTCCTCCTCTCCATGGAAGATCAACTGGCGCAGGAGTCGCCGACGTGCGGCGGCGGTCCTGGAGCGTTTCAACATCGACGCCCGGCCCGATCAGATCCTGGGGGAACTCGGACCCGCGAAGCAGACCATGGTCGCGATCGCCAGGGCGCTCCAAGATCAAGACGAGGAATCGAAAGACGTCCTCGTCCTCGACGAGCCGACCGCCTCCCTCCCGGCACGGGAGGTCGAGTTTCTGCTCGCCGCCCTGAAGGAATATGCGGAGGCCGGACAGGCGATCATCTACGTGACCCACCGCCTGGGGGAGGCGCTCGACGTCGCGAGCGCCGCGACCATCCTTCGCGACGGCAAGCTGGTCGCCACGGTCGACCCCAGGACGCTGACGCACGACGATCTGGTCGAGGTGATGCTCGGAAGGCGCGTCGAGGCGATCACGCGGAGGCGAGCTGAAGCCGGGGCGGTGGATGGCGCCGTGATGCTGAAGGCGAAGAACATCGCGGTCGGCCCGCTGAAGGACCTCTCTTTCGAGGTGCGAGGCGGCGAGATCCTGGGCGTCGCCGGGCTCATCGGGTCGGGACGGTCGACGCTACTGAAGGCACTTTTCGGAGTCCGGTCGATCGAGGCGGGGGAACTGCGGCTCGACGGCCACGAGCTCCTCCTCGCCAACGCGGCGGCGGCGATGGCGGCGGGACTCGGCTACATCCCCGAGGACCGTCCGTCCGAAGCCGCTTTCCCTGAGCTTTCGGTTGCCGAGAACCTGTCGGTCGCGGTGGTACCGGACTACTGGCGGAGCGGACTACTTCGCCTGCGGCGAGAGGCGGCCGACGCCCGTGATCTCAAGGACTCGTTCCTGATCAAGACCGCCTCGATCGACGCCCCCCTCAGCTCTCTCTCCGGCGGGAACCAACAGAAGGTGATCCTCGCCCGCTGGATCCGACGGGAGCCACGGCTGCTGCTGCTCGACGAGCCGACCCAAGGAGTCGACGTCGGCGCGAGAGCGGAGATCTACGAGCTGATCCAGCAGGCGGTCGCCGGCGGGTCGAGCGCGATGGTCGCCTCCTCCGACTTCGAGGAGTTGGCAGCGCTTTGTGACCGGATCCTCGTTCTCGGCGGGGGCGGGCTCCGAGCAGAACTTCAACGGTCCGAAATCTCGGCTGATCTCATTGCCCACACCGCGAACGTAGGAGCGCCCGTTTGAACCATCCAGACGTCACCGAGCCGAGCCCGGACGCGAAGGCCCCAGCTGCAGCGGGTGCCGCCGGGAGCGTCGAGCCATCGACGCGATCGTTCAGGCATTTCCTGGAGGCATACGCCTTTGTCGGACTGATGGTCGCCGCAGCGCTGTTCTTTGCCCTCTGGGGCCAGACCAGCACGGCTTTCACCTCGTCGGCAAACATCCGGACGCTCATCTCGAGTAACGCCGTCGTGGCGATCATCGCCCTCGCCGCACTCGTTCCGCTCGTGGCCTATGAGTTCGATCTCTCGGTCGGCGGCGTCGCCGGACTGTCGGCGGTCTTCAGCGCGAGCATGCTCGCAAGCGGCATGCCGATCGCGATCGCGATCATCGCCGCGATCGCGATCGGGGCGATGATCGGACTGGCGAACGCACTGCTCATCACCCGGGTCGGTGTCAACGCGGTGATCACCACCCTCGGCATGTCGATAATCATCGCCGGGATCGTCAACCAGAAGACGGGTGGCCTCACCACCAGCACCCAGCTGCCGCACGCATTCACCAACTTCGGATCGAGCGACTGGTTCGGCATCCCCAAGTTGGCCTTCGTGCTCGCGGTGATCGCGCTGGCGGTGTACTACGTCCTTCAGTACACGCCATACGGTCGCTTCCTATACGCATTCGGATCGAACCGGGCGGCCGCACAGTTGGTCGGGATCAGGACGAAGCTCGTGCTCGGATCGGCATTCTTGATCTCGGGCTCCCTCTCCGCGATGGCCGGGATCCTCCAGGTCTCGAGGGCCGGCAGTGCCGATCCGAAGGGTGGAGAAGCATTCACCCTTCCGGCTCTGGCCGCAGCGTTCCTCAGCGCTGCGGCCATACGCCCCGGCCGCTACAACGTTGCCGGGGCGCTCGTCGCGATCTTCTTCCTCGGGGTCCTGAACAACGGCCTGAACCTCGCGGGATCTCCCGAATACGTCAACAACTACGTGAATGGCGCCGCTCTCATCATCGGCGTGGCCCTGACCGTGCGGTTGGGGAACGGCCAGCGCGATGTCTAACTTTCGGGGGGCGATCTTGATCGCCGCGATGCTCGCCGTCGTCGGCGCGGCACTGTCCGGATGCGGCGGCGGGTCGAGTTCGGCGTCGGGCGAAGCCGGTGGTTCCGCCTCGAAGTCCGAACTCACCAAGTACGACCAGGGATATGAGGCGGCGACCCTGCTTGCGCGCGTCCAGGCTGGTCAGTATCCGAAAAGGCCAACAGTGGGATCGGTTGGGAACTCTGCGACCGCTCACACAACCTGCCATCGGAGGGGGGGCCGTTCCAGCCGAAGGTCGACTTCATCGCCGCCTACCAGAAGATCCTTGGCCTGAAGTAGCGCGTCGCGTCCCGCTCGGTCCCGGCGGGGCCCTGACCTTGACACCTTTGAGGTGTGTGAGTAATCTGATCGAACGTTCGATCAACCAGAAGGTGGAGAATCCGTTGGCTCGTGATGTAGGGAGTTCGGAGGGAGTGGGGTCGCCGGGGATAGTCGATGCCCGGGTTCGCGTCCCTAGCCCATTGCGGGCACAATCACGCGAAAGCGAGCTCTATGCCAACTACGACGCGATCCTGGGAGTCGATGACGCGTGGTCGAGGAGCCCGGCCGATCTCAAGCAGGAGATGGCCGATGCGGGAGTCGACCATGCGATCCTGCAGGCGGAGTTCGAGCAGGGCGACCTCGCCGACGAGCTCAACGAGGAGGTAGCCGCGTTGGTCGAGGCCGACCCGGCGCGATACTCGGGGTTCGGGGCGGTCACGTTGGATCCGGTCAGGGCCTCGCGGGTAGTTGCCCAGGTGGAGCGGATCGCCGGGCTGGGCCTGGTCGGTGTGAACGTCCAGCCCGCCTTCTTCGGTCATGCGATCGACGATCAAGCGCTCTACCCGATCTATGAGAAGGCGGCCGAGCTCGATCTGATCATCGGCATCCACACCGGCACTCACTACTCTCGCCGCCACCCGATCGAGCAGGAGCGTCCGGTGAGGCTCGACCAGGTCGTCTGCGACATTCCGGAGGCGACCTTCGTCGCCTGTCACGGCGGCTGGCCGTGGGTTCCCGAGATGGTGGCCGTGGCGCGTCGGCACCCAAACGTGATGATCGATTTCGGCGGCATGTCACCTAAGTACATCGGCGTCTCCGGGTCTGGCTGGGAGATGATGTTGCGTTTCATGGATCGGCTCCTGCGCGAGCAGATCCTGTTCGCGACCGATTGGCCCGTCTACGCGCCGGCGAGGGCGCTCGAAGAGTGGGCGACCCTCGGACTGCGCGAGGAGACCGTCACCGCTCTGTTGGGTGGTAACGCTCGGCGCCTGCTGGCGCGAAAGTCCGAGGTGGCTGTGTGACGAACGTTCCGAACTTCGATCGGATCTCCGATTACGTCAGCCACTGGGCGGAGCTTGACCCCGGCCGCGACGCGATTCTGTCGCCAACCGTTCGGCTCACCTACTCTGAGCTGAACGAAGCGGTCGATCGACTGGCGACCGCCCTGCTGGGCGCCGGAGTAGAGCGGGGCGATCGTGTCGCCACCTACGGACCTACCAGTCCGGCGACCTATGCCACCTTCCTGGCGACGGCGAGCATCGGTGCGATCTGGGTCGGCATGATGCCCCGGTATACCCCGGCCGAGCTGAAGCGGACGGTCCGGCACAGCGAGCCGAAGCTGATCTTCTCGACCGTCGCTCCGGATGACCTTGCGGCGCGGGAGAAACTGTCCGCGCTCCAGGCATCGACCTTACTGCCCGTCGTCGAGGGGGACGGTTCGATCGAAGGCCTGGGTTCCGCGCTCGACCAGATGACCGGCCACGAGTCCAGTGTCGACGTGGCGACATTGGGCCGCGCTCGGGCCGCGGTCCAGCGTCGCGATCCGGCAGCGATGGTCTACACCTCAGGGACCACCGGTGAGCCGAAGGGTGCCTTGGTCCCTCACGCGGGGCTGGTGGTCTGCGCAATCGTCCAAGGCGGACACTGGTACGAGCAGCCGCCGCGAGTGCTCTGCGACCTGCCGCTCAATCATGTCGGTGGCCTGTCGGACATCTCCACCTCGGTCCTGCCCAAGGGCGGGGCGGTCTATTTCATGGAGCGCTTCGACGCCGATGAGGCGATCTGGACCGTCGAACGCGAGCGGCTGACCCATCTGCTCTGGGTGCCGACCCAGCTATTGGCCGCCGTGCAGTCGCCCGAGTGGAACGCATCCGACCTCAGCTCCTTGCAGTGGATCATCTGGGGGGGAGCCGCCGCCCCGTTGAGCCTGCTCGAAGAGTTGAAGCGAAAGGGGCCGAAGCTCGGCACCAGCTACGGCCAGACCGAGTCGACGGGTTCCATGACCTACACGAATCCCGACGATCCACTCGGTGTCCTGAGCTGGAGTGTCGGGACGGTCGATCCTCATTTCGAGGTGCGGTTGGCCGATGGTGAGGGGGACCGACAGGGCGAAGTTCAGGTCCGCGGCGAATTCGTCACCCCTGGGTACTTCAAGAACCAGGAGGCGAGTGAAGCAGCGATCGACGAGGAAGGTTGGCTGCGGACCGGGGATATCGCCGAAGTTCGCGATGGAGGGCACTTTCGCCTCGTCGGTCGCAGCAAAGAGATGTACAAGTCCGGCGGCTACAACGTCTACCCGCGAGAGGTGGAGTTGGCCTTGGAGCAACACCCGGCCGTTGCCATCGCCGCGGTGGTTGCAGTCCCCGACGAGCGATGGACGGAGGTCGGGCATGCGTTTGTCACGGTCGAAGAGACCGTCGTGCCCGATGAGCTCGAGCGCTTCGCTCGAACCCTGCTCGCGAACTACAAGATCCCCAAATCGATCTTCGTCGTGGACGAGCTTCCGAAGCTTCCGATCGGAAAGATCGACAAGGGTGAGCTGCGCCGTCTGGCGTCGGCTAAAGGAAAGGACGGGATAGGAGTATGAACGCACCGGAGTTGGCACCGGGACTCGAAACGGTCGAAACGTTCAATGTCGACGAGCGCCTGGTCACGGACGTTGAAGGGGCCCTCTCGACGCCTGTCTTGTCGACGCCCGGGATGATCGAGCGAATGGAGGCGGCGGCCAACGCACTCGCGGTCGGCTCGCTGCCGGAGGGCAAGGCGACGGTCGGCTTCGAGGTCAGCGTGAAGCATGTGGGAGCGGCACCTGAAGGCTCGACCTGCAAGGCGAAGGCCGTGCTCAGAGAGGTCGTCGACGGGCGCAAGCTTCGGTTCGAGGTCGAAGTGACCTTTGAGGATCGCGTGATCGGCGTGGGCACGCACGAGCGCCGCGTGGTCGACATCGACCAGCTTGGCTGAAGCCGACCGATGAGGCCGCCGGTGTCCACGACCGAGTTGCCCTACGCCAGGGCCGTGGTCAACGGGATCGAGCTGAGTTACGTCGATCTGGGCGAGGGCCCACTGGTCCTGCTCCTCCATGGATTCCCGGAGCTCGCCTACTCCTGGCGGCATCAGATCGGCCCTTTGGCGGAGGCGGGCTACCGCGTCGTCGCTCCCGATCTGCGTGGTTACGGTTCCTCGGGCGCTCCCGCTGCCGTCGACGCCTACACCTATCTCGACATCATCGGCGATCTGGTCGGGCTGATGGACCAGCTCGGCTATCGGGACGCGGTGGTGGTCGGCCATGACATGGGCGCCTTCGTCGCCTGGTACATGGCCCTGCTTCTGCCGCAGCGAGTGCGGGCGGTGGCCGGCCTCAGTGTCGCCTTGAGGCACCGTCCCGCAGAGCCGCCGACCAAGATTCTCGAGGCCGTATACGGGCAGGACTTCTACCAAATCCGCTTCCAGGAGCCCGGCCGGATCGACGAAGAACTCGCCCGCCGGGTGGAGGACTTTCTACCGGGATCTTTCGTCGGCCTTTCAGGCTCCGCACCCGAGCCGGTCGAATCGCTCGTCATCCCGCCCGGCATGGGCTTCGCCGATCTGTTCCCAGCGCCGGAGCGGCTTCCCGAATGGCTGACCGAGGAGGAGATGGATGTCTACGTGGAGTCCTTCAGGCGGAGCGGCTTCACCGGTCCGCTGAACTGGTACCGCAACATCGATCGGAACTGGGCACTCCTCTCACCGTGGAATGGAGCGCCGGTGACCGTGCCGGCGATGTATCTCGCGGGCGAGCAGGACATCACCTATCGCATCGCCAGGGAAACCGGCGGCCTGACCGACATGGAGGAGACGGTCACCGACCTGCGCGAGACGATCGTGATCCCCGGATGCGGACACTGGGTGAACCAGGAACAACCGGAGGCCGTCAACGAGGCCCTGTCCAGGCTTCTGACCATCGCCGATCATGCGGCCTGACCAGACCGACTTCCTCAATGTCATGACGTCCTTCCCCACCGGTGTGGTGGTCGTCACCACCGTGGACGGGAACGGCGATCCATGGGGACTCACCTCCAACGCTGTCGCAAGCGTCTCGGTCGACCCGCCGATGCTTTTGGTGTGCGTGGCGAAGACGAGCCGCACGCTGCCGGCCCTGCTGGAGAGACGAGGCTTTCTGGTCAACTTTATGAGCGACCGATCGGCCGAAATCTGTGAACGATTTGCCTCGAAGCTGGACTCGAAGGCGAAGTTCGAGGCTTCCTCGTGGCAGCCGAGCGCCCTCGGCCACCCCTACCTCGCCGACGACAGCGTCGCCTACGCCGACTGCGAGACGGAGACGGAGGTAGAGGCCGGGTCCCACCTGATCTTGGTCGGCCGGGTAGTCACCTCCGCGGTCACCGACCCGGCCCGGGAGCCACTCGCATACGTCCGCCGCTCATACAAGAGCTGGGGGGACGCGGCCGCGGTGGTGGCGCAGTTCAAAGAGTGAAGTTCAGACTGGCATCTAAATTGAACGAACGATCGTACAATCAGTAATGTGTGTGTGGCACGCCAACGTTCAAGGAGGACTGATGTCTGCAGCGATCCCCACCCTCGAGAGCCTTTTCGGTCTAGAGGGCAAACGCTTCGTAGTCTGTGGTGCCGGGGCCGGGATGGGCGCGGCCAGCGCCCGCGCAATACGAGGCCTTGGCGCCGACGTGCTCTGCGTGGACCGCGACCCGGAGCTGGCCGAGGCGATCGCCGATGAGATCGGCGGACGCTGGCTGGCAGCCGACCTGACGACCGTAGAGGGTGCCGAGGAGGTCGGCAGGGCCGCTGAGGGTACGGTCGACGGCCTGGTCGACGTCATCGGCGGCGCCAGCAGAAAGACGATCGACGACCTCGACCCAGAGACGTGGGACCGCGATTTCGACGTCAATCTCCGCCACGCCTATCTGCTGGGTCGGGAGTTCGCGCCACGCATGGCGGATCAGGAGGACGGTGGAACCTTGATCTTCATCGCGTCGGTGGTCACCGAGTACGGGACGCACGTCACCCCCGCCTACCACGCCGCAAAGGCAGCCCTGGTCTCCTGGGTCCGGTCGCTCGCGGTGACCTACGGTCCCAGCGGCGTTCGCGCCAACGCGGTCTCCCCAGGGGTCACGAAGACGGCCCGGATCGAGGAACACCTGAAAGCGTCCGCGACCGCCCTCGACCTGGTGATCAAGACGACGGCCCTGAAGGAGTTCCAGGTTCCGGAGGATGTGGCGGGCGCGGTAGCCTTCCTGGCAGGTCCCGCAGCTCGGATGATCACCGGGGAGACCATCGCCGTCGATGCAGGCACGAAGGTCCGTGATCCTTGGTACGGGGACAGCCAGGACGAGAGCCTTGTCTAGCTCAGGGGCACGGCATGAGACGTCCTGTGTCAACCCCCCGTGGGTTCGAGCCGTCGGAGATTGCCGTGAAGAGCCGG
>JBOGYZ010000066.1:0-19961 GCA_050697015.1 Solirubrobacterales bacterium
ATCGCCAACTCCTTCACCCAGTTCGTCCCCGGCCACACCCACCTCCAGCCGGTCGGCGAGGTCGTCGCCGATGCCGTCCGCGAGGCGGGCGGCATCGCGCGCGAGTTCAACACGATCGCGGTCGACGACGGGATCGCGATGGGCCACGGCGGGATGCTCTATTCGCTGCCCTCGCGCGACCTGATCTCCGACGCGGTCGAGTACATGGTGAACGCGCACTGCGCCGACGCGCTCGTCTGCATCTCCAACTGCGACAAGATCACGCCGGGGATGCTGAACGCGGCGATGCGGTTGAACATCCCGACCGTGTTCGTCTCCGGCGGCCCGATGGAGGGCGGCACCGCGACCCTCGTCGACGGCACCGTGCGCAAGCGCGTGAACCTGATCTCGGCGATCGCCGACGCGGTCGCGACCGAGGTCTCCGACGAGGACATCGAGCGGATCGAGGAGGCGGCCTGCCCGACCTGCGGCTCCTGCTCGGGGATGTTCACCGCCAATTCGATGAACTGCCTGACCGAGGCGCTCGGCGTCGCACTCCCCGGCAACGGGACGACGCTCGCGACCCACACCGCGCGCAAGGAGCTATACGAGGACGCGGGGCAGACCGTCGTCAGCCTCTGCACGAAGTATTACGACGAAGACGACGAGTCGGTGTTGCCGCGCTCGATCGCCACCCGCGAGGCGTTCGAGAATGCGATGACCCTCGACATCGCGATGGGCGGCTCGACCAATACCGTGCTGCACCTGCTGGCCGCCGCCCAGGAGGCCGAGGTCGACTTCACGATGGCGGACATGGACGAGCTCTCGCGCCGGGTCCCCTGCATCTGCAAGGTGGCGCCGAGCGGCGACTACCTGGTCGAGGACGTCCACCGCGCCGGCGGCATCCCGGCGATCCTCGGCGAGCTGCGCCGCGGCGGGCTGCTGAACGAGGACGTCCACACCGTCCACGCCCCCTCGATGGCGGAGTGGCTCGGGGACTGGGACCTGCGCGGCGGTGACGCCTCTGAGGAGGCGGTCGAGCTCTTCCACGCCGCACCCGGCTGCGTCCGCTCTGCCACCGCCTTCTCGCAGTCGGAGCGCTGGGAGTCCCTGGACCTCGACGCCGCCCAGGGCTGCGTCCGCGATATCGCCCACGCCTACTCGGCCGACGGCGGCCTGGCGATCCTCTACGGCAACCTCGCCGAGCGCGGCTGCGTGGTGAAGACGGCCGGCGTCGACGAGTCGATTCTCACCTTCCGCGGCCCGGCGCGCGTGCTCGAGTCCCAGGACGAGGCGGTCGAGGCGATCCTCGGCGGCCGCATCGCCGCGGGCGACGTGGTGGTGATCCGTTATGAGGGACCGAAGGGCGGCCCCGGCATGCAGGAGATGCTCTACCCGACCTCCTACCTGAAGGGCCTGGGACTGGGCGCCAAATGCGCGCTGCTCACCGACGGCCGCTTCAGCGGCGGGACCTCGGGCCTCTCGATCGGCCACGTCTCCCCGGAGGCGGCGTCGGGTGGCGCCATCGCCCTGGTCGAGGACGGCGACACGATCGGGATCGACATCCCCGGCCGCTCGATCGAGCTGGAGGTCGACGAAGCGGTGCTCGACGAGCGCCGCGAGGCCCTGCTCGCCGGCAATGGTTATGTGCCGGTGGCGCGGGAGCGCGTCGTCTCCCCCGCCCTGCGGGCGTACGCGGCGATGGCGACGTCCGCCGACACCGGCGCGGTGCGCGACGTCGACGCGGTCGAGCGCGCGATGGCCGAAGCGGCCAAGCGCGGCGCCGAAGTCCCGGCGTCTTAGCGGACACCCCTGCCCGAAGCTGGTGCCGCCGGCCTCCCGCCGGCGGTCAGCTGTTCCTTATGCCGGTATGCCGGCTATAAGGAACAGCGCGTGGGCTCGAGTCGCCTAGGCGGCGACGAGCTGCAGTTCGCCGGTCTCCGGCGTGATCTCGTCCTCGATCGCGTGCAGGGGGGCGCTGGTGCGGCTGAGGAGGTAAATCTGGTTGACGGCGTCGCTCTCGCTGACACCGTGGCGCTCGCTGACGGGCTTGCCGTCGCGGTACAGGGTCACGTTCCAGGTCTTGCTCATGTGGAGTCTCTTCCGTGTGGCTTGCGGCTTGTATACAAGTATCGGCAAGGAGCGAACAGGCGTTTGTGACCACGCTCACTCGGTGACCGGCGTCACATCCCCCTGACAGATAAGTTTCAGGACGTGCTTGCCGCCCGCGCCGTCGCCGCCTCGATGGAGGACCCCCTCTCCGCCCTCGAGGTTGGTCAGGTCGACGACCCGAACGTGCCCGAGGGCTGGGCCCTCGTCGAGGTCAAGGCGACCTCGCTGAACCACCACGACCTTTGGTCGCTGCGCGGCATCGGCCTGCCGGAAGAGCGCCTGCCGATGATCCTCGGCTGCGACGCGGCCGGGATCGACGAGAAGGGCGACGAGGTGATCGTCCACGCAGTGCTCGGCGACCCCGAGTTCCCCGGCGGCGAAATCATCGACCCGAAACGGACGCTCCTCTCCGAGCTCCACCCCGGCACGCTCGCCGAGCGCGTTGCGGTGCCGCGCCGCAACCTGGTGCCGAAGCCCGAGTCGCTCAGCTTCGAGGAAGCCTGCTGCCTGCCGACCGCCTGGCTCACCGCCTACCGCATGCTCTTCGACCGCTCCGGCCTGCGGCCGGGCCAGACGGTCCTCGTCCAAGGCGCCGGCGGCGGCGTCGCCAGCGCCGCGATCGAGCTCGGCCGCGCCGCCGGCTATCGCGTCTGGGCGACCAGCCGCGAGGAGCGTAAGCGGGACTTCGCCATCGAGTGCGGCGCCCACGCCGTCTTCGAGTCCGGTGCGCGACTGCCCGCGAAAGTCGACGTCGTCCTCGAGACGGTCGGCAAAGCGACCTGGGGACACACGCTGCGCTCGCTGCGGCCCGGCGGACGCGTCGTCATCGCCGGCGCCACCAGCGGCCACGACCCCGCGGCCGAACTGAACCGCGTCTTCTTCAAAGAGCTCGAGATCGTCGGCTCGACGATGGGCACGCTGGAAGACCTCCGCAACCTCGTCTCGATGATCGACGCCACCGGGATCCGCCCGCGCATCGACAAGACCTTCCCGCTGGCCGATGTCGGCGAGGGTCTACGGGCGCTCGCCAAAGGCGACGTGCTGGGCAAGATTGTGATCAATCCCTAACTCGGGGGTAGTGAGAGCATGCACATGACTCCGTCACGAAAATCAGTCCTTGTCCTGTCCCTCACCGCGCTGTTCGCCGCGTACGCGCTTCTCCCCGCCGCCGCGGGCGCCGCGACCGGCCGTACGGTCGCCGTCACCGCCTCGGCCACCGTCAAGGTGCCGAACGACACCGCGAAGGTCGGCTTCGGCGTGAAGCGCGAACGCAAGACGCGCACCGCCGCCCTGCAGGCGATCGCCGCGGGCCTGCGCCAGGTGATCGCCGCCGCCAAAGCCTTCCCGGGCGTCGGCGAAGGCGACATCCGCACGGGCCGCATCGACATCAGCCCGGTCCAGAAGGGCAAGGTCACCGTCTACCGCGCGACCGAGGGCATCCAGGTCACCCTCCACGAACCGGCGAAATCGGGCGAACTGATCGCCAAAGGACTCGCCGCCGGGGCCACCGGGGTCAGCGGCCCGAGCTTCACCGTCGGCAACGAAGAAGAAGCGTTCGCCAAAGTCCTCGCCGCGGCCTTCGACAAGGCCGAGGAACGTGCGAGCGTCCTCGCCACCCAAGCGGGCGCGCGCCTCGGTCAGGCGCTGACGATCGAAGAAGGCGAAGGCGCCGAATTCATCGGTCCCCGCTTCGAGGCAGCCGAAGAAGCCAGCTCCGTCAAGGCCGCCCCCACCCCGCCGACCAAACCCGGCACCTCCCAGGTCAAGGCGACCGTCCACGTCATCTTCGAACTGACCTAGCGGACGATTTCCACGGGGGTGCCGTTGATCGCGATGTGGGCGAGCCAGCGGATCCGGGCGTTGGGGATGCGGATGCAGCCGTGGGACGCCGCCGTGCCGAGGGGGTCGGCGAGGAGCGGGCCGGCGCGGCCATGGATGGCGATGCGGCCGGGGCCGCCGCCGTAGTCGTCGAGGACGCGCGAGTGGGCCGTGAGGAAGAGCGCCCAGGGGCCGAGTTCGGAGCCGGCGGGCTGGCGGATCGGCTCGTCGATGGCGAACAGGCCGCGCGGGGTCGGCGTCGCGGGCTTGCCGACGACGGCGGGGAAGCTGACGACCGGGCGGCCGGCGCGCTCGACCGTCACCCGCTCCTCCGCGGTCGAGACCACGATCCGCCACGGCGTCTTCGAATCGCGGGTGACGTCGGCGGGGATCCAGCCCGCGGCGTCGTTCGGCCGTTCCGGCAGGCGCACCCGCAGCCAGCGGCGGTCGTCGACCAGCCGCGAGCGCAGGACCAGGTACTGGACCCGGCCGCCGCCCCATTCGGCCAGCGGCGAGACCTTCGTCACCGCCGGGATCTCCCCCGGCTCCCGCCGTGCCCAGGTCGGCGCGACCACCCGGGCGACGTGGGCGAGCTTCGGCGTCAGCGCGTAGGGATCGGGCTCCGGCGCGGCCTGGGCCGGCGTGGCGCCCACGAGGGCGACGGCCGCGGTCGCGGCGAGGGCGAGCAGACGATGCAGGGACGACCTCGGCATCAGACCGAGTATGCCCCCATGCCTAGCCGGTGACGCCGCCGGGCTTGCCGGCGAAGGCCGGCTTTACCCGCACGGTCGCGGCGGCGCTGCGGCGCGAGGCGTTGTCGGCCTGCGCCGTCGCCACGTTGCGCGCCTTGCGCGACTTGTATCCCTTCACCGCGCGGGCGGTGAGGTGGAGCTTCACGGTGTGGTCCGCGGCGACGAACTTCTTCGTCCAGCAGGCTTCACCGTTCACGTAGCGCGCCCCGGCCGCCTTGACGAAGACCAGCGCGGCGGGCAGGCGATCGCAGATCTTGGCGTCGGTGAGTGCGGCGGCGCCGTTGCGCAGGCTGATCGTGAAGGCGACCTTCTTGCCACCCGGCACGACCTTGCGGGAGGCGGTCTTGGTCAGCTCGAAGGTGCCCTTGGCCGCCTTCGCCTTGACCGACTTCACCGCGCGGTTGTTGCCCGGCGCCTTCTCGCCGTTGGCGGCCTGGGCGCTGACCGTGTTCTTCAGTTCACCGGCCGCTTCGGCGACCACCGTGTAGGTGATGTGGACGGTCTTGCCGACCGGGATGCTCGGGATCGTGCAGGTGATCGTCGAGCCCGCCGCGCCGCACTTGCCGGATTCGGTTTCGATCGAGGTGACCTTCACCGGCCCGCTCAGGGTGTCGATGACCTTCACGTTCTTCGCTTCGCCACCGTTCATGTTGGTCACTTCGACGTGGTAGGCGAACGGCACCCCGACCTGCGGGCTCGAGGTGTCGGCGGTCTTCACGACCTTCAGGTTCGGGTCGGTCGGCACCGGCGGCGTGACCGGGCCTTCGACCGAGGCTTCGTTGTTCGACTTGTCCGGGTCGGGCTCAGGGCCTACGACCGAGGCGACGTTGCGAATGCTGCCGGTCGCCGTGGCGGCGACATCGACCGTGATCGACACCTGAGCGGAGCCGCCCGAGGCGAGCTGGCCGAGGCCGCAGGTGACCGTCTGGCCGGAGGCCGAGCAGGTGCCCTGGCTGGGCGTCGCGGACTTGAAGGTGGTGCCGGCGGGCAGCGTGTCCTTCACCGTCACCGCGCTCGAGGCGGACGGCCCCTTGTTGGTGACCGCGAGCGTGTAGGTGAGCGGCTGCCCGGCCTGTGCCTTGCCCATCGTCTTCCTGATCGCCAAGTCGGCGGCAGGCCCGACGGTCGTGGAGGCGGTGCTGGTGTCGTCTTCGGGATGCGGGTCGCCCTCTTCGCCGGCGACGCTCGCGGTGTTGGTCAGCGACCCGCCGCCGAGCGCGAACGGCACGTGGACCGTGACCTTGAAGTCTGCCGTGTCGCCGACCGCCAGTTCACCGCCGCCGAGGACTTCGCAGGTGACCGTGGTGGTGCCTGCCGCGGCGGTGACGGTAGCGCCGGCCGCGGCGCAGCCTTCATCGGCGGAGACGAAGTCGACGCCGGCGGGCAGCGGGTCGGTGACCTTGACCTTGTGGGCGATCGAGGGGCCGTGGTTCTCGACGTGCAGCGTGTAGGTGAGCGTGCCGTCCGGTTCGACCGTCGCGGGCGCCGTCTTTTCGATCGTCAGGTCCGCGGCCGGGAGGATTTCGGCGTGCGCTTTGCCTTCTTTGGGGGCCGGGGACGTTTCCGAGTCGAAGGTCGCTTTGTTGTCGAAGCCACCGACTTCGGCGGCTTCGACCGTGACGACGATCTTCGCTTGCGCATGCGGCAGCATCCGGCCGAGTTCGCAGGTGAGGACCGCGGCGGGCGCTTCATCGCATTCGCCGACTTCGGCAGTCGGGGTGAGGAATTCGAGGCTCGCCGAGAGGAATTTCACCTGCGGCGGCAGTGGGTCCACGACTTTCGCTTTGACCGCGTCGGAAGGCCCTTCGTTTTCGACGTTGATTTCGTAGGTGAACTGGTTGCCCAGCAGCACCGGTTTTTCCGGACCGATCTTTTCGATCTTGAGGTTGGCGAGGCCGCCGATCGTCGTGGTGACTTCGGCTCTGTTCGGTTCGGTCGGATCTTCCTCTTCGGCGTTGACTTCCGCGATGTTGGTGATCGGGGTCAGGCGGCCCGATTCGACTTCCACTTCGATTTCGAATTCGGTCGTTGCCCCGTTGGTCAGGACCGGGACATTGCAGGTGACCGCCCCCGCGGCGAAGTTGCAGCTGCCCAGTTTGCCCGGCTTCGGTCCCGCTTTGAGGAATTCGGTGCCGCCGGGAATGTTGTCGGTGACCACGGCGTTCGTCGCGTCGGACGGGCCGTGGTTGGTGACGGTCACCGTGTAGGTGATGTTTTCTCCGCCGACCACGTTTTCGGGGCTGGCTTTCTTTTCGATCGCCAGGTCCGCGATGCGGTGGATCACGAAGTGCCCTTCGTCTTTCACCGGGGTCGGCGCCTGGGGCGATTCGACTTCCGCGGTGTTTTTGATCGTCGCGCCCTCGTCAACTTCGGACGGGACTTTCACCGGCACGAAGATTTTGACCGAGGCGCCTTTTTCCAGCGACGCGATGGTCCATTCGATCGCCTGGCCACCCAGCCCGCTCGTCGGATTCACCGAGACGAAGGTGACCCCCGGTTCCAGCGTCCCCGGGCCGGCGAATTCCTGTTCAGGCCCGAGCTGGTCCTTGACCGTGATCGGAGCCGAGGCTTTACCGTCGCCGATGTTGGTGACTTCGATCGTGTAGGTGACTTCGGTGCCCGCGATCGCGGTTTCGCCGTCCGGCGTCTTTTTCACTTCGAATTCCGGCGCGACGACGTGGGCGCTCGCGGTGTCTTCGGCTTCGTAGGGGCCGGCTTCGCTGCCTTTGAAGCCCGCTTCGTCTTCGGCCTTGACGACCGCGCCGTTGAGGCCGTCGGTCGTGCCCTGCGCCGGGATCGCCTGGAAGAGGATTTTCGATTCAGCGCCGCCCGGCAAGCTCGCCACCGTCCAGGTCAGCACCTGCGGGGTGCCCGCGACCATCGGCTCGACCGCCGCGCCGTCCACGGTCGCGCTACCCGGTACGTAGCTCCAGCCAGCGGGAAGTTTGTCTTCCACCGTCGCGTTTTTCGCGCCGGCTGATGCCGCCGTGTTTTTCACCACGAGCTTCCACGGGAAGGCGACGCCGACGTCAGCTTCTTCGTTTTCGGCTTCGGCCGGGTTGCCGCTCGTCTTGTCGATCGTGACCTGCGGAAGTTCGACATTCAGTTCCTGGTCGGCTTTCGGACCGGGGTATTCGATGAACTGGCCCGGTTCACGCTGCGCCGGCGGCAGGCCGAAGAAGACCGGGACTTCGGCCGCGTTTTTCACTTTGTCGCCGGTTTTGAGTTTTCCCGATTCGACGAGTTTGGCTTTGTAGTGGAACTTCATTTCGTCGCCGTCCCGCGCGAGCGGGCCGTCGACGTGCCAGACCGGCGGGTTGGTGCTGACGACCGTCGCCGTGCCGCCTTCCACCGCGCCCAGTTCGAAGCCGGTGAGGTTCGCGGGGGGTTTGTCCGCGACTTTGAAATCGTAGGCGTCCCAGGTGCCGGTGTTCTTGACCGTCAGCGTGTATTCGAGGGTTTTGCCGGGCACGGCCGTTTTGCCGCCCGGGCCGACGCCGCCGCTCACGGCCTTGGTCAAGTCAAGTTCCGGTTCGAGGACTTTGACGCCCGCTTCGGCGACTTCGGTTTCTTCGTTGAAAGCGGGCGATTCCGAACCCGGGACCGGCAGCGTCGTCGGTTCGCCTTTCGGGGTTTCGTTGTAGGAGCCCGCCAGCGCGTTTTTCAGTTCACCTTCGGTCGCTTCCGGATTGGCGTGCGCTTTGAATTCGACCGTCAGTTCGCGCGGTTTGCCGGCGCTGAAGTTGCCGAAGTACCAGCCGCGCAGCGTCGAGCCCGCGGGCCCCGCTTCCGCGGTCAGTTCGGTGCCGACCCCGCAGCTCACACCGCCCGCTTCCTGGCATTCGGGGGTGCCGATCACTTCACCGAAAGTGAGGCCTTTCGGCAGCTGATCGACCATCGTCGTGTCGAAGTATTCGATTTCGCCCGGCAGGTTCATGTGCAGGGTGTAGGTGAGCGGCGTGCCGATCGTGCCTTCGGTCGGCGTCACTTCCTTGCTCACCGTCGCGCCGATCAATTTGACCGTGTCTTCGTCTTTCGATTCGTAGCCGGGCTGACCGAATTCGGCGGTGCGGATCTGGGACGGTTCCCCGCCTTGCCCTGCCGGCAGGCTCTGCGTCGTGGCTTTGACCCGGTTGGTGAAGCTCGAGGCGGCTTTCGCCGGTTTTTCGATTTCGAGTTCGTAGAGGAGAGGTTCGGTCGCCCCGGGGTCGATCATGTCGATGTGCCAGGTGATCGTGTTCCCTACGACGGTGGCGGCGGGGGTCGGCGTACCGACGACTTTCATCCCGGGCGGGACGGTGTCGACGACGTTTACTTCGTTGGCGGTCGAAGCTCCGGTCTTGTTTTCGACTTCGGTTTCGTATTTGACGACTTCACCCGGCGCCACGGTGGTCTGGCCCGCCGGGAGCAGGTTCTTCTTCCGCACTTCGACATTGGGCTCGACCACCGGCGTTTCCACCGATTTGGTGACCACGGTCGGGCCCGCTTCTTCGAGGTCTTCGAATTCGAAGGAGGCGGTATTGGTGATTTTTTTGCCGCGTTCGTTGGCGGCGACGTTCAGCACTCGCGCTTTGAAGCTGAGGACGACTTTGTGTTCCGTCGCGCTGGGCGTGGTCGGGAAGGCGCCGGCGAACTGCACTTCGGCGCCGTTGGCGAGCGTTTTCAGCGACAGGCCTTCGGTGGGCAGGGCCACGCCGTCGAGCGTGGCGGTGGCCGGGCCTTCGAGCTGGAGGGTGGCGGGGAGCACGTCTTTGATCACCGGCGTCCCGTAGACCTTGCTGTTCGCCGGGATTTTCGCGGTGACCGTGTAGTCGACCAGCTCGCCGATCGTCGCTTCTTTGGCGCCGTTGCCGGGCGGCTGAGTGGTCTCGGTGGTCGCTCCCTTTTCCAGCGTCGCGCCGGTGGTAAAGAGTTCGGCTTCGTCGAGTAGCGGCCCGGTGTTCGATTCCGCTTCGGTGATTTTTTTATCGATGTTTTTCGCCGGGATGTATTCGAATTTTTCCAGCGTGGTGTTCGTCTGCGATTTGTAGCGCCGGACCCCGGTGTGGTTGACGAACACGTGGCCGGGCGCGACGTCGGTCGGGACTTTGACTTCATAGGTGAGCGTGGTGAGCGCGCCTTCCGGGATCGAGACACCGGTCCACTTGATGATGCCTTCGGAGCACCCGATGGTCTGTGGGGGGGTCTGCGCTGGTTCGATCACGTCCGAACATTCGATCCCGGTCGGGAGGATGTCCCAGACTTCGGCTTCTTCGGCGTCGAGGTTGCCGGCGTTTTCGAGGTCGAGCTCGTATTTGACGATTTCGCCACCGTTGGCGGTCGCGGTGGATTTACCACCTTTGGGCGGTTTGGGAATCGTTTTTCCGCCGACTTCGGTGATCTGCTTTTCCAGTGAAAGTTCCGGTTCCTGGCGCTGGACTTCGGCCCGGTCACGCAGCGGGAAGGTTTCCCCGATGGTGTTCGAGTAGACGAACTTCATCAGGTTCCCGGTGATTTCTTCCGGCCTGGTCTGCGGTTCCTTCTTGACTTTCGTCTTGAAGCGCCATTCGAAGATCTGGGTGCCGGATTCGACCGCCGCGCCAAGCGTCCATTTGAGCGGTTCCCCTTTCAACGCAGCGGCTTCGTCGAAGGACGCTTTGAGGGTGTTTTCGCCTTCCGGCGCCTGGGGGGCCTCGGCTGCGATCGCCGACCCTGGGACGAATTCCTCGTCGGTGGGGATGAAGTCGGTGACGACCGGCGCCCCGGCGAACAGTTTCGCCGCGAATTGCACCCGAAGGGTCCAGCAGATCTCGTCGCCGGGCCGGTAGAGGGGGAACGGCGCGCTGGTTCCCTCCACGTATTTCCCGGAGCAGTTTTCCGGCACCAGGCCTTCGTTTTCGCGGACCGTCTTGTTGATTTTTACGCCGCCTGCCTCCTGGCTCGCCTCGGAGACATCGGAGTCGGGGGTGCCTTCCGCCTCTTCGGTGAAGATCTTCGGTTCGCCTTTGGTGCAGAGGGGGTCGCTGGGGGCACAGCGAGCGAAGTCGGGTCCTTCGGTTTCGACTTCGTTTTTCCACGAGTCCCCGGTCAGGATCGGCGTCGAGGCTGCATAGTTTTCCTGGTAGAAGGTCCGCGTTTTCGTCGGGAACGTGAGGATCAGGTGCTCGGACGGCGCCAGCTGCGCGAGCGCGCCGAAGCTCGATTCATCCCAATGGATCTTGAAGGTCCCGTTGGGCAGATATTTGATCGAGGTGTATTCGGCGGCCTGCGGTCCGCCCGGGACCCCCACGATTTCGTAGGTCGGTTCGACCCCGCCCGCCGCTTCGCATTCGGCCGTCTTTTCGACCGCCGTGCCGTCCGGTTTTTCGTAGCCTTTTTTGCCCACCGGGCAGAGGCCGTTCGGGAGGGTGTCTTCGATCTGGACGCCGTTGACGAAGCGGTACTCGGAGGCCTCCAAGTTGAGGGTCCAGGTGCTTTCCCCGCCCTCTTCGATTTCCGTCGGCGTGACCGACTTCTGGATTGCCAGGTCCTCGGCGCTGCGAGTCATTTCATCGGTGTCTTTGACCGCGACGCCTTCATATTTCCCGTGGACTTCGCCGTAGTTGGTCAGCGCTTCCTCGTCGACCGTTTCGGGCCCGGTGTTGTTGTCGAGGTTGGCGACCTGCGCGAGGCTTTCGGCCGTCGGTTCATTGCCGTCGAACCAGGTCGTCGAGTTCTGCAGGATCGGGATCGCCGCGACGTACTGGATCTGGAATTCCTGGCTGGGGCCGAGTTCCGGCAGGTTTTTCCATTTGACCTGGGTGTAGATGCCGGCGGGATGCCCGGCCGGGTTCAGCACCGTGCCGACGTAATACGGCTGATGTTTCGCGCATTCCGGCGCCGCCGGCGCATGGCCCGGATCGATCGGGCCCGAGCCCGCATACTCTTCGGTCGAGCCGGGATTGGTCGCCGTATCGGTCGTATTGTCGACCGTGCCGCAGCCGAGGAACTCGAGCCCGGCCGGGAGAAGGTCTTCGACTTCAAGTTCGCCGGTCGGGCCGACGTGGTTGTTCTTCACCGTCAGCGTGTACACGGTCTGGTGTTCGTGGACGCCGCGGAGGATCTCCCCCTCCGGGCTGGGCTCCGACTTGACGACTTCGACCGCGGTCAGTTCGGTGGTCGCGTTGTCGCTCGCGCTGCCGGTGTAGCTGCCGACGATCGCTTCGCCTTTCGCGTTGAATCCGGGCTGGAAGCGAGGATCCGCGTTGACGAAGGCTTCCGCGTGGTCCGTGTATACGTGCAGTTTGGTGATCTGGAAGATCGCCGGCAGAGCTTCGACTTTGAAGCTCAGGTCGTATTTCGAGTTGGCGCTGAGGTCGGCGACGTTTTCGAAGATCAGCGTCGTTTCGCCGGGACCGGGAGCGTTCGTCAGCACCCGCGGTTCGACCGGCGTCGCCGAGCCGGCGTAGGCGACGCCTGCCGGAAGGACGTCGCGGCAGGAGAGGTTGTAGCCCCGTGCTTCTCCGAGCGGGTTGCTCGCCGTCAGGTGGACTTCCTGCTGGGTTCCGATCAGCGCCTGCGCGGGCTGGCTCTTGTCAAGGCTGATGTTCGGGGTGCCCGCGGCGGCCGCGGGCGCGGGCACGACCAGGCAAAGGGCCGCAGACACGCATGCGACAGCCAGTACCAGCATGTTTCTGACAGTCGCCAACGAGTGATTATTCGGCGCGGATCAGACTTTCCTTTAGGCGATTACAGGAATATTCACACCTAAATTTGGACGGGAATCTCAATCCGATTTAGGTACGATCTAGTCTTCCCTGCTCAGCCGGCCATCACCTTTGCTTCTCTACATAGTTTTGGGTAACGTTCCCCGCGGAAGTCATCTAGCTCGGGAGGCGAGGATGGGCACCGGATTCCTTCGACGCATGACGGTCGCGTTGCTGCTGGCGGTGGCGGCGCTGACGATGGCCGTCCCGGCCGCGTGGGCGGCGCCGCCGACGCCCGAAGAAGACCCCTTCTACGACTACTCGGGCGCCACGCCGCTGGCACAGGTCGCGCCCGGGACGGTGCTCAAATCACGCACGCTCAGCTACCACGTGGTCGGCATCCCCCTGCCGGTGAAAGCGGTGCAGCTGCTCTACCGCTCCACCTCGCAGGTCGGCGAACCAACCGTCAACGTCACCTCGGTACTGAAGCCGCCACTCAGCTTCGGCACCCCGCAGGTCGTCGCCTACCAGTCCTTCTACGACTCGCTGAACCCGATCGACGAGCCCTCCTACGCGATCTCCGGCGGGCTCACTCTGGGCGGCGCGATCCCGCAGGTCGAGTCGGCACTGATCGGGCCGGAGCTCCTGGCCGGGCGGACCGTCGTCGTCGCCGACGCCGAGGGCGAGAACGCGGACTTTGCCGCCGGGCCCGAGTACGGGACCAACACCCTCGACAGCCTCCGCGCCGCGCTTGCCGCGCCCGCGACCGGGCTGGCGTCGACGAAAAAGGTCGGGCTGATCGGCTACTCCGGCGGCGCGATCGCCACCGAGTGGGCGGCCGAGCTTGCCCCGACCTACGCTCCCGACATCAACGCCAAGCTGGTCGGCGCGGCGATGGGCGGCGTCCTCGTCGACCCGGCCCACAACCTCCACTACGTCGAAGGGAGCCTCAGCTGGGCCGGGGTGATGCCGATGGCGATCATCGGCGTCTCGCGCGCCTTCGGCATCGACCTCACCCCCTACCTCAGCGAATACGGCGCGCAGCTCTACGCCAAACTCGAAAAGGCCTCGATCGCCGAAGCCCTCGCCCACTACCCCGGCCTCACCTGGGCGCAGCTGGCGAAGCCCGAATACCCGACGCCGGAGTCGATCCCGCTCTACGTGCACGTCGTCAATCAGCTGATCATGGGGACGGGCGGGACCCCGACCGCGCCGCTCTTCATCGGCCAGGGCGCACTCGGGGAGCTCGAAGGAACCGCGGGGAACAAGCCGGGCATCGGCGAGGGCGACGGCGTGATGATCGCCGGCGACGTCCGAACGCTGGCGCGCCAGTACTGCGAAGGCGGCGACAAGGTCCTCTACAACGAATACCCGCTGGGCCACGTCACCGCGGCCGTCCCCTGGATCGCCACAGCGGTCCCCTGGCTAGAGGCCCGCTTCGCCGGCGCGTCCGCCCCCTCGAGCTGCGGCAGCATCGCGCTCGGCAACCCCCTCACCCCGATCGCGGAATGACTAGGAGGTTTCGGACTCGACCTGGGCGTTCCAGGCGGCTTTGGCCTCGCGCCAGCCTTCGTCGGTGAGGGTGCGCTTCCAGTAGCCGGAGGCGTGGAGGCGCTCGGTGGGGACGCCGCGATCGATGACCAGGTGGCGGCGGGCGAGGCGGACCGAGGTGGCCTCGCCGTGCACGTAGGCGTGGAGGGTGCCGGGCCGGAAGTAGAGGGCGGCGAGCGCCTCGGCGATCGTCTCGTCGGCGTCGTCGTGCAGCCAGTGGACCTCGAGGTCGCCGGGGCTGGTCAGCTCGACGTGCTCCTCGGGGCCGTTGATTTGGAGGAAGACATGGACCGGACGGCCGGCGGGGATCCGCGGCAGCGAGGCCGAGATTGCCGGGACGCAGCTGACGTCGCCCGCGAGCAGGTACCAGTCGGCGTCTGGGTCGGGCGCGTAGCCGCCACCGGGGCCGCGCATCTGCAGCGTGTCGCCGGGCGCGGCGGCCGCGGCCCAAGGGCCGGCGATGCCCTCGTCACCGTGGACGACGAAGTCGATCGTCAGCAGGCCGCTCGCGGCGTCCCACTCGCGCACGGTGTAGGTGCGGACCTTGGGACGCTCGTCCTCCGGCGCGCCCTCGCGCGGGAACTGGAGCTTCACGTAGTGGTCGGTGAACGCGCCGATCTCGAAGCCGGCGAGGCCGTCCCCGCCGAAGACGATCCGGGTCAGCGTCGGGGTCAGCTGCGCGACCGATTCGACCCGGCCGGTCAGCAGTGGGCGGTTGCGGGCGCGCTCTTTTGCGGGAGTCGTGGCGATGCGTTCACGATACGGAGTCGATCTCGCGGGCCTCGGTGTGCTCGAGGATCGCCTCGGCGAGAAGCGGCCAGAGCTGCTCGGGACGGTCGTGGCCCATGTCGTCGACCATCAGCAGCCTGGCGTCGGGGACGAGCTCCGCGGTCCGTTCGCCGCCGTCGGGCGCGATCAGCGTGTCGTCGCGGCCGTGGATCACCAGGGTCGGGACGGCGAGGGCGCGGAGCCCATCGGCGCGCGAGCCGGTCGCCAGGATCGCGCCAAGCTGGCGGCCCACCCCCTGCGGGTAGAAGCAGCGGTCATAGCTTTCGCCGGCGAGCGCTTCGAGGCGGGCGCGATCGCCGTAGCGCTTCGACGCCCAGATCATCCCCTTGCCGCTCGACGCCTCTATATAAGGAGCGCGCTCGGCCGGCGACGGGGTGAGGAGCGCCACGAGCGCCTCCTGGGTCGGCGCGCCGACGTCGGGCTCGCCCGTCGTCGCCATCATCGAGGTGAGCGACAGCACCCGCTCGGGCCGCTCGATCGCCAGCTGCTGGGCGATCATGCCGCCCATCGAGGCGCCGAGGACGTGGGCGCGGTCGATCTCGAGCGCGTCGAGCAGCGCCGCCGCGTCCTCGGCAAGGTCGCTCAGCGTGTACGGAGCGAGCGCGGCGATCCGCGCCGCGTCTTCGGCTTCCGCCGCCGCCACCAGCGCGCCCATGTCGACCTCGACCCCGTCGAGCTTCGACGACAGGCCCGAGTCGCGGTTGTCGTACTCGACCACGAAGCGCCCGCCCGCGGCGAGCAGCTCCGAGAAGCCGCGCGGCCAGGCGATCAGCTGGGTGCCGTAGCCGGGGACGAGCAGCAGCGGCGGGTCGGCCGGCGAGCCGATCGTCTCGTAAGTGAGGTCGATCCCCGCGGGCGTGGTGATCGTCGGCACGGCGGGGAGCCTAGGCGATCCAGGGCGGGGTGCCGCGCGGTGCCTCCTCGCCGGGGACGCTCAGGCGGCGCTCGACCGCGGCGCGGCGGCCGCGCGCTCGGCCTCGAGATCGACGATGACGTGGGTCATCGGCAGGTCGACCTCAGCGCGGGTCCGCTCGACCACGTCGTGCTCGAGCCATTTCGACTCGCCGGGCGGCAGGGTCGAGATCACGATCTCGTCGGCGGGGAACATCCGCAAGGCGTCCTCGATCGCCATGTTCGGGTCGGGATCGCCGACCTCCGCTCGCACCTC
Source organism: Solirubrobacterales bacterium (assembly GCA_050697015.1). GTDB lineage: Bacteria > Actinomycetota > Thermoleophilia > Solirubrobacterales > 70-9 > VAYN01. The sequence goes on from JBOGYZ010000066.1 coordinate 15,834, forward strand.
AACCCCGACTCCCCGCAGCGCCGTCACCGAGCGGCCCATCCGCTCGCGCGCCAGGTCGAGGCCTTCGTCGATATCGGAGGCCCAGCGCTGCGAGCGCGACCCGACCAGCGCCGGCGACACCAACAGCACCTCGCAATCGACCCCGCGACAGCGGTTGCGGATCTCCTCCAGCAGCTCGCGCCCCGCGGCGGTCTGGTTGGCGACGACGAGGATGCGCCGGGTGTCGTCGGTCGACCGCGGCGCCGCGATCGCGCGCGGCTCGCTCCCCCGGGTGACGCGCCAGACGGCACCGACGCCGATCGCGATCAGCAGGACCGCGACGAGAACCCCCCAGACCGGCTCGGTGATGAGCGCGACGGCGACCACGAGGGCCGCGGCGCCCACGATCACGACTACGAGGCGAAAGACATCCGCCTCACTGCGAAGCGGGTTGTGCATGCGCCGATTGTAGCTCCTGTCACGAGGGCCGGCTACCCCTGCTCAGCGACGGGCGCGGACGACGAACAGGAGCGCGGCCGCGACGGCCGGGACGACCAGGACCTTGGCCGCGCGCTTCGCGTCGTCCTTGTCGAGGACGACCGTCGAGTCGATGCCGGCGACCGTGCCGACCACCGCGATGCCGTCGGGGCGACGCTCGACGCGGCGGTACTCGAAGGGGTACTCGCCGAACGGGGTGCCGACCCTCACGCGGCCACGGCCTTCAGCTCGGCGAGCGAGTCGCGCAGGAGCTTGTGGATGTCCTGGCCCTTCGGGCCGCTAACCCATTGCTCAAAGGCGACGCGCAGGACGGCGATGCCGGCCTCGGCGGCGAGGCTCGCCGCCGGCTCGGCGACGCCGCGGTCGCGCAGGGCGGCGGCTCCGGCGGCGGCGAAGGCGACCATCTTGACCAGCTCGCGCTCCTGGAGATCGGGGTTGGCGGCGATGATCGCCTGGCGCTTGCGGGCGCGCTCGCCGACGGTGGCGAAGAGGTCGGCCATCGCGTCGAGGCCGGCGGCGATCGCGTCGAGGGGCGCGGCATCGGCGGGGGCGGCGGCGATCGCCTCGACGAATTTGGCCTGCAGCGGCTCGGTGCCGGCGAAGAGCACCTCGCGCTTGTCGCCGAAATAACGGAAGAAGGTGCGTTTGGTGAGCCCGGCACGCTCGGCGATGTCGGCGACGGTCGTGGCCTCGAAGCCGCGCTCCTCGAACAGCTCCATCGCCGCCTCCGCGAGCCGGCCCCCCGCGTCTGGTGCCCATCTGCCCATGGGGAGACTCTAAGTGATGGCACGGCGTGACATCGTCGTGCTACGCTGATGGCACACAGTGACATCACGGTCTGCCGTCGGTGTCCCACCCGACCCAAACCAATGGGAGGTTCCCCATGCGTGTATTCGTCACCGGCGCGTCCGGTCACATCGGCCTGCCCGTCGCCCGAGAGCTGGTCGGGGCCGGCCATGAGGTCGTCGGCCTCGCCCGCTCCGACGACTCGGCGGCGAGGATCGAGGCGGCCGGCGCCACCGTCCTTCGCGGCGATCTCGACGACCTCGACGGATTGGCGGCCGCCGCGAGCGAGGCCGACGGTGTCATCCACCTCGCCTTCAAACACGACCTGATGGCGACCGGCGAGATGGAGGCCGCGATCGCCGCCGACATGGCCGCGACCCAGGCCTTCGGCGACGCCCTCGCCGGCACCGACAAGGCTTTCGTCAATACCAGCGGCACGCTGATGCTGGCACTTTCGGGGGTCAGCGGCCGTGCCGGGACCGAGGACGATCGTTCGCCGGGCGGCCATCGCGGCGACGTCGAGAACGCGACGCTGGCGCTGGCCGGCCGCGGCGTGCGCTCCGCCGTGATCCGCCTCTCTCCCTTCGTCCACTCCGACCTCGACAAGCACGGCTTCGGCCCGACCCTGATCGGCATCGCCCGCGACAAGGGCTTCGCCGGCTACCCGGGCGAGGGCACCAACCGCCTGCCCGGCGTCCACACCCTCGACGCGGCGCGCCTCTACCGCCTCGCGGTCGAGTCGGCGCCGGCCGGCACGGTCCTCCACGGCGTCGGCGACGAAGGCGTCCCGACCAAGGAGGTCGCCGAGGCGATCGGCCGTGGCACCGGGCTGCCGGTTCGTTCGGTCCCGGCGGAGGAGGCCGGCGGCTACTTCCAGTTCCTCACCTTCGCCCTCGTCGCCGACAACCCGACCTCGAACGCGAAGACCCGCGAGATCCTCGCCTGGGATCCCATCCACCCCGGCCTGATTGCCGACTACGACGCCGGCCATTACTTCGCCTGACCCCCCCGTGGACGGGCGGCTTGAGCCCGGCGGTAACTTTTCTTCATGCAAGAAGTCCGTGTCGTCCGCGCCGAACCGTTCCCCGATCAAGACGACGAGGTCGTCTACCCGCGCCTCTCGGAGGCGAAGCTCCATTGGCTGGAGAAGAAGAAGGGGGGCGAACGGCGGTCTTTCGAGCCCGGCGAGGTCCTCTACGAGCACGCCGCCCGGGACGCGCCGTTCTTCGTCCTGCTGAGCGGCGAAGTCGAGTTCGTCGACCGCAAGCCGGGGAAGGACGTCCACGTCGCCGCGGCGGGCCCGCGTACTTATATAGGGGACATCGCCGCGTTCACCGGCGAGCCGACGATCAGCGCCGCGGTGGCGGTGGAGCCGACCGAGGCGCTCGTGTTCGAACGTTCGGCGCTGCGGCGGATGCTCGCCGACTGGCCCGAGTTCGGGGAATTGGTCTTCCGCACGCTGCTGGCGCGGCGGGCCTGGCACGAAGAACACGGGTACGGGGTGATGCGGCTGATCGCTCCGCAGGCCTCGCGGCGGGCCTTTGAAGTGCGCGACCTGCTGGAGCGCAACCTCCTCCCCGTCCACTGGTACGACGTCGACAACGACCCCGAGTCGGTGGAGATGCTCGATTGGCTCGAGATCCCGAAAGAGGAAACCCCGGTCCTCGTCCACGCGCGCGAGGTCCTGCGGAACCCCTCGCCGGCACAGGTGGCGCGCTCACTCGGGCTGCGGGCGGAAGTTGACGGGCAGCGCTTCGACCTCGTGGTCCTCGGCGGCGGGCCGGCCGGGCTGGCGGCGGCGGTCTACGGCGGCTCGGAGGGACTGCGGACGCTGGTCGTCGAGTCCTGGGCCCCCGGCGGCCAAGCCGGGACGAGCACGCGGATCGAGAACTACCTCGGCTTCCCCACCGGGATCGGCGGCCGCGAGCTGACCACCAAGGCGACCCTGCAGGCGCGCCGCTTCGACGCCGTCCTCTCCAGCTACCACCGGGCGACCGAGCTCGCCGACGGGCCCGAGGGCCTGGTGCGGATCGACCTCGACGACGGCCAGCACGTGCTGGCGCGCTCGCTGGTGATGGCGACGGGGGCGCGCTGGCGCGAGCTGCACGCCGAGGGCATGGACCGCTTCCGTGGCGCCGGCGTCTACCACGCGGCGATGCCGACCGACGCCGAGCGGGCGGCCGACAAAGACGTGATCGTGATCGGCGGCGGCAACTCGGCCGGACAGGCGGCGGTCGCGCTCGCCCAGCGGGCCCGCAGCGTGCGGGTCGTCGTTCGCGGCTCGGCGCTGAAGGCGACGATGTCGCGGTACCTCGTGGACCGGGTCGAACGCTCGCCGCGGATCGAGGTCATGACCGAAACCGAGGTGGTGGCGCTGCACGGGAGCGCGGTCGTCGAATCGGTGACCCTGCAGTCGCGCGACGGCTCGCGACAGGACGTCGACACGAGCGCCGTATACGTGATGATCGGCGCCGACCCCTGCACCGAGGTCTCCGATGGGATGCTGGCGACCGACGACGCGGGCTTCCTGCTCTGCGGGGACGGCGCCCACAACTGCGCCGGCCACATCGCCTGGCCGCTCCACGACCGCGAGCCGGCGCTGCTGGAGACGGTGCGCCCGGGGGTCTTCGCGGCCGGGGACGTGCGCGCCGGCGCCTCGAACCGGGTCGCGGGCGCGGTCGGCGACGGCGCCCTGGTGGTCCGCTTCGCCCACGAGCTGCTGAGCGACGCGACGCCGGCAAACGTCGGCGCGCCGAGCTAGACGTCCGTTCCGGGAGATCGGCCAGTTGAGGCATGGGGAGGGATGCGGCCGTCGCAAGCTGATGCCCGGGAAAGGGAAGGGCCGTCTCGGCCACGGCCCTGGCA
>JBOGYZ010000067.1:0-13585 GCA_050697015.1 Solirubrobacterales bacterium
TCTCGGCCCTGGAATGGGCCTCGGGGCGCCCGCGAGTGTGACGTTCCCGGCATCTTCGTCGCCGATCGGGCGGAGGTGTGGCGTCTCTCGCGCGGACCTCTCACGTAAGTCCGACCTCCTCCCGTCCCTGTGCCGGCTCTCCCACGGACCCCTCACGCCCGGGACGCAACTCGGACGGCCGCCATGGCCGCGAACAACGCCGTCCCTCGAAGTACATATGAAGTGCCTGGAAAACGGCAGAAAAAAAAAGCCCGCCGGGACAGTGTCTGGGGAGAATCCCGGCGGGCTAGTGTCTCGTCCACGAGCAAATCTAGGGACGAGAATTAAAGCCGTCCTAAAAGATCGAAGTTGAATGCTTTTTATCGGCGGGGTCGGTGGCGGCGACCGGGATTCGGGCCCGGAAGAGGGCTCCGCCGGAGGGCGAGTCGGTCGCCTCGACGGTGCCTCCGTGGGAGGCGGCGACGGCGCTGACGATCGCCAGGCCGAGCCCGGTGCCGGTTCCGCGGGCGGTGTCGGCGGGGCCTTCGCCGCGGACGAAGCGGTCGAAGATCTGCGTGCGCATTGCCTGCGGGATGCCCGGTCCGTCATCGGCGACTTCGACCACCGCGTCGTTGCCCTGCTGGGAGAGCCGCAGTTCGATCGTCGCCCCTTCCGGGGTGTGCTGGGTGGCGTTGTCGAGCAGGTTGAGGACCAACCGGTGCAGCTCGTCGGCGCTCCCTTCGACCCGCAGCGGGCGCTCGTTGTCGATGACGAACTGGCGGCCGCCCATCAGCGGCGCCGCCTCGGCGGCCGCGTCGCCGGCAATTTCGGCGAGGTCACAGACCTTATGGGCGGCAAGTCGGCCAGCGTCGGCGCGCGCCAGCAGCAAGAGGTCTGAGACCAGGCGGCTCATCCGTCGCGAGGAGCGCAGCGCCGAGTTGACGATCTCGCGGTCTTCGGCCTGCCCAGGGCCGCCGAGGGAGGCCTGCAGCAGCTCCAGGTTGGCGAGCACGCTGGTCAGGGGCGTGCGCATCTCGTGCGAGGCGTCGGCGACGAACTCGCGCTGCTGCTGCATCGCCTGCTCGCGCTCGGCTCGTGCCGCATCCAGCGAGCGGAGCATCTGCTCGAGCGTCTCGGCCAGTTCGCCGACCTCGTCTTCGACCGGTGGGCGCGGCATGTGGCGGGAGGTGTCGCGCGTCTCGGCAATCGCCTTCGCGCCCGCCGTCAGCGCCGCGATCGGCCGCATCGCCCGCGCCGCGATCGCCACACCGGCGAGCGACGCCAGCGCAGTCCCGCCGAAGATCCCGGCGATGATCAGCAGCCAGATCCGGTCGATCGTGTCATCGACGTGGTTGGTGCTGCGCCCGTACTGCACGTAGCCGGTGGCGACGCCTTCTTTGGAGAGCACCGCGGTCACCACCCGCAGGCCGTTTTCTTCTTTGATCCCGGGTTCGGGTTCGCCCAGCTGGCGGAAGTTTTTGGAGTGTTCGAGTTCGCGCCCGCCGCGGTCGAAGATGCGAACCGCTGCGTCGTCGGGGAGGACGTAGGGGCCGACGTTGGGCCCCTGCACCTGCGGTTCCCCGACGAGCGGGTATTCGACCCGGAATTCGCTGGCGAGGATTTCCACCGCGTTGTTGACCTCGGCGTTGAAGTCGTCGCGGATCCGGCTGGTCGCGATCTGACCGATCACTCCACCGAAGATCATCAGGATCACCAGGGTGAGGCCGGAGGAGACGGCGGCGATACGCCAGCGGACCGGCCAGGCGCGAGGGTGCACGACTCGCCGCAGCCAGGCGGCGGTGTTGGCGCGCGCCTTGGCGACCATCAGTCTTTAAGGACGTATCCCGCGCCGCGTTTGGTGTGCAGGAGGCGCGGCTCCCCGCCGGCCTCGAGCTTGCGTCGCAGATTGGAGATGAAGACGTCGATGGTGTTCGTGGCCGCCATCGGGTCGTAGCCCCAGACTTCGTCGAGCAGCCGCTCGCGGGAGACGACCAGGCGCTCGTTGCGCATCAGGAACTCGAGCAGCTCGAACTCCCGGTTGGTCAGCTCGATTTCGCGCTCGCCGCGGTGGACCTCGCGGGTGTCCGGGTTCAGCTGCAGGTCACCGACCTCCAGCGAGGCGGCGCCACGCGGGGGCCGGCGGCGCAGCAAGGCACGGATCCGCGCCAGCAGCTCCTTGCGCTCGAAGGGCTTGACCAGATAGTCGTCGGCGCCCGAGTCGAGCCCGGTGACGCGGTCCTCCGTCTCCGCCCGCGCGGTCAGCATCAGGATCGGCACGTCGCCCTCCTGGCGCAGGCGCCGGCAGACCTCGATCCCGTCGAGCCCCGGCAGGCCGAGGTCGAGGACGACCAGATCGGGAACGAATCCGACCGCCACGTCGAGCGCCTCGACGCCGTCGGCCGAGGTACGGACCTCGTAGCCCTCGTTACGCAGGGAACGGCGCAGGACGTCGGCGATGTCGGCGTCGTCCTCGACGACGAGGACGCGGCCGCCTTGCTGGACCTCTGGGTCGGTGCTGAGCATGAAGCCGATGTTAAACCGGTTGACCTGCGTTTTGCGCTGCTTTTACGCCGAATTTAGTGCGGCTTCGTCGGTTGGACGGGAAGGCCGCAGGGGTTGGCGGGTCGACGTCGAAATCGGACCCGTGTTCGTCAGACAGAAGCGCGCCCCTGCCCGTAAAGCTCCGGCCCGTAAACCCAAAGCCAAAGCCAAACGCGGCAAAGCCGCCAAACCCCGTGGCGGAATCCGCCTTTTCGACGGCCTCGAGCAGCGTCATCTCGACCTGATCGGCCTCTTTCTGGTCGCCGCGGGGATCTACCTGCTCTTCGTGCTCTTCTTCGGTTGGGAAGGCGGCAAGGTCGGTTACGGGATCGAAACCGCGCTCGTCTACCTGTTCGGCTCGATGGGAGCCAGGATCTTCACCCTGCTGTTGCTGGTCGCCGGCGGGATGATCCTCACTGGCACCTCGATCTCGGCGCTGGCACGCGGGATCGGCCGCGGCCTGCGGGCGATCTTCGTCGGCGGGGCGAAGGGCAGCGAGGCGACGGCGCGCACGGTGAAACAGAACTCCGAGGAATGGCGCCGCCGGCGAGGGGAGCGCGACGAACGGACCGCCGAGACGCAGGCGGGGAAGACCGACGTGATGAGCGACTACCCGGACGAGGACGACGAGAGCTTCGCCCCGACCGTGGCGCTGGCCGAGGAGAAGGACGACGACATCTTCGCCCCGGGCCTCTTCAACTTCGACGAGGAGGAGGCCGCGACCGAGGAAACCCAGGCTCTGGGTTCGCCCGGCACGCCCGGACGCGAAGCGGAGGACGTGCCGGTTGATGGCGAAGCCGGCCAGTCCTCGCCCGACTCCGGTCGCAATCTGACTCTTCCGGAGGCGGGCGAGGACCCTGCGGAAGACGATCGCCCGGCGCCCACCCCGATGGGCAACCTGCGTGGCGTCACCACCTCGGAGGAGATCGACTATCGCCTGCCGTCCCCGCGCGTGCTCGAGCGCGGCAAAGGCGACAAAGGTCCCGACCCGAAAGACCAGCAGGCGACCGGCCGCAAGCTGATTGAAGCGCTCGGCCACTTCGGGGTCGACGCGAAGATCGTCGGCGTCGTCAGCGGCCCGCACGTCTCCCTGTACGAACTGCGCCTCGCTCCCGGCATCAAAGTCAAGAAAGTCACCGAGCTGGCGAACGACCTCGCCTACGCGCTGGCCTCGACCGACATCCGCATCCTCGCGCCGATCCCCGGCAAACAGGCGGTCGGGGTCGAGGTGCCGAACGCCAAGCGCCGCATGGTCCGCCTCGGCGACATCTACGCGGGCCGCCCGCAGAAGGCCTCGCCGCTGGTCGCCTGGCTCGGCAAGGGCATCGACGGCAACGCGGTCTGGACCGACATCGCGAAGATGCCGCACGTCCTCGTCGCCGGCACCACCGGATCGGGCAAGAGCGCCTGCGTCAACACGATGCTCTCCTCGATCCTGATGGCGTGCTCGCCCAACGAAGTGCGCCTGGTGCTGGTCGACCCCAAGCAAGTCGAGCTCAACCACTACGAGAACGTTCCGCACCTGCTGACGCCGGTGGTGACCTCGCCGCGGCTCGCTGCCAATGTCCTCGCCAACCTGATCACCGAGATGGAGACGCGCTATGGCGTGATGTCGCAGGCGCGCGCCCGCAACCTCGAGGAGCTGAACCGGATCCGCCGCAAAGCCGGCGAGGCGCCGCTGCCGCACATCCTCTGCGTGATCGACGAGCTCGCGGACCTGATGATGGTCGCCCCGGCCGAAGTCGAGGACTCGATCATCCGCCTGGCGCAGAAGTCGCGGGCGACCGGCATCCACCTGGTGCTGGCGACGCAGCGCCCCTCGACCGACATCATCACCGGCACGATCAAGGTGAACATCCCGAGCCGGATCGCCTTCGCCGTCTCCTCGCAGACCGACTCACGGGTGATCCTCGACCAGGGCGGCGCCGAGTCGCTCCTCGGCCAGGGCGACATGCTCTTCCGCGGTGCCGGGACCTCGAAGCTGGCCCGCATCCAGGGCGCCTTCATCACCGAGGACGAGATCGCCTCGATCACCAACCACTGGGCCAAGCAGGGGGAACCGGAGTTCGAGGAGGAGCTGCTGGAGACGCCGGAGGCCGCAGAGGGCGAGGGGGGCCGCGGCGAGGACGACTTCGACCCGGACTCCGACGACCTCCTGGACGAGGCGATCCGCCTGGTCGTGCAGACCGAAACCGCCTCGGTGTCGATGATCCAGCGGCGCCTGCGTGTGGGCTACACGCGGGCCGGGCGCCTGATCGACATGCTCGAGCGGCGCGGCGTCATCTCTGGCTACGAGGGATCCAAACCGCGCCAGGTGCTGATCACGCAGGCCGATCTGGCCCGGGTCGTCGGCGGGCCGGGATCCGGCGGTGGAGGCGGCGGCGCGAGCCCCGAGCCTTCCCCAGTCGGGGCCGACGCCGACATCGACGCTTCCTGACCGACGCGGTCCGGTAGTTTCGCCCCCGTGAAGGCGGGTGTCGTCAGGGCGGGGATCGTGGTCACCGGGACCGAGGTGATCACCGGTCGCATCTCCGACGCCAATGGGCCGTGGGTGAGCGAACAGCTCGCCGACCTCGGGGTCGAGGTCGCCCACATCATCGTCGTCGCCGACCGTCCCGACGACCTCGAGGACGCGCTGAGGTTCCTGGCGGCCGAGGAGATGGACCTGATCGTCACCAGCGGCGGTCTCGGGCCGACCGCGGACGACCTGACGGCGGAGATCGTCGGGCGCTTCGCCGGCCGCCCGATGCAGCTGGACGAGGACATGGAGGCGAAGATCCGCGAGATCCTGCGCCGCTTCGCCCGCAACCGGAGCTTCAAATTCGACGAAGAGGCCGTGATGGAGGCCAATCGCAAGCAGGCGATGGTGCCGGAGGGGGCGGAGGCACTCGACCCGATCGGGACCGCGCCGGGCCTGGTCGTGCCGGCCGGGGAGCGGGTCGTGATCGTCCTGCCGGGCCCGCCGCGCGAGCTGCAGCCGATGTGGCCGCGGGCGCTGGCGACGGACGCGGTGAAGGCGGTCGTGTCCCAGGCGACGCCACTGCACGGGCTGACGATGCGGATGTTCGGCGTGCCGGAGTCTGAAATCGCGAAGAGCCTCAGGGAGATCGAGAACGACGACGGGGTGGACGTGGAGGCGGTCGAGGTCACCACCTGTCTGCGGCGCGGGGAGATCGAGATCGACGTGCGCTGGCGCGACGAGACCGAGGCGACCGCGATGGCGGTGCGTGACGGCCTGCGGAAGCGCCACGAGCGGGAGACCTTCAGCCTTGACGGCTCGACCATCGACGAGCAGGTGGCGAAGCTGCTAAATGGGCGCAAAGTCGGGCTGGCGGAGTCCTGCAGCGGTGGCCTCCTGGCGGCCCGGATCACGAGCGTGCCGGGGGCCTCGGAGTACTTCGCCGGGAGCGCCGTCACCTATTCCTACGAGGCCAAAGAAAAGCTTCTGAGCGTGCCGAAGGCGTTGCTGGAGGAGTTCGGCGCGGTGTCGCCCGAGGTCGCCGAGGCGATGGCCAAGGGCGCGCTCAAGGCGTTCGACGCCGACGTCGCGGTCTCGATCACCGGGATCGCCGGCCCGGGCGGGGCCTTGCCGGACAAGCCGGTCGGCTTCGTCTGCTTCCACGCGCTGCTCGCCGACGGCACCTCGATCGCCCGTTCACCGGTCATCCCCGGGGACCGCGCCGACATCCGCGAACGCTCCGGCCTGGTCGCGATGCATCTGTTGCGCGATCTGCTCTCCTAAATTCACAGAGAAGTTGCGAAGCGGTGTTGAGCCGCGCGCATTTCCCTCCTAGCTTGGCCCCATGGCAAGTCAAGAAGGAAAATGGAGGCGGCAGCGGTTGTTCGTGGCGGTCGACCTCCCCGACGAGATCCGCGAGGGATTGACGGCGTGGGGGGAGGCCGAGCTGATCGATCCGGCCCTGCGGCCGGTGCGACCGGAGTCGCTGCACGTGACGCTGGTCTTCCTTGGCCACCGCGAGGCGGACGAGGTGGCGGCGATCGCCGATCTGGTGCGCGGGCTCAGCGCCCCGGCGGTGCTGATGAAGCTCGAGGACCCGATCACGCTGCCGCGTCGGCGGCGGGCATCGCTCTTCGCGCTCCCGGCACCGTCACCGGCGACGACCGACCTCCACCACGGCCTGGTGGACAATCTGGTCACGGAGGATCTCCACGTGCCCGAGGACCGCGATTTCTGGCCCCACGTAACGGTCGCCAGGGTCCGGTCGGAGGGGCGCGGATCGCATCGTCCGGCGGGGGTCGCGAGGCGGCCCGGAGACCTCCCGGAGCGGCTCAAAGAGCCGTTTTATGCCGTCCGATTGACGCTCTACCGTTCTGAACTCCAGCCATCGGGCGCTCGTTACGTCCCGCTGGCCCAAGTCGAGCTGTCCTAAAGGGGACAGCAGTGAGGTGATGATCTGATGGCGGATGAGAAAGTGAACTTGAAGGGCCTGACGGCGAAGGAGGCCAAAGCGAAAGACGCGGCCCTCGAGGCGGCCGTCACCCAGATCGAGCGCGATTTCGGCGTCGGCTCGCTGATGCGCCTCGGCGACAAAGGCACGGTCAAGGTCGACTCGATCCCGACCGGCTCGCTGTCCCTCGACCTGGCACTGGGAATCGGCGGCGTGCCGCGCGGCCGGATCATCGAGATCTTCGGCCCGGAGTCCTCTGGTAAGACCACGCTGGTCAATCACATCATCGCCGAGGCTCAGGCCCTGGGCGGCGTCTGCGCCTTCATCGACACCGAGCACGCGATCGACCCGGTCTACTCGCGGGCGATCGGCGTCGACACCGACGAGCTCCTCGTCTCCCAGCCCGACTACGGCGAGCAGGCCCTGCAGATCGCCGACCGGCTGATCGCCTCGGCGGCGGTCGACGTGGTCGCGATCGACTCGGTCGCGGCGCTGACCCCGAAAGCCGAGCTCGACGGGCAGATCGGCGACACCACGGTCGGCCTGCAGGCGCGGCTGATGTCGCAGGCGCTGCGGAAACTGGCCGGGTCGCTCAACCGGACCAAGACCGTCTGCATCTTCACCAACCAGATCCGCGAAAAAATCGGCGTCCAGTTCGGCTCGCCGGAGACCCAGCCGGGCGGTAGGGCACTGAAATTCTATGCTTCGCAGCGGCTCGACATCCGCCGGATCGAGACCCTCAAGGAAGGGACCGAGGCGGTCGGCAACCGGGTCCGCGTGAAAGTCGTCAAGAACAAGGTCGCGTCGCCGTTCCGCCAGGCCGAGTTCGACATCGAGTACGGGGTCGGCATCTCCCGCGAGGGTGGTCTGCTCGACTTCGGGATCGAGCAGGACCTGGTGCAGAAATCCGGCTCGTTCTTCTCCTACGGCGAAGTGCGGCTCGGGCAGGGTCGCAACAACGCCAAACAGTTCCTGAAAGACAACCCGGAGCTGTCGCTGGAGATCGAAACCAAGGTGCGTACGGCGCTCGGAATCGGCGCTACCGCGCCCGCTGAGGCCGCTCCGAGTGCCGAGCCGATCGCGGAGGCCCAGGCCGCCTAGCTAGGGGCTGGTCTCGGCCTGCACGCACCGGTCTCTCCGCACCAATAGGATTCGCGCCGCCCGATGCACGAAACGTTCTTCTTCATCTGTGGTGGCATCCTGGCCGCCTCGGCCATCCTCGTCAGCTTTTTCGGGCTGAAAAACGAGGATTTCCCGGGCAAACTGATGCCGCTGGTCGTTGTCTGGTTCGCCGTCTTCGCGGTCGGTACCGGCACCTTCGCCGTCCTTCACGGTAAGGACGAGTCGAAGGATCACGACGCCGAGTACAGCAAGGCGAATAAAGAAATCGAATTCAACGAGACCGAAGGTCCGTTCGTGAGGGCGCAGGAAGAAGAAGCCGAAGAAGCCGGCGGTGAAGAATCGGCCGGCGGTGAAGAAGGCGAATCCGAAGCGGGCGGCGAATCCGAAAGCGGCGAAAGTGAAGCCGGCGGTGAAGGTGGGGGCAGCCCCGAAGCCGGCACGGTCGTCTTCTCCGAAAACTGCTCGGTCTGCCACGGCGCCACCGGCCACGGTGGCAACGGCGGCCCCGACCTGACGACGATGCCGCTGGCGCAGACCGAAGAAGGCGCGATCCAGCAGGTCACCAATGGCGGTGGCGGCATGCCTCCCTTCGGCGGCACCTTGTCCGAAGAAGAAATCAAAAACGTCGCCGCCTACGTCCAGGAAATCACGCACGGCGAATAGCGGCGGTACCCTGAGCGCGTGAGGCGCTTCCACGTCACCACCTTCGGGTGCCAGATGAACGTGCATGATTCCGAGCGGATGCGGGGCATGCTCACCTCGCTCGGCTACGAGGAGGTCGCGGAGCGCTCCGAGGCCGACCTGATCCTCTTCAACACCTGCTCGATCCGCGAGTCGGCCGACAGCCGGTTCATCGCCCACCTGGGTGAGGCGAAGCGGCTGAAGGGCGAAGATCCGGAGCGCACGGTCGGCGTCGGCGGTTGCTGGGCCCAGTCGGTCAAGGAGGAGGTCTTCGAGCGATTCCCGTTCGTCGACGTCGCCTTCGGACCGGGCCAGATCCACAAGCTGGCCGAGTTCCTGAACTCCGACTCGCTGAGCGCCCAGGGGTATTTCGAGTTCGAGGACTTCGCCGGCCACCTGCCGACCCGCCGCGAGCGCGAGTTCCAGGGCTGGCTGCAGATCGCCCAGGGCTGCAACTGTGTCTGCTCGTACTGCATCGTGCCCTCGACCCGCGGCCGCGAGGTGAGCCGCGACCCGGGCGAGCTGCTGATCGAGGCCGAGGCACTGGCCGCCGACGGAGTGCGCGAGGTGACGCTGCTGGGCCAGAACGTGAACAGCTACGGCCGCGATCTGCCGAAGGATTCGCGGATCACCTTCGCCGAGCTGCTGACCCGGGTCGACGCGGTCCCCGGGATCGACCGCATCAGGTACACCAGTCCCCATCCGAAGGACATGAAAGAGGACGTGATCCGCGCGCACGCGGAGCTGCCCGCGCTCTGCGAGCAGATCCACCTGCCGCTGCAGTCGGGCTCGAGCGCCGTCCTCAAACGGATGCGCCGCACCTACAACCGTGAGCGCTACATGGACCGTGTCGCGCTGATCCGCGAGCACGTCCCCGACTGCGCGATCACCACCGACATCATCGTCGGCTTCCCCGGCGAGACCGAGCGGGACTTCGCCGAAACCCTTGAAGTGGCGGAGGAGGTCGCCTACGACGGCGCCTTCACCTTCGTCTTCAGCCCGCGCCGGGAAACCGAGGCGGCCACCATGGACGGCCAGCTGCCGCATCCGGTGAAGGTGGAGCGGATGGAACGCCTGATCGAGGTGGTCCAGCGTCGCGCCGCCGAGCGGGCGCAGCGGTTCGTCGGCCGGACGATGGAGGTCCTGGTCGAGGGGCCGAGTCGCACCGACCCGACCCGCCTGCGGGGGCGGACCAGGCACAACAAGGCGGTGAACTTCGAAGGCGTCGCCGCGGCGGGGGAGATGGTCGACGTCGAAATTGCTTCGGCAACCTCCCAGACGCTGACGGGCGTGTCTGCGAGGCCCCTCTCTCAACTTTTTCGGTGAGGCGTCTGCGGCTCGCCGAGATGCGGGCAACGAAAAAGTACAAGCCGTTCGGGGCCTCGCGGACACGCCCTTGACTGTTCTCGCCATTTTCGGACCCACGGGCGTGGGGAAGACCGGGGTGGCGGTCGAGCTGGCCCAGCTGCTGCGGGAGCGCGGGGAGGACCCGGTCGCGATCAACTGCGACGCGCTGCAGGTCTACGAGGACCTCGATGTGCTTACCGGCGCGGCGAGCGCAGCGGAGCAGGAGGTGCTGCCGCACGAGCTGCTCGGGATCGTGCCGGTGACCGAGGACTTCTCGATCCACGAGTACATGCCGCTCGCCCACCAGGCGATCGACGCGGCACTCGCTGCAGGGCGGACGCCGATCGTGGTCGGCGGCACCGGGCTCTACCTGCGCGCCGCGCTCGCCGATCTCTCGCTGCGCAAGGTCCCCGCCTTCTCCGAAGAGTCGGAGCTCTGGTCGGGGGAGACCCGCCACCCGACCCAGATCTTCGGCCTCGAAATGGACCGGGCGCAACTGTACGAGCGGATCAACTCCCGGGTGGACGCGATCCTCGCGGGCGGCGGGGAGGAGGAGGCGCGCCGCGCCGACGCCCTCGGGCCCGGCCGCACCGCCCGCAAAGCCCTCGGCCTGAACGAAATCCTGGCCGGCGACGTGGAGACGATGAAGCGCCGCTCCCGCAACTACGCCCGTCGCCAGCTCACCTGGATGCGCAAAATCCCCGACCTGACGACGATCGACCGCACCGATCTGACCGACGCCGAGGTGGCAGCGCGGATAGGGTCGGCGCCGTGAAATTCGAGAAGTGGCAAGCGCTCGGCAACGACTACCTGATCCTCGAGGAGACGAACCTCCCGTGGGGCCTGACCGAGGCTCGGGTCGAGTGGCTCTGCGACCCGCATTTCGGGATCGGCGCCGACGGCGTCCTGTTGCTCTCGCGCAGCGAGGACCCGGAGTTCGTCGCGTCCCTGCGGATCTTCAACCCGGACGGCTCGGAGGCCGAGCTGTCGGGCAACGGTGCCCGCGAGGCGATCCTCTACCTGCGTCGCCACGGCTGGACCGACGCCGAGGAGTTCGCAATCTCGACCGTCGCCGGGCCGATCCGCCCGACGATCACCGGCGAGCTGACCTGCTCGGTCGACATGGGCAAGGCCTCGACCGCCTCCAAGGACTTCCCTTCCGGTGGCCCCGACGGCGCCGGCACGGTGCGCTCGGCGGGCCGCGAGTGGGAGTTCCAGCACGTCTCGATCGGCAACCCGCAGTGCGCGATCGTCGTCGACCCGGTCGAGCTGGCCGACCTCGACCTGGACCTGGTCGGTCCCGAGATCGAAGGCTCGACGCTCTTCCCGAACCGCACCAACGTCAGCTTCCTCGCGATCGACGGCTCGAACGTCCGCGCCCGGATCTTCGAGCGCGGCGTGGGGGAGACGCTCTCCTCCGGGACGGGCGCCTCGGGTGCCGCCGTCACCGCCTTCCTGCGCGGTGCGGAGAGCCCGATCACGGTCGAGCTCGACGGCGGCGAGCTGACCGTGGGGATCGGCGAGGACCTCTCGGTGCGGCTCGACGGCTGGGCCGAGCCGGTCTACGCGGGCGCACTCTCGCCGGAGCTGCTCGCCGCCCTCGCCGAGCAGGACTGACCGGCCCGGCTTCGCGCCCGGGGTTTCGTTAGCTTTCCGCGCCATGCCTATCGCCGAGCCTTCCAAGCGCCTCCAGCAGATTCCGCCCTACATGTTCCAGGAACTGGAGCGACGGATCGCGGAGAAGAAGGCCGCCGGCATCGACGTGATCAGCCTCGGCATCGGCGACCCCGACATGCCGACCTACGACTACATCGTCGAGGCGATGCGGAAGGCGGTGGCCGACCCAGCCACGCACCAGTACCCGTCCAACCGGGGCCGTGAGGATTTCCGCCAGGCCTTCGCCGACTTCTACGACCGCCGCTTCGGTGTCGAGATCGACCCGGCAAATGAGGTCATCCCGGCGATCGGCGCCAAGGAGTGCATCTACAACCTCTGCAACGCCTTCCTCGACCCGGGTGACGTGGCACTCGCCAGCGATCCCGGCTACCCGGTCTACACCGGCGGCCCGCTGCTCCACGGCGCTACCGCCGAGCTGATGCCGCTGGTGCCGCAGAAGGGCTTCGCGCCCGATCTCTCCGCGATCGCGCCGGAGATCGCCGCCAAGGCGCGCCTGATGTTCATCAACTTCCCTAACAACCCGACCGGCGAGATCGTCCCCGACGGCTTCTTCGAGGAGGTCATCGAGTTCGCCCGCGAGCACGAGATCCTCGTCGTCCACGACAACGCCTACTCGGAGACGACCTACGACGGCTACGTCGCGCCGAGCTTCCTGGCGACGCCGGGGGCCAAGGAGGTCGGGGTCGAGGTCTTCTCCGTCTCCAAGGGCTACAACATGACCGGCTGGCGCTGCGCCGCGATCCTCGGTCATCCCGACGCGATCCAGAGCTACTGGCGCCTCAAGACCAACGTCGACTCGGGCCTCTTCGAGGCGGTCCAGATCGCCGGCGCCGCCGCGATCTCCGGCCCGCAGGATGCGCTGGCCGAGATGAACGCGACCTATCAGCGGCGCCGCGACCTCGTCGTCTCCGCCCTCGGCGCGATCGGTGTCGACGTCTCCCCGCCGAAGGGCACGATCTACGTCTGGGCGCCGGTCCCGAGCGGCCACACTTCGACGAGCTTCGCCGAGACCGTCCTCGAAGAGGCAGCCGTCGTCGTCTCACCCGGCTCGATGTACGGCCCCAGCGGCGAGGGCTTCTTCCGCATCTCCCTCGCCACGCCCGACGACCGGATCGAAGAGGCCGTCGAGCGCATGCGCAAGCACCTCGCCTAGCGCTTTACACACAAGTTCTCAATACGCTCAGAGGGCGTTGTTTCTATGTTCTGGGCGTGCAGAAAACTCTCAGATGGGCCTTGGTGGTTGCTGCGGCGATCTGCGTGGCAGTCGTCATCGGCCTTCTCGTCGGGATGGAAGGCAAGGGCAGCACGCGTGAACAGGAGGTGTTCGGCGACCTCTGCGCGCTGGCCCTGCTGCTCATCTTCACCGCGCTGATCGCCAACCTCGGCGAGACCCTCGGCGGGCTCGTCGTCGGTCAGGACAAACGGGTCTCCACCTCCAAGGTCCAGGCTCTGATCTGGACCTACGCGATCGGCGGCGTCCTCTTCTCTATCGTCGCCTCGCACTGGGTCGGCTTCGAAGACGGCTATAAGGCCATCACCGCGCCGGGGTTCGAATGGGCTCCCTACCTGGTCCTGCTCGGTGGCCCGTTCCTCGCCGCGGTTGCAGCCCGCGGGCTGACCGGAAGCCAGGTCGCCAGCGGACAGGCCGCCAAGCCGCCCGCCAAAGACGGAGCGTCGGTCAAGCAGGTGTTCACCGACGACGATGGGAATACCGACCTGATCGACTCGCAGTACCTGCTGTTCAACCTGATCGCGGTCGTCTTCTTCGTCGTCAGCTTCCTGATCAAACCCGGCGCCGGGATGCCGGTGATCCCGACCATCCTCTACCT
>JBOGYZ010000068.1:0-7966 GCA_050697015.1 Solirubrobacterales bacterium
GCGAAGGAAGGGCTGTTCGACGAGAAGTAGAGCGTCATCTCGGCATGCTCGCCGACCTCGGACATGGTCGCGTCGGAGATCGCCAGGGTGCGCGCGCCGCGGTGCAGTGCGAGCTTCATCGCTCGCAGCAGGAGCGGATGCGCCCTACCCGCCGAAAGGGTGATGACGAGGGTGTTCTCGTCGATCCGGCCGAGCCGCTGGAGGCTCTCGCCGCCGGTCGAGGCGACGATTTCGGCGCGGATGTCCAGCAGGCTGAGCGTGTGGCGGAGGTAGCTGGCGAAGAAGGCCATCTGGTCGACCCCGACGATCACGATCCGCTGCGCGGTGGCGAGCGCCGCGACCGAGTCGTTGACCGGCTGGGTCGTCAGTTTGCGCGCCGTTTCCTCGAGGTTCGAGTAGTCGGCGCTGAGCGAGCCCTCGAGCTCGGAGTGGTCGAAGGAGAAGAGCGGGCCGGCGGCAGAGCCGACCGCGGCGATCGTCGTCCGGTACTCCTCGATCGCGGCCTGCTGCAGCTCCGGGTAGCCCTCGAAGCCGAGCGCCTGCGAAAAGCGGACGACGGTCGAGGAAGAGGTGCTGGCGCGGCGGGCGAGCTCCTCGGCGGTGAGGAAGGCCGCCTCGTCGAGATGGTCGACGATGTAGCGGGCCACATCTTTCTGGGAGCGCGAGAACTCTTCGAAACGCTCCTGGATGTAGTCGGAAAGGCTTTTGAGTTGAGGGGATTTCGTCGCGGTCTTGGTCACGGGGCAGGATTTCGCCGGGCCTGCCGCTTTCCCTTCTGGTTGGATTCCAA
Organism: Solirubrobacterales bacterium; assembly: GCA_050697015.1. Lineage (GTDB taxonomy): Bacteria > Actinomycetota > Thermoleophilia > Solirubrobacterales > 70-9 > VAYN01. The sequence continues at coordinate 791 of JBOGYZ010000068.1, forward strand.
GTCATCATGGAAAACGACCACCGATGAGCCAGTTCGACGGATTGCCGAGTATGCGGTGGAGCCTCAAGGGGACCACCGAAGAGGGCGACGAGGCCTGGCTCATCCGCGGCATCGCCCGCAAGCTCTACCGCTGCCCCGGCTGCCACGGCGACATCGACGTCGGTGACGAGCACACGATCGTCCAGTACGTCCACCGGCTCGGCGGTACCGACCACCACCATTGGCACCGCCGCTGCGCCGAAGAAATCCTGGTCCCCGAGCTGTGGGAACTGCGGAAAGTGCCGGCGGGGGAATCGAGCCAGGCAAAGCTGGAGCGGCGCGGACGCGTCCCGGCGGGCCGGCGTCGGAAGCCGCGCGGACGATGACCCGGCGGCGGCGGCTGGTGGCGATCTATGCCCGCCTCGGTCGCACCTACCTGGCCTGGGCCCCCCAGCTCCTGGGGCTGGCCTTGATCGTCTTCATCCCGCTCGGTTTCGTCGACGCGCTGCTCGAGAAGGTCGACACCTCCTCGCTGAACGTCACCAGCAGCTTCCAGGTTTTCGCGGCGCTGAGCGCCATCGCGGCGATCACCGCGAGCAGCCTCTTCGGCGAGGTGTTCTTCAGCGGCGCGATCGCCGCCTCGCTGACCCACCCCGAGGACGAGGAGCAGCCGGGCTTCGGCCACCTCGCCCGCCACATCTCATACGGGACGCTGATCGCCGTCGACCTCATCTTCGTCGCGATGATGGTGGTCGGCGCGATCGCCTTCGTCGTCCCCGCGATCCTCGTCTTCGTCTACCTGTCGCTCTCCGGCCCGGTGGTCGAGCTGGAGAAGCGCGGGGTCCGGGACGGATTCAAGCGCAGCTTCCAGCTCGTCCGCGGCCACTTCTGGATGGCCGCCGCGGTGCTGATCCCGATCGAGATCGTCGGGGACGCGCTCAACGAAGCGATCGTCGGCGCCGCCCACCACCTGCTCGGCCACACGCTGCTCTCCGCGTGGCTCGGCGAGTCGATCGGCAACATCGTCACCGCGCCGGTGGCCTCGGTGGCGATCGTCCTGCTCACCCTCGACCTGATCAACCATCGTGACGGCGAAGCGCCGCGGCTGAAGCGCCGGCCCGCCCCGGTTCCGTCTCCGGAGGTGGCATGAGCACCACGCTGCCTCTCGCCAGCTTCGTCACCGACCTCTGGAACGAACACCTGGCCGACCACGACCGCCAAGGGGTCTTCCTCGTGCTGGTCGGGTTCGTCGGCTCGTTCGCCTTCATCCGCATGAGCACGCGGATGATCCGCGCGGAAGTGAGCTGGTGGCCGGGCAACATCGAAAGCGGGAGCGGCGTCCACGTCCACCACCTGGTGTTCGGGATCGTCACGATGATGGTCGCCGGGACGCTCGGCTTCGCCGCCTTCGGCCACAGCCCGCTGACCGAGATCTGCGGCTTCTTCTTCGGCATCGGGGCCGGGCTGACGATCGACGAGTTCGCCCTCTGGTACCGGCTCGAAGACGTCTACTGGGCGGAGGAGGGGCGCAGCTCGATCGACGCGACCGTAATCGGCGCCTCACTGATCGGGCTGATCGTGCTCGGCGCGAACCCCTTCGAATTCACGGGCGGCCCGGAAGAAATCATCGGCGGGGTGGCCACGGCGCTGTTGGTGATCCTGGTCGTCGGGATCTCCTTCATGAAGGGACGAAACCTGCACGGGATCATCGGGATCCTCTTCGCCCCGCTGGCGCTCTACGGGGCGTGCCGGATCGGCAAGCCGAGCTCGCCTTGGGCCCGGCGTCGTTACGGGACGCGGCGGCCGAAGAAGCAGGCGAAGGCCGAACGCCGCTTCCATCCCGGCCGGCGCACCGACCGCTACAAGGAAGGCTTCCGGGACATCGTCGGCGGTAAGCCGAGCGCCGGGATCGAAAAGGTCGCCGAAGAGACTCGGGCGGCGACCCGCGAGGCGGGCGACGAAATGCGCGCCCGCACCGAACGCCTCGTCCACCCCGACGACGAGGACAAGCCGGACTAGTCGAGGCGCTCTTGGAGGGCGGCGCGGACGGCGGGCCACTCCTCGTCGATCACGCTGAAGTAGGCGGTGTCCCGCTGACCCACGTCCGGGACGATCATGTGCTTGCGCATGATCCCCTCGAAGCGGGCGGGCAGCCGGATCATCGCGCCGCGCGAGCGCTCGTTGCGGGCGTCCGTCTTCAGCTCCACCCGGACGCAGCCGAGCGTCTCAAAGGCGCGCGTGAACATCAGCAATTTCGTCTCGACATTGACACCCGTCTGCCACACGGACGGGTTGAACCAGGTCCAGCCGATCTCGACGACGCGGTCCCAGCGCCGCACACCCATGTAGCGGCTGGTCCCGACCACGACCCCGTCAGCGCTGCGGCGCACGGCGAAGGCGCCGGTCTCGGTCGGGGTCCCCTCCCCCGCGGCGTTCGTCGCCAGGGTCGCGTCGAACCACGCGTCGAAGTAATCACGGCTCTTGTTCAGCGTCGACAGCCATTCCCAGATCGCGTCCGGCTGCCCGGCCTCCCAGAGGCCGCCGCGGTGCTCCTCGGCGAGCGGCTCGAGCGTCACCAGCGTGCCCTCGAGCCTCGCGGTCAGCGGTCCGTCGAAGCCCGGCTCAACCATCGCTCAACGATAGACAGCCCGGGACCGACCTAGACTCGTCGTGGGTATGGGGCCGCGCCGCCGACTCGTCACGCTCGCCTTGCTGCTCACCGTGGTGGGGGCGCTCGCCGCCGTGGCGCGCGCCGAGACCATCCAGTCCGGCGACGTGCGGGTCAGCTTCCACGCCGACTTCACGCCGACGGCGCTGCCGCGCGAACGGCCGGCGCCGATCTCGGTCGACTTCGAAGGCAAGATCTCCACGACCGACGACACCCACCCGCCGGCGCTGACCCGGTTGCGGGTCGAACTGAACAGCGCCGGACAGGTCGACACGCGCGGGCTGCCGCTGTGCGCGACGGCAGCGCTGCAGGCGACCAGCTCCGACCAGGCGCTCGCCCGCTGCCGCCCCGCGCTGGTCGGCAAGGGCACCTTCGTCGCCCAACTGCCGGTCGAACGCGACCTCCTGGTCAGCGGCCGCGCCCTCGTCTTCAACGGGACCGTGGACGGCCGCCCGGGGATGCTGATCCACATCTATGTCTCCAAACCGGTGCGGCTGACGCTGGTGATCCCGATCAAGATCGGTCACCAGGAAGGCCGCTTCGGGACCGTGCTGACGACGACGGTGCCGAAGCTGGCGGGCGGGTCGGCCTCGATCGTCGAGCTGAAGCTGAGGATCGGCCGCCGCTTCGACGTCGGCGGCGAACGGCACAGCTACCTGAGCGCCGCCTGTGCCGCGCCCGAAGGCTTCCCCGGGGCGGTCTTCCCCTTCGCCCGCAGCAGCTTCAGCTTCTCCGACGGGCGCACCATGCATACCGTCCTCAGTCGCAGCTGCCAAGTTCGAAAGTAAGCTCGGATGGGGCACCTGGACCCACGCCAAAGCAACCGAAGGGGAGAACCATGAACCAGATCGACTTCAGACTTCGCCGGGCGGGGGCACTCCTGGCCGTGCTCGCCGCGATCGGCGGCGGCGCGCTGATCAGTGGTTGCGGCGGCGGCGACAGCAGCACCGGTGGTGGCACGACCGGCGGCGAAGTCAACGCCCAGCAGGAAGCCGAAAACGGCATCGAAACCACCGAACAGGGCCTCGAAGAAGCCAAGGAACAGGCCGAAGAAAGCAAGGAAACGGCCGAAAAGAGCCTCGAAGAAGGCAAGGAACAGCTCGAAAACAGCAGGGGTAAGAGCAAGAAGAAGTTTGAAGAAGCCCGCGAAAAGGCCGAAGAAAAGATCGAAGAAGCCAAGGAAAAGGCCGAAGAACTCCTGCCGTAGCCCGCTCCTCCCGGATGAGTTCGCAGAAACCCGCGGTATCCGCGGATGACTGCGAACTCACCTTGTGGGAGGCGATGGAGTGGCGGATCATCCCGACCGACGAGATGGCGGGCACTTCGCATCCTTCCGCCAACCTATTCCCCGACCTTGCCGATGATGCGCCCACTGCCGCCGATCCGCGCGGCGCCCTTGCCGAGGTCCTCGCGGGACAGCCGGCGGATCAGGGCGGCGCCTTCGCCGCTCCGGTCGGGGACCGGGCGCCCGGCGTCGACCAGGCGCACCGAGGCGACCCGGCCGGAGCGGAGCGCCCCGTCGGGGTCGAGGGTGACGTGGAGGATCGCGGAGGCGCCCAGGTCGCCGACCGTGGCGAAGTTGTGGAAGCCGCTGAAGTTGCCGAGGCTGTAGGCGATCAGGCGGTCGCGGTAGATCTCCATCCCGCGCAGGACGTGCGGGCCCGAGCCGAGGACCAGGTCGGCGCCCGAGCGCACCGCCATCCGGGCGAACTTCCGCGGGTTGCCGCGGTCCTCGCCGAGGTAGTGCTCCTCGGCACCGGTGACGTGCTGGGCGCCCGAGCCCTCGGCGCCGGCGTGGATCGCGACGACGACGATCCTGGCGCGGCGCGCGGCGCGGCGGATCAGCTTGCGGGCTGCCGGGAGGTCGAGCAGGTTCGCGGTCAGCGAGTAGGGCGCGAAGCCGACGGAGGCGACCTTCTCCCCTCCCGCCTTCACCACCGCGATCTGACCGGGCAGGCCAGTCTGGGCGATTCCCGCCTTGTGGAGCGCGGCGATCGTCTGGTCGAGGCCCGCCGCCCCGAAGTCGTAGGAGTGGTTGTTGGCGTCGTTCATCACCGTGAAGCCGGCAGCGGCAAGGTGACGGCCGTAGCTCGGCGGCGTGCGAAAGGCGTAGCAACTGCCGCCCGAGGCGCCGCCGCACTTGGGCGATGAGGCGACGTCGGTGAGCGTCCCCTCGAGGTTGCCGAAGACGACGTCGCCGCGGAGCTGCCCCTTCACGGCGTCGAGGTAGGAACCGGGATCGGCGGGGAGCTCGGGGCTGTTGCCGAGCATCGTGTCGCCGACCGCGGCGACGGTCACGCCGGGGTGCGGCTTGGCCCCCGAGGCACCGGCGCAGGCGACCAGGCTTACCGCGACGACGAGGGCTATGGCAGCGCATCTCATCCGCACGTATCCCATCACCAAAGCGTCGGCGCAGGGTGGCCGAGGGTGCCCGAGCCATAGGATCGGCCGATGCGTCGCAACGTCACCATCGTTGTCGCGCTCGTCCTAGCTGTCGTTGGCCTCCTCGGGTTCGCGACCGGCGCCTTCGTGGCGATCGGCTGCGTTGTCCTCGTCCTCGCCTGCGGGCTCCTCGCCGTGATGCTCGGCATCGGCGGACCCGAAGAAGACGAGAAACAGTCCGGACCGCCCGAAAAATAACCGACCAAACGTCAGTTACAGAATCCTCGGCAACAGGTAGAGTCTCGGCCCATGCGGAACTTCGTCGTAGCCGCGTGGGAGCGGCGGCGTCACCGAGAACGTGAGCTCCACCAAGTCACGGCCGAAACGGCCGAACACGCGATCGTGGCCATCGCCTCTTCCCGCCCCCTCGAGGAGCAGCCCGGCATCTATGAAGCCTGGCCTGCCGAGCAGCCGGAGCTGAACCTCCGCATCACCTACGCGGCGCCGCGCCGCCAGCTGCGTCTCCAGCCCGACGTCGAATAGCCGCCACCCGCGCGGCCTAGGCTGTCCGCGTGGAGATCATCGAGCGCGACGAGCATTCGCGGGACGGCCTGGTCCAGATCGCCTTCGCCGAGACCCGCGAGGAGGCGGCCCTGATGCGTGGCCTGCTGCGCGAAGAGGGCATCCGCAGCCTCGCCAAGCAGGCGTCGATCAATGGCCCGGCCCTCGGCGCGGGACTCCTCACCCGCAGCTCCCGCCGCATCTACGTCCGCCCCGAGGACGCCGAGGCGGCCCGCCGGCTCCTGTCCGAGACGATGGTCGAAGACCCGCAGGAGGAGGAAGTGCCGGAACCCGCGAACGCCGCCTATCTCGCCGATGCGACCAGCCACAGGCCCCGCGACTACGGCCTCCTCGGCGCCTATGCCCGTGCCTGGATCGCCGCCGTGGTCATCCTCGCGGTCGCCTTGGTCATCTTCATCCTCTTGCATTAGCTGTCGATTTCCGCGGCGGCGGTTCGTCGTCTGGGTAAAGCGACCTAGGAGGAGGAACGATGTCCAAGAGCGTGCTCGATATGTCCGTATCCCTCGACGGCTTTGTCTGCGGGCCGAACGAGACCCCCGACAACGGCCTCGGCGACAACGGCCGGCGACTGCATTGGTGGTTCGGCCAAGGCGCCGAGAACGATCCCGACGGCATCAACGCCGCGGTGGTGAACGAACTGATGGCGACCGGCGCGGTGGTCGCGGGCCGGGGCACGGTCGAACCGGCGGGCTGGTGGAAGGGCGACCACCACGACGGCGTCCCGGTCTTCATCCTCACCCGCACCAAAACGCCCGCCGATGTCGAGCAGTGGCCGCTGATCACCGTGCTCGACGACGCCGCCGAGGCCATCACTCGTGCCAAAGAGGCGGCGGGCGACCGCGAGGTCCTCGTCCATGGGGTCGGCTGTGCGGCGGCCGCGCTGTCGGCCGGCGTCCTTGACGAAGTCCAGCTCCACCTCGTCCCCACCATCCTCGGCGAAGGCCGCCGCCTCTTCGAAGGCATCGGCGCCGAGCCCCATGAGTTCGAGCTGCTCCGGAACATCGAAGGCCCCGGCGTCACCCACCTTCGGTATCGGGTGGTGAGCTAGGGGGTTCCGGCCGGGGTGGCCGTGCTTCGCAGTCCGAGGTGGGTCCCGGGCGTCCCATGGCGGTCCTGGCAGGCTGTGACCGCCATGAGACGCCCAGGACGTGAGGGGTTGCGGGCGAGAGCCGGCACAGGGACCGAGTGAGGTCGGACTTACGTGAGGAGTATGCGCGAGAGAAGGCACATCCGCCCCGATCCGTGACGAAGATGCCGGGATCTCCACACTTACCGCCGCCTTCGGGCACATCCGGGCGCTTTCCGGGGTCGGAGACAGGGCCCGGAGACGCGCTGCATGCATTACCGGGGCGATGGCACGGGCAATGCATGCAGCGCGGTCGTGCCTGTTGGACAACACGCGCGGAAGCGGGGACTTCCCACGGTCTCTGTGACGAGGTCGGCGATCGGTGACGGATCCGTGTCCCTCCCGTCGCTCTCGCGTGACCCGCGGGCGACGATCCCTCCACACTCCCCACAGACCCGGCCGTCTCGGCCACGGCCACAGCCTGCCAGGGCCGTGGACG
>JBOGYZ010000069.1:0-5811 GCA_050697015.1 Solirubrobacterales bacterium
TGCCAGGGCCGTGGACGAGACGGCCCTTCCCTTGCCGGGCGCCAGCTTCAAGAGCCCCCATCCCTTTCCCGGGCGCCAGCTTGCGGGGGGCCCATCCCTTCCGAGCGGCGACCACGCCGCCTACGCCGGGAGGCGCACGCCGACGGCTGCCCAGGTAGTCGCGGCGGCCTCCGAGGCGCCACTCACCCCGAGCTTTGAGTAGGCACAGTGCAGGTGCTTCTCGACGGTTCGGGGTGAGATACCCATCGCCTTGGCGATGGCCGGCCCACGGCGCCCGAGCGCGACCCAGCGCAGCGCCTCCGCCTGGCGCCGGGTGAGACCGAGTCCCTCCAGGGCGGGCACGGACAGGCCGCTGACCTCGGGCTCGATCACCAGCATCTCGCTCCCCCCTTCCGGGCCGCCGAGGACTCGGAGCGAGAGCGGCCCGTCGGGCCCGTCGACGACCAGCGGCTCGGTCGCCGGGGTACCCGCCTCGCGCCGTGCGGCGAGTGCCGCGGTCACCTCGAAGGAGAGCCGCTTCGGGCTCTCGCCCCCGAGCGGCCCGCCGAGCAACCGGCGCCCGGCCGGGGTGGCGAGGTCGACGCGACCGTGGCGGTCGACCACGATCACCGCCGTGCCGACCCGCTCGAGCCCCGCCTCCAGCGCCGCGATCGTCGCCTCGCGCGCCGCCGCCAGCTCGGCGTTGCGGTAGGCCTGGATCAGATGTGGGCGGGCGGCGGCGAGCCCGGCGACCTCGCGGTCGGTGAAGTCGGCGCGGGCGCGGGTGAGGGCGAGCCCGATCACGACCGGCGGGCGCGACGGCAGGCTGAACGCGCATTGGTACTCGGCTTCGATCTTGCCGTAGAACTCGCGGTAGAGCGGCAGCCGGTGGTACTCGGCGCGGGTGAGGAAGTCGGAGATCCGCCACGGTCGCCCGTCGCGGGTACGGCGCATGTGGGCGAGCACCGGGTTTTCTCCCGCCAGCTCTTTGAAGGCGTCGGCGAGCTCGGGGCTGACCGACAGCAACGGGTCGGTCGTCCACCAGGAACCGAGCGGGTCGTCGTCCATCTCGTTGTAGGAGGCGACGTCGGCGGGGACGAATTCGCGCAGCAGGACCGGGATCCCGTTGCGGAAGTCGTCGAGATCCTCGAAGGCGTGGGCGTTGCCGATCAGCTCGGCAAGGGAGACGGACACTGGGAGAAACGTAACCGCGCGCCGCGATCTTTCACTGAACCTTCCCGCCCCACCTCGCGTACAACTGTTGTCATGACGATCGACAGCCAGGCGAAAGGTGGGACAAGTTGGCCGCGCTGACCCGCGAGCGCGACGTGCGCGAGGCCTACGCCGCCCACTCGGGCGAGCTCTACGGTTTCGCCGTACGCTCGCTCGGCGACGCCGGCCTCGCCGAGGAGGCCGTCCAGGAGACCTTCCTCCGCGCCTGGAAAGCGGGCGAGCGCTTCGACCCCGAGATCGGCAGCCTGCGCACCTGGCTTTTCGCGATCCTGCGCAACGTGGTGATCGACCTGGGCCGTGCCCGGGCGGCGCGACCGCGGGTCGCCGAGGGTGGGGTCGAGCCGTCGGTCGAACCGCTGGAGCAGGCGCTGCTGGCCTGGCAGGTCGAGGAGGCGATGCGGCGGATCGGCGAGGATCACCGCAAGGTGCTGCTCGAGACCCACTTCCGCGCCCGGCCCTACTCCGAGGTCGCCGAGGAAATGGGCGTGCCGGAGGGGACGATCAAGAGCCGCGTCTACTACGGCCTGCGGGCGCTGCGGGTCGTGCTGGAGGAGATGGGCTATGAGGGCTGACGACCACCGCGACTGGAAGCTCTCGCTCGGCGCCTACGCGCTCGGCGCCCTGCCAGACGACGAGCGCGCGGCGCTCGCCGCCCACCTCGAGGGCTGCGAGGAGTGCCGCGCCGAGCTGCGCTCGCTGGAGGGGGTCGCGGCGCTGCTGCCGCTCGCCGATCCCGCCCGGATCGAGCAGCCGGCGGCGCGCCCGCCCGCCGACCTCGGCGCTCGGATCGAGGCACAGATCGCCGCCGAATCGGCCAGGGAGGGCCGCGTGAAGCGGCGCCGTCGTCTCCGCCTGGGCTTCGGCGGCACTATCGCCGCGGCGGCGGTCGCGGCAGTGCTGGCGATCGCGATCGTGCCGCTCGGCGGGGAAAGTTCGCCCACCCAGGAGGTCAAGTTCGCCTCCTTGCCGAATGGGATGAGCATCCACGCATCCCTCGAACCCCACGCCTTCGGCACCGAGATCCAGATGTACGTGAAGGGCGTCCGCTCCGGCACCCTCTGCCGCGTCTTCCTGCGCGACGCGAGCGGTCGGACCTACCCGGCCGGGAGCTTCCGATATCGCTGGGGAGACGACTCCGAGGCCGAGCTGAGCTCGGCGCTCGATCTCTCCCAGGCAGCGGAGATCGGCGTGCACGCCGGCGGCCGGACCTTCGTGGCGCCGGTCGACCCGGCGATCGCGCTGGTCGGTGGGGTCGGCATCGATCAGACGTGAGCCGACGCGCAGGTGGCGTTCGCAGTAATCCGCGAATAGCGCGGAGAACTGCGAACGCGGCGTGGGTGGTGGCGATGCTGGTCCTCTTGGCCGGGCTCGGCGGCTGCGGCGGCGGCTCGAGCTCCTCCTCGACGACCGCGACTGAAGTCACGAAGACCACCACCCTCCCGAAGCCCAAACCGCCGCCGCCGAACGCCGAAGAAGGCACGGTCTTCGTCTCCCTCGGCGGCGCCAAAGGCCTCGGCGAGGTCCTCGTCAACTCGGAAGGCCGCACCCTCTACGCCTTCAGCGGCGAGGAATGCGAAGGCGCCTGCGCCAAAGCCTGGCCCCCGCTCCTCGACGAAAGCGGCGAACCGCAGCCGTCCAACGGCACCGCCGCCGCCCGCCTCGGGACGATCGAACGCCCCGACGGCACCGCCCAGGTCACCTACGCCGGCCACCCGCTCTACAGCTTCGGCGGCGATAAAGCCCCGGGCGAAGCGAACGGCGACGGCGAGAGCGCCTTCGGCGGCACCTGGACCGCCCTCAAGGGAAACGGCGAACCGGCCGGCTGACGCTCGCCCCCGCGGACCGTCGGTTTACGGTTCCGCCCGTGAACTGGACGGAGAACCTCTCTTCGACGAGCGGCCCGCTCGTCTTCGACGAGCGCCACCAGACGACGCCTTCCGTTCGGGGTGAGCGGGGCGTTACGGTGCTGCATCCGGGTCCTCCTTGAGGTCGTGAGCTTCGACACCCACAGCCTCTCGGCGGGCCCGGACCTATCTCATCGCGTTCGGAACGTCTCGGGGCGCGTCAGCTAGGCGTTGCGCTTGCGGTAGCTCAGCGCCGGCGGGGCGATCGCGCGGATCTCGGCGAGGAGGCGGGCGGAGAGGTCGCCGGGGTCCTCGTCGGCGCGCGGCTGACCGCCGGCCGGGTCGAAGAAGCGGACCTTGACCCGGGGACGCTTCGGGAAGCCGGTGAGGTCGGCGGTGCCGCTGATCGCGACGCAGCTGACGTGGGCCTCGGGGACTTCCAGCGCCAGCCGGCCGACGCCGCTGCGCGCCCGCATCACTTTGCCCTTCGAGCGGGTCCCCTCGGGGAAGACGCCGACGCATGAGCCTTCGCGCAGCGCCTCGATCGCGTTGGCGAGCGCCTGCGCGTCGCCGGCACCGCGGACGATCGGGATCTGCCCCATGCCGTTCAGCACCGGCGCCAGCCCCCTCACGTCCCAGAGCTGCGATTTCGCCAGCGCCCGGATCATCCGCCGCTTGCGCGCCGAGAACCCGATCATCACCGGGTCCCAATGGCTGTCATGGTTGCCGACCACGAGCAGCGGGCCGCTCGTGGGCAGGGTCTCGACGCCGCTGACCTCCAGGCGCCCCCAACGGGCGACCGGAAGGTTTACGGCCATCGCGACGCGGTAGGTGCGGGTTGGCTCTCTCATGCCGGGGGCGGGAGCGTATTGGTTTAGGACGTTCCCTGGGGAATCCGCAAATTACGAACTAAAGTGTCCCCTGTGTCGCAAAAGCCGCTCGAGTTGATCCTTGCCAGGAACTTGATGTCGGCCCTCTCGACGCCGGCCTTCCTGGTCGACGACGGTGGGTTGCTGGTCTTCTACAACGAGGCCTCCGGAACGCTGCTCGGCAAGGGCTTCGACGAGGTCGGGCAGGTCGGGCGCGATGACTGGGACGGCGTCTTCGGTCCCCGCGACGCGACGGGAAAGGTGATCGCCTACGACGAACTGCCGGTCGTCCGCGCGCTGCGGACAACCCGACCCACGCACGGCAGCTTCGGCGTCCGCGGCTTCGACGGCCGGATGCACGCTGTCGAATCGACCGCGTTCCCTCTGGTCGGCGCCCATGGGACCGAGGGCGCGCTGTCGATCTTCTGGCCGGTCGACGGGACCTCGGCATGAAGGTCGACCTTTGGGGCGCGCGAGGGTCGGTCCCCTCCCCCGGTCCGGAGACGATCCGTTACGGCGGCAACACGTCGTGCGTCGGCGTGACCCTCGCCGACGGCTCGCTGCTGGTGCTCGACGCGGGCACCGGCATCCGGAGCCTCGGCCTCGCGCTGCCCGACGAGCCGATCCGCATCAACCTCCTGCTGACCCACCTGCACCTCGACCACATCCAAGGCCTTGCCTTCTTCGCGCCGCTCTTTCGCAGCCAGGCCGAGATCGTCATCTGGGGACCGGCCACTCCCGACGCCAGCCTGCGCGACCGCATCGCCCGCTACATCTCGGCGCCGCTCTCGCCGGTCGAGGTGCGCGAGCTCCCCTGCGACATCTCCTTCCGCGCCTGCCCGGAGCGCTGGGAGATCGGCTCGGCGACGATCACCTCCGCCGCGGTCGCCCACCGCGGCCCGACCCTCGGCTACCGGATCGAGGACGAGGGCGCCTCGCTCGCCTACGTCCCCGACCACGAGCCTGCCCTCGGCGCCGACCTCGAGGCGCTCGACCCCGAGTGGATCTCCGGCTTCGCCTTGGCCGAGAACGCCGACCTGCTGATCCACGACGGCCAGTACGCCGACGAGGAGTACGACTGCCACCTCGGCTGGGGACACCCGGCGCTCTCGCATTCGCTGACCTTCGCGCGGCGCACGGGCGCGCGGCGGACGCTCCTCTTCCACCACGACCCGCTCCACTCCGACGACTGGCTGGACGCCCACGGCGGGCGGGCGGCGGCGGAGTGGGAGGCGCGCGGCGGCGCCCCGGGCGCGGTCGAGCTCGCCCGCGAGGGAGCGAGCGTCGAGGTGCGCCCGACCTCCCCTGTGGCCGCCGACCGAGGCCCCGCCGCCGGTGTGATCGACGACCACTCGGTCCCGACGCCGACCGCTAGCCTGGCGCGCCCATGAGCCCGATCGACACCGCCCCGATCGACGCCGCCGCCACGCGCTCGGAGCTGATCGCCCGCGCCCTCGCCAGGGCGAGCGAGGCCCACGCCGGCCAGATCCGCAACGGCAGCGGCGGCCTCCCTTACATCGAGCACCCGCGCATGGTCGCCGCGACACTCGCCGCCCGCGGCTACGCCGACCCGACCCTTGCCGCCGCCCTCCTCCACGACGTGGTCGAGGACTCCGACACCACGGTCGAGGACCTGCGCGACGAATTCGGCGACTGCATCGCCGACCTCGTCGCCGCCCTCTCCGACGACGAATCGATCGAGTCCTACCGCGACCGCAAGGACGAGCACCGCGCCCGGGTCGCAGGCGTCGACGGCGACGCCCTGCCGATCTACGCCGCCGACAAGCTCACCAACATGATCACGCTGCACGCGGCGATCGAGGCCGAGGGAATCAAGGTCGCCGACGAGTACGAGGTGCCGCTCGGGCTGAAGCTCGAAGTCTGGG
>JBOGYZ010000070.1:0-4347 GCA_050697015.1 Solirubrobacterales bacterium
CGCTGACCCCGAGCGAGCGCCGGGTCGCCGACCTCGCCGCCCAGGGCCTCTCGACCCCGCAGATCGCCCACCGGCTCTTCATCACCCGCAAGACGGTGGAGAGCCACCTGGGTCAGGCCTACCGCAAGCTCGGTGTCGCCGGCCGCGGGGAGCTGGCGCCAATCCTCAGGGAGCCGGCGCTCAAAGATCAGGGAGCGTCCCCGTAGAGAAGAGCCCGCGCCCGGCCGATACTGCCGCCGTACATGGACTTGCCCCCGACAGTCACCGTGCAGTTGGCACTGCGCGTCGGCAGTGAGCCGATCGCGGGCGAGCTGCTCCCCGCGGGCGGGCCGCCGCAGCCGTTCGTCGGCTGGATGGCCTTGGTCCGCACGCTCGAGGACGCGATGAACCCAGTCGATTCAGAGGAGAACCAGTGATCGGTATCCGCCCCGCCGCCCGTCCCCGCCACCGCCTCTTCGCGGTGGCGTTTGTCGTCGTCCTCTGCCTCGCCGCGGCGCTGGCCGGCGCCGCCGTCCAGGCTCTCGCCGCGGGCACGGCCAAGCACCAGAACGGGCACCGGCCGAAGGTCGAGATCCTCGCGCCGCAGCGCGAAGCGCGCACCGCCGGGAAGACGCTCGTCGTCCGCGTGCGCGCCTCGACCGGGAGCAGCTTCCAAGCGGAAGTTTCCGGGGTCGACGTCACCAAGCGCTTCCACCGCCACGGCAAGCTGTTCGAAGCCACGCTGCGCCGCGGCCACGACTACAAGGTCGGCGAAAACCTCCTCGCGGTGACGGTCGGCAAGGGTCGCACCCTGCCGGAGACCGTCCCGTTCGTCTCCCTGAAGCGGGCCAAGGGCCTCCTGAAGGTGACGAAGCTCGCCGCCCCCGGCGCCGAGCCGCTGCGCTTCCGGATCCGCGCGTCGGCGCCGGTCGTCGGCCTCAAGGTCACCGTCGACCACCACCGTTATCCGATCGGCGAACCCGGCTCCCACCGCGCCTGGACGATCGCGATCGGTGCCTCCGACGGCGCGCACTTCGGCGCCAACACGATCACTGTCGCCGCCGAGCGCAGCGGCAGTAAGCGCTTCGACCGCGAACGGATCAACTTCCAGATCGGCCGCGGCGCGCCGCTCGCCGGGGCCGGCGCCGACCAGACCACCCGGACCGGCAAGGCGGTCGTCCTGCGCGCCGCCTCGACCAAGGCCGGCACCCGCAAGGGCTCGTTGATCTACCGCTGGAAGATCGTGCAGAAGCCGGTCGGCTCCCACGCCCGGATCGCCGACGGCACCAGCGCGAAGCCGCGCCTGCTCCCCGATCTCCCGGGCAGCTACAAGGTGCGGCTGGTCGCGGCGCGGGTCAGCGACAAGGTCGCCGCCGAAGACCGCGAAGGCGGCAAGGCCGCGACCGCGTCGAGCGCCGAAACGGCGACGCAGCCGACCTGCCTCGAATGGGCCTCGACGCCGTTGATCCCGGCGAGCGGCGAGTCCGCCTCGGCGAGCGTGGCGAAACCGGGATCGGAAGGCGAATCGGGCGGATCGGAATCGGGCGAAGGCGAAGGCAACCTGCCGTTCGACCCGCTCGAAGCGCCGACCTGCGTCACGCCGATCGGCGAACTGACGCCGCCGCCCTTGCCGACGCAGGTACTGGGCGCGCTCGGCAGCGACGAAGTCGGGGTCGAATCGCGCCCGACCGAATCGCCGATGGGCTGGTCGATCGAGACGCTGGCCGAAGACGGCAGCACCCGGGTCGGTCCGCAGACCTTCCCGAAGTCGAGTGGCTGGGTCCACATGATCGTCCTCAACTACAAGAGCCTGACCCCCGCGATGCCGGTAGGCGCCTGGGAAAGCAGCAACAAGGTCTTCCAGATGGACGAAGCCGCGAAGCTGCAGGCCGCGGTGGAACACACCACCGAAGAACAGATCGTGATCCTGACCGGGATGGGCCAGTCACAGCCGACCCCGGCGCTGGCGCCGCCGCCGGTCGAACAGGAAAAGGCGCTCGGCGCGGCGTTCGCGGCGCTGGGTGTGCCGAGCTCGGAGAACCAGCCATCTAGGGCGGCCATCGAAAGCGGAAGGTGGTCGGTGATCGGCACCCTCAAACAGCCCGGGCGCACCCACACCAACCTGCACGGTCTCGGCGAGCAGTCGGTCGAAGGGATGCCGGGCACCATCCCGGGCAGCCTCAACGGGTGGATGCAGAGCGTCCTCAGCAACGGCGCCTACAACTTCATCTCGCAGGAAGCGATCCCGATCAACACCAAGGCCGAAGGCTCGTCGAATACCGTCAGCGTCTTCGAAGTCGGCGCCGAAAAGATGGCCTCGAACACGATCGTCAACGGCTCGCTCGCCCTCCACATCGGGATCTTCGATCTCGACCAGCCGAACGGCCTGCCGAAGGCGGTCGCCAACTACACCGACGTGATCGACAACCCCAACGTGGACACGAACCAGGAAGGCGTGGAGGCCGCGGCGCGGCAGCTCGAACAGTGGCGGAACGAGAGCCCCAACGTCCTGATCGTGATGCAGACCTTCGGCGAAGAAGCGGTCGGCCAGAACACCGCGCCGTGGGCCTCGAAGTACTGGGTCAACGACGCACTGATCCCGGAAAACCAGCGGGGGCTCCTGGAATGGGACAAGCAGCCCTACCTGAGCGGGAAGAACGAGGCCGAACTCGCCGAGAAGCAAGACGCGCGGTGGAACCCGGGCTATCCGACGGTCGCGGGCCAGGTCGGCGACCTGACCAGCGAAGTCGGCCATGACCTGGTCTCGATCCTCGGCGGCGGCAACACCAAGAACGTCGAAGTGTCGAGGCTGACGATGATCGCCGAAAACCATCCCGAAACGACCGAATCGAGCTACGTCGACGGTTACGCGGCGCCGAGCCCCGGGCGGCTCGCCGGGGTGCTCGTCCGCAACGCGCGCGGCGGTCTCCAGGTGGAAAGCGGCTCCGGGCTGTCGCCGACGGTCCGCGAAAGCTTCCGCGAACTCGTCTTCTCGGGGCCGCCGACGCCGTTCCCGTACTCGACCGGCGCGGAAAACGAAAAAGCACTCGAATACTTCGCCGGAGAACTCTGGGAAGAACAGCACTACAAAACGCCCCGCGAAGCGTATTTGAAGAAATCGAGCGACAAATGGATCGTCGAGGAACGTCATCTGGCGAAGGTGAAGTACGAAGCCGGCAAAGGCTTCGAACTCCACACCTTCAACGTGGTGAAGAGTCAGCTCGAAACGGAGATGAACGACCTCGCGAGGATCCAGGGCGCGATCGAAAACTGGCAGAATCTGTTCAGCGAAGTGAAAACCGATGCCCTGGTCAACGCGGAGAGCATCGGCGCGAAGCTGGTCGAACAGGTCGAAGCGGACGCCAAGAAGAAACCGACGGCCGAAGCGGAAATCAATCCGCAGGCGGTCATCTCCGAGGCGCTCTACATCGTCGGCGACCTCACCGGCTTCCCGGAGGACACCGAGGCGCTGAAAATCCCCGAGCTGGTCGGGACGGTGGCCAGCAGCATGGGCCTGGCGGAGGAACTGACGCCCGAGGAACCGGAGCAGGCCGAGGGCACGAACTCGGACCTGATCCGCGCCCAGGGGACGGAGATCGGCACCGCTCTCTACAAACGCCTCAATGCGGTATCCGGATCGCTGATCCACATGGAAGCGATCTTCGCCTCCGACTGGGGCAAGATGCAGAAGGCGGCCAAACTGGCCCCCGGCGCCTGGTCCTACGAAGGCACGGAAAAGAACGAACTGATCCAGTCCTTGGCGACCGGCGCCAAGAAGGAGATCTACGAAGCGCTGATCCCGATGGCCTACACGCAGTGGGTCATCGCCCCGTACCAGACCTTCCTCATGGGGAAGGGACCTGAAGCGCCGGGGAACAACTACGTCTGCCGACACTGGCACGAAACGCGCACCGCTGACGTGAAGCCGTTCGCGGGCGAGCCCGAAGAAGCGCTGAGCACCGCCGTCTACCGGCCCTTCAACGAGCCCGGCTCGGCCGCCTACCCGGCGAAGCCGTTCACCACCCCGTTCACGATCCGGGCGCTGAAGAGCGACGCCGATGCGATGGAAGTGCGCAAGGTCGACGAAATCACCGAAACCGAAGACGGGATCGAAATCCACCACGGCGGCGCCAATCCGCCCCAGTCGCTGATGGAAGGTCTGTTCAAGGCGCCGACGGGCGAAACCGAACCGGCTTTCCCGAAGAACCTGGGCATGAACAAGACCGCCTTCTTCGCCGGCTACGGCGAGGGCCCGACCGAGTGGAAGCGGGTGATCTGCGCCCAGGGGTAGGCCGGGGCCCAGGTGGTGAAGCGGCCGGCGCCGCGAAGTCGTCCAACTTCTCGACCACCTTGACCACGGCGTCGATG
>JBOGYZ010000071.1:0-8921 GCA_050697015.1 Solirubrobacterales bacterium
CCATGGTGTGGTCAATCCACGCAGCGCGGTAGGAGGGTGATGGGGAAGTGTGTCCCCCCTCCCCGGGCCGGCCGGCGCTTGGCGCGCCTCGGTGCCTAGGCGAGTGCCGCGGCGGCGTCCCAGGGGGATGCGCCAGCCATGACCGCCGCGCGGTAAGCATCGAAGCTGCCCACTTGGATCGCGCGCCTCGCGTGGGTGGTCAGTTCGCGCATGTAGGTGAGGTTGTGGAGGACGATCAGGCGGACTGCCGTTAGTTCTTCGGCGCGACTCAGATACGAGATGTAGTCGCGGGTGTGGCGGGTGCAGGCGGGGCACGGGCAGCCGTCGACCAAAGGCGATTGGTCGCCGACCCAGCGGCCCTTGCGGAGGTCGAGACGCCAGCGCGTCTCTGGGCTCGGGGCGAGGGCGACGCCGTGGCGGGCGAGGCGGGTCGGGACGGCGCAATCGAAGACGTCGAGGCCGAGGGCGATGCCGCCGAGGAGGTCATCGACCTCGCCGATGCCGAGCAGGTGCTTGGCCGCCTCCTCGGGCAGGAGCGGCACGGTCATCGCGAGGACGGCGGCCATCTCCTCCTTGTCGCGCCCCAGGGTGCCGCCGATCGCGATGCCGTCGACCCCGGCCTGCGAGATGTAGGCGGCCGATTCGCGGCGCAGGTCCTCGTGGGTGCCGCCCTGGACGATCCCGAACAGGGCCTGTGCGGACGGGCCGTGCTCCTCGTGCCAGGCGATGCAGCGGTCGAGCCAGCGGTGCGTGCGCTCGGTCGAGCGGGCGGTGTAGTCGCGGTCGGCGTGGAAGGGCGTGCACTCGTCGAAGGCGAGGGCGATGTCGGCGCCGAGCGCGGACTGGACCTCCATCGAGACCTCAGGCGAGATGAAAAGCTCGCGGCCGTCGCGGGGCGAGTGGAAGCGGGCGCCCTCCTCGGTGATCTCGACCTCGGAGCCATGGCCGCCGTTGCGGCCGCTCCCCTTGACCTCGTCGGCGACGCCGCCGTGGGCGAGCGAGAAGACCTGGAAGCCGCCCGAGTCGGTGATCAGCGCCCGGTCCCAGTTCATGAAGCCGTGCAGGCCGCCCGCGGCGGCGATCCGCTCCGGCCCGGGGTTGACGAACAGGTGGTAGGTGTTGCCGAGGATCAGCTGGTAGCCGAGCGCCTCGACCTCGTCCCCGTCCAGCCCGCGCACCGACCCCTTGGTCGCCAGCGGAATGAAGGTCGGCGTCTCGATCGGCCCGTGAGGGGTCATGACGACGCCCGCGCGGGCGGTGCCGTCGCGGGCGTCGATGGTGAAGCTGAGTCGCTGCGGGTCGTGGCGCACGCCCGCAGCGTATGGGGAACCGGGTCTAGGTCGGCGCGCCGACCGCTTCCCGGCCAGTCGAGTTCTCGGCGGGGCTGTCGCCCGCCTCGACCTGTGGCGTCTCGACCTCGCGGTCGTGAGCCCGAGCCTCGGTCGCGATCTCGATCTTGGTCGGCTTGCGCTCCGCCGGCTTCGGCAGCCTAACCTCGAGCACGCCGTTCTCGAAGCTGGCGTCGACGGCGCTCGCTTCCGTCCCGCGCGGCAGCCCGAGCGAGCGGGAGAAGCGCCCGCACGACCGCTCGATGCGGTGGAAGCCCTCGCCCCTCTGCTCGTGCTCGGCCTTGCGCTCGCCCGAGATCGTCAGCACGTTGTCCTTGATCTCGATCCCGATGTCCTCGCGCCGCATGCCAGGCAGATCGGCACGGAGAACGAGCTGATCCTCGGTCTCGACCAGGTCCATCGCCGGCACCCAACGGCGGGCGACCGTCGACTGGGCGGTGTCGCGGCGACCGAAGAAACTGTCGAACAGCCGGTTCACATCGCCCTGCAGAGCGTCCAGGTCACGGCCTGAATCCCAACGCACGATTGCCATCTCACTGTCCTCCTCTTTGCTTCTGCCCCCGCGGTTCGAGGGCCATCTCAGTCCGATGGCTCAATTATGAAATCTCAGTGCGAGCGTGTCAAGTCTTGTTAGTCCATGACTCGGTGAGGGACGGGTCCGGGGAAGCTGGCGCCCGAGGGAAGGGACGCGAGGGGTCCCGGCCGGGTATGAAACAAGTGGAGGATCCGTGACGTCCGTTAGAGAGACGCCACGAACTCCACACTTCCTCCCGACTCCCTCATCGGTCAAGGATCTCCGTGTTTAGTTTCGGGTCCATAGCGACCGAAACTCGACGCGCATCTTTCGTGACACCCCCGGTAGAACCGGAAGCGTCACGGAAGTCCGACCTCGTAACGTCCCTGGGCCGGATGTTCACGAACCCCTCACGTCATGGGCGTCTCACGGAGGTCACAGCCTGCCAGGACCTCCGTGAGACGCCCAGGCGCGGCTAGGACTGCCACCCCCGCCGGAAGCCCGCCGATCAGTCGATCAGCGAGCGGCCCGTCATCGGCGCGGGCTGGGCGATGCCGAGGAGGTCCAGGGCGGTCGGGGCGACATCGGCGAGGATGCCTCCGGAGCGCAGCTCGAGGCCCTCCTGGGTGACGATCAGCGGCACCGGGTTCAGCGAGTGGGCGGTGTTCGGGGAGCCGTCGGGCTCGAGCATGTTGTCGCAGTTGCCGTGGTCGGCGGTGATGATGCAGACGCCGCCCTTGCCCGCGACCGCCTCGACCACACGGCCGAGCTGGGCGTCGACGGTCTCCAGCGCTTTCACCGCCGCCGGGATGACGCCGGTGTGGCCGACCATGTCGGGGTTGGCGAAGTTGATGACACCGAAGCGGAAGGCGCCTTCCCCCCACTTCTCGACGAATGCGTCGGCCGCCTCCTCGGCGCTCATCTCCGGCTTGTGGTCGTAGGTCGGCACGTCGCGCGGCGATTCGACCAGGGCCTGCTCTTCGCCCTGCTGCTCGCCCTCGCGCCCGCCGTTGAAGAAGTAGGTGACGTGGGCGTACTTCTCGGTCTCGGCGACATGGAGCTGGCGCCCGCCGGACTCCGCGATCGTCTCCGCCAGCGTCGTCTCCGGACGGCGCTCGGGGAAGGCGACCGGGTAGGGCCACTCCTTGCGGTAGGAGGTCATCGTCGTCATCTCCAGCGTCGGCCCGCCCGCGCGGCTGAACTCATCGAAGTTCGGCTCGGCCAGCGCCCGGGTCATCTCCCGCGCCCGGTCGGGGCGGAAGTTGACGAAGATCGCGACGTCGCCCGCCGCGGCACCGTCGTAGTCGCCGATCACGGTCGGCAGGATGAACTCGTCGGTCTTCCCGTCCTCGTAAGAGGCTCGAATGGCCTCGGCCGAGCTCGCCGCCTTCTGTCCCTGGGCATGGACGATCGCGTCGTAGGCGAGCTTCACCCGCTCCCAGCGCGTGTCGCGGTCCATCGCGTAGTAGCGCCCGCTCACGGTCCCGACGCGACCGGCGGCGCGCAGCCACGTCTCCAGCTCCGCGAGGTACTCGCGGCCGCCCGTCGGCGCCGTGTCGCGCCCGTCGGTGAAGGCGTGGAAGACGACGTCCGGCACGCCTTCCTGGGACGCCAGCTCGACGATCGCCTCGAGGTGCTCCCACCCGGAGTGGACGCCGCCGTCGGAGACCAGCCCGAGCAGATGCAGACGCCCGCGCGGGCTTTCGCGCGCCCGCGCACAGGCCGCGACCAGCGCCTCGTTGTCGTAGAAGGAGCCGTCGGCGATCGCGCCGTCGATCCGCGCCAGGTCCTGCTTGACGATCGCGCCCGCACCCAGGTTCAGGTGGCCGACCTCGGAGTTCCCCATCTGGCCGACCGGCAAGCCGACGTCGGGGCCCTGAGCCGACAGTTCGGTGTGCGGGTATTTCGCCCAGAGGCGGTCGAAGACCGGCGTGTCCGCAAGTGAGACCGCGTTGCCGGGACCGGGCGGGGCGAGCCCCCAGCCGTCGAGGATGACCAGCGCAATCGAGGGAACCAGGGTCATACCCCGGACCCTACGCGGCCTCGACGATCGCCGCGAAGTCCTCGGCGTCCAGCGCCGCGCCGCCGACCAGGGCGCCGTCGACATCCGGCAACGCGAGGAGCTCGGCCGCGTTGCCGGGCTTCACCGAGCCGCCGTAGAGGATCCGCACGTCGTCCGCCGCCGCTCCGCGGGCGCGCAGCACGTCGCGGATGAACGCGCACGCCTCCTGGGCCTGCTCGGGGGTCGCGACCTTGCCGGTGCCGATCGCCCAGATCGGCTCGTAGGCGATCACGACCCTGGCGACGTCCTCGTCCGACACGTCGGCCAAATCGGCCTGCAGCTGACGCTCCAGCACTGCCTCGGTCTGACCGCCGTCGCGCGCCTCCTCGGACTCGCCGACGCAGAGGATCGGCTCGAGGTCGGCGGCCAGCGCCGCCGGGATCTTCTTCGCCAGCGCCTCGTCGGTCTCGCAGAAGAGCTGGCGCCGCTCGGAGTGGCCGAGGACGACCGCCTCGACGTCGAGCTCCGCCAGCATCGGCGCCGACACCTCGCCGGTGAAGGCCCCCGCCTCGCCCTCGTGCATGTTCTGGGCGGCGACCCGGACGGCGGTCCCGCGCCGGCGCTCGACCACCTCGTGCAGCGCCGTGAACGGCGGACAGACGACCACGTCGTGCTGGGTCGCGGCGATCCGCGGCAGCAGCGCGTCGATGAACTCGGCCGCCTCGGCGACCGTCTTGTTCATCTTCCAGTTGGCGGCGATGTACGGCGTGCGGGGCATCAGCTCTCCTCGTCCTTGGGCTTGGCGTCGATCAGGGCCTCGACGCCCGGCAGCTTCTTGCCCTCGAGCAGCTCCAGCGACGCGCCGCCGCCGGTCGAGAGCCAGTCGACCTCCCCCTCCAGGCCGAACTGCACCATCGCGGCGACCGAATCGCCACCGCCCACCACGGTCTTGCCGGACGCAGCGGCCACCGCGTCGGCGACGGCGCGGGTCCCGGCCGCGAACGGCTCCATCTCGAAGGCGCCCATCGGCCCGTTCCAGAGCACCGTCCCGGCCTTGGCGACCGCGTCGGCGTAGAGCGCACCGCTCTTCGGCCCGATGTCGAGTCCCATCCAGCCATCCGGCACCTCCACCCCGTCGAGCTCTTCACGCTCGGTGTCAGCGCTGAACACGCGTCCCAGGACCAGGTCCACCGGCAGAGTCAGCTCGCAGTCGGAGGACTCGGCTTTGGCCAGCGCCTCTTCGGCCGCTTTGACGCTGTCGTCGTCATACAGCGAGTTGCCGATCCCCTTGCCCTGCGCCTTGAAGAAGCTGAAGCACATCGCGCCGCCGATCAGGATCTGGTCGGCGACCTCGAGGAAGCGGTCGATGACCCCGACCTTGTCGGAGACCTTCGCCCCGCCGAGCACGACGACCAGCGGTCGCGCCGGGTCCTCGACGACCTTGCTCAGTTCGGTGACCTCGCGCTCCAACAGCAGCCCCGCGTAGCCCGGCAGGTGGCGCGGCACGCCCTCGGTCGAGGCGTGCGCCCGGTGCGCCGCCCCGAAGGCGTCGTTCACGTAGACCTGCGCCAGCGAGGCGAGGGAGCCCGCCAGCATCGGGTCGTTCTTCGCCTCCCCCGGCTCGAAGCGCGTGTTCTCCAGCAGCAGCACTTCGCCCGGCCCGAGGCAGCCCGCCGCGAGGTCGACCTCGGCGCCGATCACCCCCGGCGCCTGGGTCACGTTCGTCCCCAGCAGCTCCGAAAGCCGCCTGCTCACCGGCGCCAGCGACAGCTCGGGCTTGGCTTCGCCGCCCGGCCGCCCAAGATGGGAGGCGAGCACCAGCGCCGCCCCCCGTTCGCGCAGCAGTTCCAGGGTCGGCAGCGCCGCCCGGATCCGCGTGTCGTCGACGACCTCGCCGTCCTTCAGCGGGACGTTGAAGTCGACCCGGACGAGGACGCGGCGCCCCTTGACCTTGGCGTCACGCACGCTTGCCTTGGAGAACGCCATTCGACCTCCGCGCTTCCTATCCCCGCCCGGCGCGCTCTAGAGGACCTTGCCGGCGAGCTCGACGCAGCGGTTCGAGTAGCCCCACTCGTTGTCGTACCAGGCGATCACCTTGGCCATGCGGCCGTCGCCGATCACCATCGTCGAGAGCCCGTCGACGATGCACGAATGCGGGTCGTGGACGATGTCGGTCGAGACGATCGGGTCCTCGGTGTAGTCGAGGATCCCCTTCAGCGGGCCCTCGGCGGCCGCCTTCAGCGCGGCGTTGATCTCCTCGGGCGTGAGCGGGTTCGGAGTCTGGAAGACGAGGTCGACAGCGGACCCGGTCGGCACCGGGGCGCGCATCGAGAAGCCATTCAGCTTCCCGTTCAGCTCCGGCAGCACCAGGCCGACGGCCTTGGCGGCGCCGGTCGTGGTCGGGATCAGGTTGAGCGCCGCGGCGCGCGAGCGGCGCGCGTCCTTGTGGGGCATGTCCTGCAGGCGCTGGTCGGAGGTGTAGGCATGGATCGTCGTCATCAGGCCCTGCTCGATCCCGAAGGATTCGTGCAGCACCTTCGCCAGCGGCGCCAGGCAGTTGGTCGTGCAGGAGGCGTTGGAGATGACGTTGTGGGCGTCCTTGTCGTAGACCTCGTCGAAGTTGACGCCGAGCGCGACGGTGACGTCGGGGTCGGTGGCCGGCGCGGAGATGATGACCTTCTTGGCGCCCCCGGCGAGGTGCTTGGCGGCGTCCTCGCCCTTGGTGAAGAAGCCGGTCGACTCGATCACGACGTCGACGCCGAGGTCACCCCAGGGCAGGGCGGCCGGGTCGCGCTCGGCGAGCACCTTCAGCTCCTTGCCATCGATGGTCAGCGCGTCGTCGCCGATCTCGACCTTGCCCGGGAAGCGCCCGAGGATCGAGTCGTACTTGAGCAGGTGGCCCATGGTCTCGGTGTCGACCAGGTCGTTGACGGCGACGAACTCGATGTCAGCCCCCTCCGCGTGCGCCGCGCGGAAGACGTTGCGCCCGATCCGCCCGAAACCGTTGATCCCGACCTTCACTGCCATTGAAGCCACCGCCTCCTGAATTTGTGTGGACGAGCCGATCCTATGGATTCGGCAATTACCGGTCGCCCCGCGGGGGACCTAATCGGACCCGACGGTGATCTCGATCTCGTAGCCGTCGGGGTCCTGGAGGAAAGCCGAGAAGGAGCCCGAGCCGTAGGAGCGGCGTTCGCCAGGCTCCGAGACGCTCGTGCCACCGGCTTTCATCCCGTTTTCGTAGGCCGCCTTCACCGCGACGATGCCGAGCCCGGAGACGCTGAGCAAGCCGTAGCCGGGCTGCGGGGGGTGATGGGCGGAGATGAAGAAGACCGGTTTGGCGATGCCATAGCCGATCGTTTTGTCCTCATCGAAGTGTCGCCGCCAACCAAGTGGGGCGAGCATCGTGTCGTAGAACGAGGCACTTCGTTCGAGGTCTGAGACCTCAAGGAGGACGTGGTGCAACATCTTGCTAACGGAAAGTTATCTGCCTCGGGCGGCGGCAGGCGCAGCGCCTCACCCCGAGCGGGGGGTCCAGCGGAAGAAGCGGATCGCCAGGAAGAGCCCGCCGACGCCCCAGATCGCGACGATCAGCAGGTGGTCCCAGGCGACTGCGTGGGCGCCCCCGGGCACGTAGGCGTCGAAGAACGCGAGGAAGAAATGGCGGATCGGGAAGACGTCGGCGAAGTGGATGATCCCGCTCGGCAGCTGGTCGTCGGGGATGAAGACGCCGGAGAGGAAGTAGAGCGGCAGCAGCAGGAAGTTGACGATCGGGGCGGCGGCGTCCTGGGTCGGGATCGCGGCGGTGAGGGCGATGCCGAGGCAGGAGAAGGAGGCGGCGCCGACCGCGAGCACGAGCAGGATCTCCGGGATCCGGCCCCAGGGGAAATGGACGCCGTAGGCGATGCCGCCGATCAGGGCGAGCAGCACCAGCATCATCAGCGCGGTGACGATCGAGTTGCCGACCCGGCCCGCGATGAAGACCCAGGAGGGCATCGGAGTGCCGCGGCCGCGCTTCAGCCGGCCGTCCTCGCGGGCGATCACCAGCGACATCGCCAGCGTCTGCATGGTCGAGGAGATGATCGCCATCGTGATGATCGCCGGCACGTAGTAAGTGTCGGTATCGATGTGGCCGCCGCGCACTTCGACGTTGTCGGAGCCGAAGATCGTCCCGAAGATGACCAGCAGCAGGACCGGGAAGAAGACGGTGAAACCGACCGCCGCGGGGTTGCGCCAGAAGGCCTTCTGGTCGAAGCGGAACTGGTGGCCGACGAGGGCGATGCCGCTCATTCGGTATTCGCCCCCCCGGCGGCCCGCGCGGTCTCGGTGAGGTCGAGGTAGACGTCCTCCAGCGACGGACGCGTCACTTCGAGGCCGTCGAGCTCTTCGCCCTGCTTCAGCGCGTCGGTCGTGAGGCGGTTCAGCTCCCGCACCGGGTCGACGGTTTCGATCGTGACCTCCTCGCCCGCCGCGTCGCGATAACGGATCGTGGCGGCGGCCTTCTCGCGTTCGCCGAGGTCCTCCGGGGTGCCCTGGGCGACGATCTGCCCGGCGGCGATGATCGTCACCCGGTCGGCGAGCCGCTGGGCCTCGTCCATGTAGTGGGTGGTGAGGAAGATCGTCTTGCCGAGCGCGCGGAGGCTTTCGATCACGTCCCAGAACTGGCGGCGCGCCGAGGGGTCGAAGCCGGTCGTCGGCTCGTCGAGGAAGAGCAGCTCAGGGTCACCGACCAGCGCCATGCCGACGTCGAGGCGCCGCTGCTGGCCGCCGGAGAGCTTGCGGGCGCGGTCGTCCGCCTTCCCCTCCAACCCGACCAGCGCGATCGTCTCCTCCACCGAGCGCGGGTGGCTGAAGTACCCGGCATAGAGCTCGATCGACTCGCGCACGGTCAGGTAGGGATCGAGGCTGTTCGACTGCAGGACGATGCCGATCCGGTCGCGCCAGGAGCGCCCGGCACTCGCCGGGTCCTCGCCCAGCACCCGCACGTCTCCCCCGGTCCGCTTCCGGTATCCCTCCAGGATCTCGACCGTGGTCGTCTTCCCGGCCCCGTTCGGGC
>JBOGYZ010000072.1:0-3685 GCA_050697015.1 Solirubrobacterales bacterium
CCGCCCGCCGCCCGGCCGACCGAGGCGGAAACGCTGGCGGCGTTGGGTGCCGCCGGGGTCCCGGTCGCCCGCACCGTGGTCTGCACCGATGCCGAGGCCGCGCGGGCCGCGGCCACCGACGCGGGCATGGTCGTCGTCAAGGCTTCGGCCCCGGACCTTCCCCACAAGAGCGAGGCCGGCGCCGTCGTCGTCGGCGTCTCCGGGCCCGACGAGGTCGCCGCCGCGCACGAGGAGGTCGTCGCCGCGGCCCGCCGCGCCGGCGCCGAGCCCGAGGGCTCGATCGTCCAGGAGATGGCGGGCGAGGGAATCGAGATCATCATCGGCGCTCGCCGTGACCCGCTCCTCGGCCCGGTGCTGATCGTCGGCCCCGGAGGCATCCAGGCCGAGCTCGCCGACGAGGTCTCGCGGCGCATGCTCCCGCTCCTCCCCGGCGAGGCGCGGGAGATGCTCGACGAGCTCCCGATCGCACCGCTGCTGCACGGCTACCGCGGCCGGCCCGCGGCCGACCTCGATGGCGCCGCCGCCGCGATCGAGGCCCTCGCGGCGCTCGCCGTCTCGGTCGGCGAGCGACTAGAGGCGCTCGAGGTCAACCCGCTCGTCGTCCACCCGGACGGCGAAGGTGCGACGGCCGTCGACGCCCTGCTGCTGCTCGAGGAATGAACGCCAGGTTGACCTCCATTCCCGTCGTCCTTGCCGAGGCCCGCGAGGAGGGCAAGTTCGGCGGCAAGGCGGTCCAGCTCGGGGCCGCGATCCGCGCCGGCCTGCCGGTTCCCGACGGCTTCGCCCTCTCCTACTGCCTCGCCGACGCCGTCGCCGCCGACCACGACGCCTCGGTCGCGGCACTCCTCGTGCGCTTCCGCTCCCTTGGGGGCCCGGTCTCGGTCCGATCCTCCGGGATCGGCGAGGACAGCGGCCAGACCAGCTTCGCCGGCCAGCACGCGACCGTCCTCAACGTGCGTCACGACGACGAGGTCGTGGCGGCGGTCAAGGAGGTCCATGCCTCCGCCCACGGCGAGACCGCGCTCGCCTACCGACAGATGCTCGGGATCGAGGGGGAGCCCCGGATCGGGGTCGTGGTCCAGCGCCTGGTCGAGCCCGAGACCGCCGGAGTCCTCTTCACCCGCCACCCCGTCAGCGGCGCCGACGAGCGCGTGATCGACGCCAGCTGGGGGCTCGGCGAGGCGGTGGTCGGGTCGATCGTCGCCCCCGACCACTACCGCCTCGACCGCGACGGCACCGTGCTCGAGCGGACGCCTGGACGCAAGGACATCGAGCTGCGGATCCTGCCGGGTGGCGGCATCGAGCGCTGCCCGGTCGCCGAGCACCAGATCCGCGCGCTTTGCCTCTCCGATGCGGACCTGGCCGCGCTGGACGACCTCGCCACAGCGTGCGAAGGTGTCTACGAGGGAGACCAGGACATCGAGTGGGCGATCGCCGCGGGCCGCGTCTGGTTGCTGCAGCGCCGTCCCCTGACCGCCATCGGAGGTATCGCATGATCGTCGGCATCTACTCCGACCTGCGCAACCCGCCTCCCTTCCACCGACCCTGGACAGAACGCTACGAGCAGGCGCTCGACCGCTTCGTCGAGGCCGAGCGGCTCGGCGTCGGCGCGGTCTGGCTGAGCGAGCACCACCTCTTCGAGGATGGCTACCTGCCGCAGCCGATGACCCTCGCCGCGGCGGTCGCGGTGCGGACGAAACGGGTTCGGATCGCGACCGCGGTGATGCTCGGGCCGCTACGCCCGGCCCTCGACTTGGCCGAGCAGTACGCGGTCGTCGACATCCTCAGTGGCGGCCGGGTCGAGCTCGGCCTCGGGCTCGGCTACCGGGTGCCGGAGTTCGAGGCGTTCGGCGTCGACATCAAGGACCGCTATCCCCTGCTGGAGGAGCGGGTGCGCGAGGTGCGGCGCCTCTGGGAGATCGGCGAGTGCACACCGCCGCCGGTCCAGGACCCGATTCCGGGCTGGGTCGGTGCGACCGGGCCGCGGGCAGCACATATGGCCGGCCGGCTCGGCGAGGGGTTGCTCTGGCTCGACTCGAAACTGCTCGACCCCTACGTCGAAGGGCTCGAGGAAGGCGGGTTCAAAGTCTCCGAAGCACGAATGGCCGGCCTCGCCAACGTAATCCTCGCCGACGACCCGGAGGCGGCCTGGGATCGGATCGCCCCGCACCTCGCCTACCAACGGGACACCTACAACCGTTACGGCGCCGAGGGCCGAGCGGACAGCAACCTGCGTCCGACCACCCTCGACCCGACTGGCGCCGCCGTCGATGTCGAGGAGCTGCGAAAGCCGGCCGCGGAAGCGCTGCCTCCCAGCTTCGACGTCGTCACGCCCGAGCAGGCCATCGCCCGCCTCACCGCCTGGCTGGCGCCGATGCCGGTCAAGCACGTCTATCTCTGGGAGAGCATCGCCGGCATGCCCGACGACATTGCCGACCGCCACGTCGAGTTGGTCGCGACGAGGCTGGCCCCGGCCCTCGCCGGGGTCGGAATCCCGACCCCGGCGTCCTGAGCGCCCCCAGCGCCCGGCTCCTATTTCGGCGCATGAGGACGATTAAGGGCTCTGGCAGTTCCTCGGCCCGCCCGCGGTTGTAGTTCACCTGTTGCCCCAGACCTCCTTCATCAGCGGCGAAGGGTCGCAGGGTCACGCTTCGCCATAGTCGGCCGAGCGCCGGATCGCCGCCTCGCTGGCGTTGCCGCCACCCCAGATCGGCCAGCCGCCCTCCTGGTCGGCTGCGGCGTCAGCAGCGCCGCATCGCACTGCCAGTACGTGCCCTCGAAGGTGAACCGCTCGGCCTTGAAGGCCTTGTTCCAGACTTGATCGCCTCCTGGAAAACGGCCCAGGAGGTGTTCCTGCGGGATGCCGAACTTCATCCAGTAGCCAGGGTGGAAACCCCCGACAGGGTCGTGTAGAGGCGTCCCTGCGAGAGGTTGTCGATGATCGCGGACTGCTCCGCCGTCTTCATCGGGTGGACCAGCGTGTCGATCAGCGTGAAGGTCCCGATCGCGACTTTCTCGGTCTCCCGCGCGAGGATCGTCAACAGCTGTTCAGGACCGGGCAGGTAGCACTCGGTGCGGCCATGACGGTGCGGGACCTGCCGCGAGTGGAAGCCGGCCTTCTCCGTCACGATGCCCTCCTCGATCATCACCGTGATCGTCTCGTAGGCGTCCTGCGGGGATGGCAGCGGCTGGTCGTAACCGGCCTTAGTTGGTGTCAATCAGGTAACCGATCCTCACGCTGTCTCCTTGCGTTGTGGCCGCCGACACCCCCCGAGTGACGAAATCGAGATAGATATTCAATCAAGCGTTTGGCAGAATTTGATCCCGATGTCGATCCTCGCGATGGTTGCCACCGTCCCCGGCGGCGAACGGTCCCCCGCCGTCGCCGGATACCTGGCCGATCTGCGCGACGGCGAAGCCGAGATCGTCGACCTCCCCGCCGAAGAGATCGCCGCCCGCGTCGCCACCACGATCGAGATCGATCCGGCGCGATTGGCGATCGACCCCGGCGCCATCACCTTGCTGAACCGCAACGAACGAGAAGCAACGCCGATGATGGTCAACGTCGACCCCGCCGACCCGCTCCGGCTCGCCCCGGGCACCCGCCGCGGCCGCCGCCTCTACGTGATCCGCCACGGCGAGGCCGACACCCCCGACGCCGAGGGCCATCTGCACTCCCACGCGC
>JBOGYZ010000073.1:0-3408 GCA_050697015.1 Solirubrobacterales bacterium
AGATAAGCGAGTTCCCTCCGATGCGCGGCGTAGGCTCCACGAGATGTTCGACCTCCCCGTCACCCGGAGGGAGCTTCCTCCTGAGCCGTCCTGCCAATGCCCGATCCGCGTCCGCGAGATCGACCGACCTCTGATGCATTCGAAGAGCTGCCCCGTCCGCGTCGCCTACGGGCGCTACCTCGCCGAGGCCGATCGCGCCGAAAGCGAACGGCGGTGGGCCGCGTGACGCCGAGCGGGATGACCCACGAGCCCGGGAACGGCGGCTCGAGCGAGTGGTATACGCCGCCCTGGCTCTTCGAGCACCTAGGGCTGAACTTCGACCTCGACCCCTGCGCTCCGCCGGCGCCCGCGGCTCCCTGGATCCCGGCCGACGAGCGGATCAGCCTCCCGGACGACGGCCTCCGGATCGAGTGGGAGGGCCGCGTCTGGCTAAACCCGCCCTACGGCGACCAGACCGCGCGCTGGGTCAAGCGCCTTGAGGAGCACGGCGACGGCGTCGCCCTCGTCTTCGCCCGGGTCGATACCGGCTGGTCGCAGAGCGCGCTCGCGGCGGCCGACGCGGTCTGCTTCGTTCGCGGCCGGGTCGAGTTCTCGCCCGGGCCGGGGGCGATCGTCCGGCGGAGCGATGGGCGCTCGCGATCGGGCGCGCCGTCGATGCTCCTCGCCTTCGGGGAGGTCTGCGCCTCGGCGCTCGAGCGGTCCGGCCTCGGCGTCTGCTTCCGCGACCCGATCGTCTACACGC
The DNA here is from genome assembly GCA_050697015.1 of Solirubrobacterales bacterium. Lineage (GTDB taxonomy): Bacteria > Actinomycetota > Thermoleophilia > Solirubrobacterales > 70-9 > VAYN01. The sequence goes on from JBOGYZ010000073.1 coordinate 743, forward strand.
CGCAGCTCTCGATGGACGAGGCCGCGGCGTGAGCAAACGGAAGCCCGCGGTCACCGTTGGGGAGTATGGCTCGACCTTCGAGTACGTCGCCGGGAAGGGCTGGACGCGGAACGGCGAGCCGTGGGACGGCGATCCGCCGATCTCCGCGAACCTGACGGACCTGCTCGAGGAGACGGCGCCCGACTCAGACTTCAACGAGGTCTCAAACCTCTACCCCGGGAAGGCACCGGAGCTGGTGCGGCGGGCCCCGAAGGTGAAGGGGAAGGTCGCCCCGGCCGAATGCTTCGAACTGCGCGCCGCGGCGCTCTACCGGGCCGAGTACCACGCGAAGCCTCCGCAGCCCGGCGACCAGACCCTGATGAACATGGGCCAGATCGCCGATTTCCGCGCCGCGGTCCAGAAGGCGATGCAGCGCGGAGCGATCGCCCTCGTCGACGCGCGAGCTGAGCTCGCCGTCCTCGCTGCGATGAGCGAAGTCCTGAAGCTGAATCCTCGAGGCGTCGTCCCGGCGAGGATCGGCGACGAGCCCTTCAAAATCCGCGAGCCGCGGAAGTCGGGCTCGAAGTCGAAGCGGAAGAAGAACCGGAAGCGCCGATGAGGACGGGGGCGACCGTCCCGCAGACGACGCTCGTGCTCGACGCCGACCTTCCGCCCAACGCGTGGGAGACCCGCGGGGAGAAGACGAAACGGCATCGGAAAGCGCTCGACGCCGACCTCTTCCTCGCCGCGCTAGACGATCCGAAGGTGAAGACGATCGCCGTCGGCGACGCGACGTACCTCGATCTCCTCGCGATCATGAAGCGGTCCGGCTGCAAAACGCCGACCCAGCTCGCCGCGGAGCGGAGGAGCGGGGTGAAGGCGCCTCCGAAGAAGAAGCCGGTCGCCGACCCTTTTGATCCGTCGAAGTCGTCGGGAAGTCCCGGTACATTCAAGGTCGACCGATCAACGTTCGGCGGCTTCGAGCCAGACCCGCCGGGCACTAGCGGCCCAGGAGGCGTCGCATCATGAACTCCCCCACGATGGACGAGATCGCCCCGCCCGTGACGAACCCCGTCTGCTGCGGCTGCGGGAACAACGTCGACCCGACCTTCGCGAAGCTCACGACCGACGGCCGGCTCGTCTGTAACCTCTGCGCGCCGCATCATTCCCTGAGGAAGCCCGCCGAGACGGGCAACTAGGAACGGCTGCGGTAACGATCTACGAGGCGCCCTAGACTCGGTGGCGTGAGGATCCCCTTCCGAATCTCCGCCCCGACGCAGGGTCCGTACCTCCGATCGCACCCTCTCGCGAGGTGGGTCGCGTACGGGATGGCCTTCACCGGAATCGTCAGCATCATCGCCCCGGCGTCCGTCCATCAGTCGGTGATCGCGCTGAACTACCCCGCGATCGTCTTCTACCTCTTCAGCGCGGTCTGGGCGCTCGGAGGCGTCCTCTCCGCCGTCGGGATCCTCCGAGGTTTCCGTAGCGTCGAGGCTGCAGGGTCAGCGCTCCTTTCGGGCGGGCTGCTGGTCTACGCCGGGACGATCTTCCACGCGACCTCGTGGGTGACGGCCGCCTTCATCTTCTGTCTGGCGGTCGGCTACGCCAAACGGGCGAAACACCTGGCGACCACCGGCTACTACGTGGGCTAGCCCCGTGCTTCCGATCGGCGCAGTAGACAGCCTGGGAATCCTCGCGGCGATGGGAACCCTCATCGCGGCGATCGGGGGATCCGTCACCGCCTTCATCAAGGCTCGCTCCCAGAACGAGAACGAAGAGACGAAGTCGGTCATCGAAGTCAACGAGGATCTGCGCCGGGAGCTGAAGCGCCGGAAAGAAGACTCGCACGACCTCCGCAACGAAAACCAGGAGCTGCACGCCGAAATCGAGGTCCAGCGAGGGGAAATCACGACCCAGCGGGACGAGATCAACAGCCTCCAGGAACGGGTCGCCTCTCTCCGTCGCCAGATCGAGCAGCTGGATTACGACCTCCAGCGCGCCATCCGGACCTCCGACAAGAACTAGCCGTACGCTCCGCGCTCGCCGTCGCCGTCGACGGGCGCCTCGTCTAACGTCCGCGCCGCGGCCGATCGGCGATCTCCTCCGCCGGTAGCCGCGATGGGGGACCAAGCCTCTCCCGCCGTCCCCACGCCGCCGTCTCGACCTTCTGCCTGCCGCTGGGTCGGGGCGGCGGCGCCGTACGTCGCGGCTAGGATTCCGGCGTGCTCGTCAAGCGTCGATTCGGAGGACCAGGGGGAGACGACGGCGGCGTCCGGGGCGCACTCAGCGAGCGGCTGGCTCTCGAAGAGCGGCGCGCGAGCCAGAAGGCCGAGGAGGAGAAGGACGAGCAGAAGTTCCTGTCCATCCGCGAGTACGCCCTGACGATCCCGGAGGCGCGCCACGGGCCGGTCGACCTCGAGCAGTTCCCGTTCCAGATCGAACCGTTCTATGACGACGCGATCGCCCTCGCCCGCGAAGTCGTCTACAAAAAGAGCACGCAGGTCGGCGCGTCGACGGGCGAGTGGCGCTGGGCGATCCACCGGGCGGACCAGTTCGGCGAGCGGGTCATCTACTTCTTCCCGACCGACACCCACGTCACCGACTTCAACGACCAGCGCATCGACCCGTCGATCGAGGCGAGCGAGTACCTGAAATCCCGTATCCCCCGCGGCCGGGTCCACCGGAAG
>JBOGYZ010000074.1:0-17460 GCA_050697015.1 Solirubrobacterales bacterium
GGTGTGGGTCTTGCTCTGGCCTTGGGTGAGTTCGTCGGTGAACTGACGCGGCGGGGTCTTGCAGGTGAGGTCGGCGCCGATGTTGTTGACGACGGCCTGCAGTTCGCTCGCGTCTTCGAGGTCGTAGACCTTGCCGCCGGTGTCGGTGGCGATCTTCTTCAGCCGCGCCTTGTCTTCCCCCGAGCTGATCCCGGTGCCGAAGCCGATCACGTAGGTCGGAACGTTGTGACCGAGGTGCGCTTCGTTGTAGGTGCCTTCATCGTGGCCGCCGTCGGTGAGGAAGATCCGCGCTTGGGAGGCCGGGTCGTCGGCGTCGGCCTTGGCGAAGGCGCCGTTGTAATCGGTGGCCCCGTCATCGGCGTTGATGTTCGATTTCAGCGCTCCCTGCATCGCCGCCGAGTTGGGCTTGATCGGCTCGGGCGGAAAGAGGGTGTAGGCGGCGGGCGTCCCTTCGAAGACGCCGGGGATCCCTTCGATGCCGGAGCCGAACTCGACCGCGCCGAGCGTCGTCGACGGCGGCAGCGTCTGGATCAGCAGGTCCATCGCCTGCACGCGCAGCTTGTTGGGGTCGGTGACGACCATCGAGCCGGAGTCGTCGACGATCGCCTCGATGTTGGTCTTCGGCGTACACGCGGCCGAGCCGGCCGCGGTCGAGGCCGCCGACGCGGTGGTGGCGAAGGCGGCGGTGAGCAGGATCACGAGAACAGCCGGGACGAGAGCTTTTCGCATGAGCGCCAGCCTAATCGCGCCCGTCGCGGCATGGACATTTAAACCACCTGCTACAGTTCACCAAATGGTTAACAGTCCGTTCAAGGCGTTGTCCCATCCGATCCGTCGCCAGATCGTCGAACGGCTCGCCGCAGGCCCCGCCACGGTGGGCGAAGTGACGAGCGACTTCGGCGTCTCCAAGCCCGCGATCTCCAAGCACCTGAAGGTGCTCGAGGAGTCCGGCGTCGTCACCCGCGTCATCGACGGCCGCAACCACGTGCTGTCGCTGCGGACCGAGACGCTGGAGGAGGCGACCGAGTGGATGGTCCGCCAGCGCGAGATCTGGACCCGCCTGTTCGATGTCGTCGAGGATCACCTGAAGGAGGAGCAGCGATGAACCTGCCGCCAGTTGTCTCACCCGAGGAGTGGAGCGCCGCCCGCGAGGAGCTCTTGGTCAAGGAGAAGGAGCTCACGCGAGCCCGTGACGCGCTTGCCGCCGAACGCCGGCGGATGCCGCGCCAAGCGGTGTCGAAGGACTATCGATTCGAGGGGCCCGACGGCGAGGTGTCCCTGCTCGACATGTTCGAAGGCCGCCGCCAGCTCATCGTCTACCGCTTCTTCTTCGACCCGGACGTCAACGGCTGGCCCGAGCGCGGCTGCCGCGGTTGCTCCCTGGGCGCCGACCAGGTCGCCCACCTCGGCCACCTGAACGCCCGCGACACCACCCTCGCCTACGTCTCCCGCGCACCGCACGAGGAGATCGCCCGGCTGCGGCAGGAGATGGGCTGGGAAATGCCCTGGTACACGCTCACCGACGATTGGGACCGTGATTTCGGCGTCGACGAATGGCACGGCCACAACGTCTTCATCCGCCAGGGCGACGAGGTCTTCCGCACCTACTTCACCGACAGGCGCGGCGACGAAGCGTTCGGCACCACCTGGAGCTATCTCGACATCACCCCGCTCGGCCGCCAGGAGATCTGGGAGGACTCGCCCGAGGGCTATCCCCAGACCCAGGCATACGTGTGGTGGAACTATCACGACCGCTACGAGGAAGCGTCCGACTTCGAGCAGGCCCTCTCCGAGGAGACCGCCTCGCAGCGGGGAGCGAACAGTGTCTGAGGCCCAGACCTCCGAGACCCTCGTCATCGAGCGCTCCTACGAGGCGCCGGCGACCGCCGTCTTCGACGCCTTCACCCACGAGGACGTGATGCGGCGCTGGTGGCACGCGCGGAACGACTGGTCGACGCCGGAGGCGAGCGTCGACCTCCGCGTGGGCGGCGCCGTCCGTGTCGTCATGCGCGACACCGACGGCGACACGCACGGCGGCGGCGGCCACTACACGGTGGTCGACCGCCCCCACCGCCTCGCCTTCACCTGGACCTGGGACCGGGAGGACGAGGGCCGCGAGACCCTGATCGAGATCGCCTTCGTCGAGTCCGGCGGCTCCACCACCGTCACCTTCATCCACTCGAACCTGCGCGACGCGGCCTCTGTCCGCTCCCACGAAAGCGGCTGGAACCACTGCTTCGACAACCTCGTGCGCACTCTCGTCGCCGAGGCCGACGCGGGGCGCGCCTGATGCTCCCACTCGGCCACATCGCAGGCATCCCGGTAGAGGAGACGGCGCTGAGCTTCGGCCCGGTCCTGCTGGCGAGCGCCGGCATCCTCGGCATCAAGCTGCGCGACCGCTGGGCTCGCCTGCGGGGTCGTCGGCGCGTCGATTGACCGGGCGGGCGCGGCGCCATAGGCTGCCGCCGTACACGAGCTACGGCGGGCCGGCCGCCACGGCGACGGCCCGCGCCTACGTGCGCGGCTGCACTCCGAACTGCGCACAGGGCAAGGTCTACCGCCCCTCCGCGACCCTCCGGCTGGAAGCCCAGACGCAGTGCCAGGGCAAGACGATCTACTCGAAACTGCGCTACAAGCTGGTCGGCCCGCTGCCCGCGGAATTCCGCCGCGAGGGCGTCGAGATGCTGCGTCCGGTCGGCCAAAAGGGCTGCTGAGCACCCGAAAAGCGCTCTGCACCGGGGAACGACCTACGGCGTGGATACGGTTTTCGGTGAAAGTCCGCGTGGAAGCGGAGCACCCGATAACCCGGAGGATGATTCATGGCACTCGTAGGAAAGGATGAGTTGGTCCGTGACGTCGCCGAGCGGAGCGGGCTCGGCGTCGCGGAGGCGAAAGGCGCTGTCGATGCGACCTTGAAGGCGGTCGAGGCGCAGCTGGCGGCAGGCAACGAAGTCCGGCTCACCGGCTTCGGCAAATTCTCCGTCTCCCACCGCGAGGCCCGCACGGGCCGCAACCCGCAGACCGGCGAGTCGATGCAGATCGCCGCGAAGACGGTTCCGCGGTTTAGCGCGGGCGCCGAGCTCAAGAAGGCGGTCGAATAAGCGGCTCGGCCGGGTCGTCGCCTCGGGCGGCCCGGCCGGCGCACGCCACGGGACCGTGAACGGTCCCGTGCACACGCGTGCGTACCGAGGCACCCGCCCCATCCCCTTCCTAGCCTTCGGGGATGGCACCTCTCCAGTTCTGGATCCGCGGCGACCTTGCCGCCGAGCAGCGCGAGCGCCTGATCGAGATCGGCGCACGCGCCATCCCGATGGCCCGCGGCATGAACGGCGACGGCGAGACGCGCCCCGCGGCCTGGACGATGATCGAGGCGCGGCCCGGCGAGCCGGAGGCCGAGCGCGCGAAGCTCGCCGCCCTGCTCGGCGCCGAGCCCGACGAGATCACCGGGCCCTACGCGTTCCACTGAGCGCGACCGGCAGCGCCGACCCCACCTCCCCTAGCTGCCGCTCGGAATCACCATCCCCTTGACCGCGCAGTCGAGGCCGCCGGCGTGGAGCTTGTACGCGGCGAACGTCGCGCCGACCTGAGTGTTGCGGCCGATCTCGTCGAGGTCCATTTCGTGATTGGCGGAGCCGGTCAAAAAGGTAATGCCGGCGGAACCGGTCAGGTCCGTGTCGTTGGGAGCGTTGGGCACGAAGGTGTTGGTGCCGTATAGGTCCATGGTTTTGCCACCGGTGGTCGGTTTCAGGACGATCTGGGAGCTCGAGGCATTACAGCCGGCTTCGATCTTGACCCCGTCGTAGGTGCCGACTTCGTGCAGGGCGCCGTCCTGTGGGATCGCGAAATCGATCGAGATGGCGGCGGGACCCTGCGGTCCGATCGGCCCCTGAAGGCCTTGCGGTCCCTGTTGCCCATCGGCACCACGTGCACCCGTCGGGCCGGTCGGTCCGACGGGACCGGTGAGCGTCACCTTCGCCCTTTTACTGAGTTTGGCCGGGGTGACGGCTTCCTTCTTCAGCTGCCCGGTGCCGACGCTTTCCCTCCTTAGGTGCGAGGCGGCGTAGGCCGTCCCGCCGCCGAGGAGAAGCACAAGGCAGAGAGTCGAGATGACGTTCGAGTAGGTGAGCTTGCCGCGGACACGGTGCACGGGAGTCCTTCCGTTTGTCTAGACGAGAAGGACGAGACGCGCGCGAGCCTCTCAGCGGTCGCCGGAAAACGCAAGGCGGGCCGGAATACTCAGATCTGGCGCTTCACCGTGTAGGTCCCGCTCCCGTCGCAGCCCGCTTCGCCGTCGACGGCGGTCACCTGGTGGATGCTCACCACCACCTGCTTGGCCGACTTGAAGGCGAGCGTCACTTCGGTGGTGCTCGACGAGGTCCCTTCGCCTTCTTCGCCCCTCTGGGTTTCGGTCTCCTTCAACAGGTAGGACTTACCCACCTTCGGGTGTTGGGCGGCCGAGAGGCCGATCGCGACGTACGCTTCGTTGCCCTGGAGCGGGACGTACTTCGTGCACTTGATCGGCACCCCGTAGGCCGTGACCGAGACGCCCTTGCCGCCGACCTGCACGGTGAGCGACTGACTGGTGCCGAGGGACTTGTAGAAGCGGGCGCCGTCGGGCAGCTTGCACCCCGCCGCCTCCGCGCCCTTCTTGCAGCTCGGCTTGCCCGCGGCCCCGGCCGCCGACAGGGCCAGCACGAGGCCGACACACAACACGCCACACAACGAGACCAGCGAACGACGAGACGAGAAGCCTCGGATCTGCATTGCACTTCCCCCAGTTATGAACGTTGGACGAAGAGACGACCCTAAGCGCGCGAGGCGCCTCGAATCGCGATTTCACCCGGAAACTGGCGGAATTTCCCCCGCCCTGGAGGTGCTCGTCCTAGAGGTGCTCGTAGACGGACTCGATCATTTCCGCCTGGTCGTCGACGACGCCGAGGAAACCTTCCGACGTCTTGAGCGGCACGTTCCCGACGATGATCGCCAGCACAACCCTGCGGCCATGGCTGGTCGTCACGTATCCCGCCAGGCTGTTGCCGAGCACGTTGATCTGCCCGGCGCCGTTGCCGCCGACGACGCGGTTGCCGGTCTTGATCTGCGCGTGGCCGGCGACCGGTTCGTGGTTGAGGACATTGGCGAGCGTCCCGTCCCGCCCGAGGATCGGCAGGGCGCCGACGAACGTCTTGCCGTAGCTGGTCCCCGGAATGCCTCGCAGCAGGGTGGTCAGCGCCGTCGGCGTCGTCCGGCCCTGGTCGTCGGAGCCCGCGCCGTCGAACGGGATCACTTCCGAGCGCCGCGCGCCCAGGCCGGTCGCGGTTAGCACCTCGGCCGCCATCCCCCGCTTGCAGCTCCTGCCGCCGCCCTTGACCGCCGCCAGGCAGGCCATCAGGTCCGCCCCGCGGTTGTAGCTGACCTTGAGGATGAGCTTGGCGTACTGCGCGAGCGGCAGGGACACATGCTGCCCGAGTCGGTCGGCGGCCTTGTAGCTGTCCCGCGCCGGCAACAGGCCGGACGGGCTGGGCCCGGTCACCGGGGCGGTGACGGTAACTCCCGCCCGCGCCAGCGCTTCGATGAACGCCGTGCGGGCGAAGGCCGCCGGATCGGCCACCTCCCACACCCTCAGCGTGGGCGGGCTCCCGGCGGCGATCTCCCCCCTCACTTCGATCTTCCCCGGCGAGGGTTCGCTGACGTTGAGGTTCGTTTCCACGCCTTTCTTCACCGTCATCACCTGGCTGTCGACCACATAGGACGAGGTCTTCGGCCTCACGTCGACCGAAGCCGGCTGCCCGACCGCCCCCGGCTTCACCAGCAGGTCGACGAGGTTCTCGTTGACCCAGATCGGCGACATCAGCCCGTCGGGGAATTCATAGGGCGCGAACAGCCGGTCGTCGACCACCACGTTTCCGCTCACCTGAGTGATCCCCGCCGCCCGCACGTCGGCCGCCAATTCATCGAGCGCCGACAGCGGATCGCCATACGCCTCCACCGCATGCGGAAGCTCGTCGGCATAGCTCTGGTCGACATTCGGGAGGTTCTCGTAAGAGAGGGTGCCGTTCGGCAGTTCGCGCAAGCCGAAGGTCAGGTCGCCCGATCCGACCAACACCAGGTTCCCGCTCAGCGTGCCACCCGTCACCGTTCCCTCTTGGTAGACCGGCGTCCGGAATCGATAATTCGGCCCGTACATCCGCAGCGCGGTCGACACCGCATAGGTCTTCATCGTCGAGCCCGGGTCGAACATCTTGTGGGCGTTCTGGGAGGCGAGCACCTTGCCGCTCCCCTGGTCGACGATCGCATACCCCCAGTCGGACTGGCGGTAGAGCGATTTGCCCTCGATCCGGTTGATCTCCTTGACGACCTTGGCGACGCCGCTCGGTGCCGGCTTCGCGCCCGCCGCGGGCAGAGCGAGCGACGCGAGCGTCGCCATGCCGGCGCAGAGAGCGAGCGCTGCGGTTGCACCCCTGTTGAATCGCAAGCGCATCCGCACGCGAGCGAACCTAGCACGCGGCGACCGAGTCTCCCGGTCGGAATGAATCCTGTCTGAAACCGAGCCCCCGCCCTTGACAGGCGCTCCGCCGGTGGTCTACTCGGAGTTGCAGGGATCGTCCCAAAAACCTCATAGACGCTTGGAGGCGGAAATGGCCGCGACCGAGATCGATCCCCAGAAGCTCGAAGCATTCATGGGTCAGGCGGTGACCGACATGGGGGCCGTGATCAGCGCGCCGCTCTTCCTGATCGGCGAGCGCATGGGCCTCTACAAGGCGATGGCGGGCGCGGGTCCGCTGAGTTCCCAGGAAGTCGCGGAACGCGCCGGCGTCGCCGAGCGCTCGGTGCGCGAGTGGCTCCGCAACCAGGCCGCGGGCGGCTACGTCACCTACGACGCCGAAAGCGACACCTACGAACTGCCGCCCGAGCAGGCGATGGCGCTCGCCGACGAGGAGAGCCCCTTCTACCTCCTCGGCGCCTACGAGCTGATCGCTTCTCTCTACGCGGACGAAGACAAGATCGCCTCCGCCTTCAAGACGGGCGAGGGCATGGGCTGGCACGAGCACGACCACCGCCTCTTCGAGGGCACCGAGCGCTTCTTCCGTCCCGGCTACAAAGGCCACCTTGTCGCCGAGTGGATCCCCGCCCTCGAAGGCGTCGAGGACAAGCTCACCGAAGGCGCAAAAGTCGCCGACATCGGCTGCGGCCACGGCGCCTCGACGGTATTGATGGCCGAAGCCTTCCCCGACTCGGAGTTCCACGGCTTCGACTACCACCCGGCCTCCATCGACCGAGCCCGCGAAGCCGCCGCCGACGCTGGCATCGACAACACCGACTTCGAAGTCGCCACCGCCAAGGACTACCCCGGCACCGACTACGACCTCGTCGCCGTCTTCGACTGCCTCCACGACATGGGCGACCCCGTAGGTGCCTCCACCCACATCCACGACACCCTTGCCCCCGACGGCACCTGGCTCATCGTCGAGCCCTTCGCCGGCGACCGCGTCGAGGACAACATGAACCCGGTCGGCCGAGTCTTCTACGGCGCCTCGACCATGATCTGCACCCCAGCCTCCCTGGACCAGGAGGTCGGCCTCGCCCTAGGCGCCCAAGCTGGAGAGAAGCGCCTGGCGGAAGTGATCAAGAGCGGCGGCTTCAAGGATGTCCGTCGAGCGACGGAGACGCCTTTCAACCTGATCCTCGAGGCGCGGCCGTAGGCGGCTGAGACACCAGACCCGATCGCGCCCTCCCGCCGTACCCGACCCAATTGGGGCAAATCCGGGTCCGCTCCTCGCGGATCTGTTTAAGTGGGCAGGTGCCTCTCGTCAAGGCGTACCGGACCGCCGTGTTGGTGTCGCTGCTCCTCCTCGCGTCGGGGGCCGCGGCCGCCGCGGCCCCGGCAAGGTCCCAGCCCACCCTGCTCGGTTGCGTCAGCGGCAACAACCGCGTCGCCGCCGCGCAGGGATGTGCCACCGTGCCGGGCTCCGGCGGCCGGGGCACCGACGCCGGGCTGAAGGGAGTCGTCGCGCTCGCGGGGGGTGGGACGACCTCCTCTCTCTACGCGATCGGCAGCGAAAACAGCGCGATCACCCAGCTCGTCGCCGGCGGCTCGCCCGGGCGCCTGCGCTTCGCCGCCTGCTTCACCGGCAACACGTTCATCGAACGCTCCTGCCCGGCGGTTCCCGGCGCCTACGCCAACTCCGACCAGGCGCCGATCGCCTATCCCACCGCGGCGGCGATCAGCCCCGACGGGCGCTCGCTCTACCTGGTCAGCGGCAGCTTCCACGGCTCGGTCATCGCCCGCTTCTCCCGCGAACCGCTGAGCGGGGCGCTCACCTATGTCGACTGCCTGACCGGCGACACCGAACCCGGGCCGACCGGCGTCCTCTCCTGCACCCTGATTCCGGGTGCGACCCACGGCGGCTACGGCTCCGGCATGAACGAACCGACCGGCGTCCTCGTCAGCGCCGACGGGCATCACGTCTACGTCACCACCGACCTCGACCAGAGCCTGGTCACCTTCGATCGCGACTCGACCGGCGCCCTCCACTTCGGCGGATGCCTCAGCACCAACAGCAAGACGACCCACTGTCGGCACATCTCGATCGGCCGCTGGGGCTTCGAAGGATTGAGCGAGCCCCTCCTCTCGCCGGGCGGCAAGTTCCTCTACGCGGGGGCCAGCCGGGCCGGCACCATCGACACCTTCAGGATCGGGCCCACCGGCACCCCCACCTTCGCCGGCTGCCTCGGCGGCCGGGGCGAAGTCTCCCGCTGTTCCTTCCACCGCGGCCCCCTGAATTCGCTCGAGCTCCCCACCGGCCTCACCGCCAGTCCGGACTGGCGCTTCCTCTACGCCACCTCCGGCTACGGCGCGATCCTCACCCTCCGCCGCAACCCATCGACCGGCGCCCTCACCCCGATGAGCTGCATCAGCGGCGACCGCGAAGACCGCGGCCTCTGCACCCTCACCTCCGTCACCGAACCCAACCACGGCTTCCACCCCACCTCCCCCCTCACCGGCATCCGCCGACCCCTCGTCACCGCCAACGGCCGCCGCCTCTTCGCCCCCGTCCGAACCCAGGACGCCCTGGTCGAGTTCCGCCGCGACCCCAAAACCGGAGCCCTCTCCTTCCAAGACTGCGTCACCGGCAGCCTCCGCACCGCCAAAAGGGGCGTCTGCCAACCCATCCCCGGAGCCACCAAACACGGCGGCGCCAGCGGCTTCTACAAGCTGACCACCCTGGCCCGCGGCCCCGAAGGCCTCCTCTACGCCGCGTCCTTCGCCGACTCGACGGTCTGGGTCATCCGGCCGTAGTAGACCGCGAGACGAGCGGGTTTGCGGCGACGATGCGACGTGGATGAGACTCCCGTTGCCGGTCAACAGGTTGGTCCGCCCAACATCTCGCTCGCCCGCGACAGGAGACCGCATCCTGATGAATAATGCGGTTATGTCGAAAGCCCGGACGACCGTCACCCTCGACGAGGACGTCTTCCGCGCGGTCAAGATCAAGGCCGCCCGAACCGGCAAACGAGATTCGCAGGTGATCGAGGAGGCCATACGCCGTGACCTCGGTTTCGACGACCTTGCCGAGATCTGGGCCAAGGTCACTCCCGCCCCCGAGGAGAAGGGCATGAAACTCGCCACCGGGGAGCTTCGCGAGCTGCGCAAGGAGAGGCGTAAAGAGGGCGGTTCTTGACCCAGTCGTCCTCGTGTCAGCGCTGATCACCCCCACGGCACCCCGGCGAGACTGGTGGCCGCCAGCCGAAGCGGAAGCTTCGAGCTGATCGTCTCTCCTCTCCTCCTTGAGGAGCTCAGACTGGTCTTACGGCGGAAGAAGTTCCGTCGCTATGTCGACCTCGATGTCGTCGACCGTTACGTAGACCTGCTGCGCCGAGATGCAGGATTTGCCGACGACCCGGCCGGACCGCCTCCGATCCGCTGCCGGGACCCCGACGATGACTCCCTCATCGCCCTGGCACACGCCCGCGCCGCCGCACTCGCCTCCGGCGACGACGACCTCCTTGAACTCGTCGGACAAATCCCGGTCTTCACTCCGGCCGAGTTCCTCGCTGCCCAAGACTGACCAGGGACGGGCGATGTCTGACATCGCGGTTCGCGACGTCAGACATCCAAGGGGCCAAGCAACCGGGTCTACGCTCCCACTTTGACGCCCCTTGCACTACCGTTCTGACGCCCCCGTCGGCGTCGCTCGGTAATGAAGCTTCGGCGTTTTTCCCTGGCGCAGAGCCGATCTCCGTCGATTGAAGGACGAGGGGCTTTGGCTTGGGAGCGCGTTTGCGGTGGCGATGCGACCGAGATGAGACACGGATGGGCAGCCAGAGCGCCGACGTACCCGCCTAGTCGCATTTAGGCTTGCCCGTATGCGCAGACTCGGCGGTCGAGCCATTCTCCTCTTCGGAGCCTACGTCGCCCTGATTCTCGCGTTGATCATCGCCGGGTTCCTCGGAGCGACGATCGGAATCTGGGCTTCGGTTCTCTGGGGAGTGGCGCTCATCGGGGGCCTGGGTTTCTATCTGCGTCGGCGGTCTGGCCGGCCGCAAACCGACTCGTGAACAAACTGGCCATTTAGAGCTAGAATGTGGCTACCATGGAGAACGCGACCGTAGGCATCCGCGAACTGAAGGACAAGGCCAGCTCGATCATCGACCGAGTCGAGCAGGGCGAGGCGATCACGGTGACGAAGCACGGCCGCCCGGTCGCGAGGATCGTCTCAACCGCCACCCCGCCCCATCTCGCGGCCCTGATCGCCGACGGCTCGGTGCGGGCGCCCGAAGGGCCCCGCTACCTCCCGCCTAAACCGGCCAAGCCCCGCGGGACCGGCAAAAGCGCAGCCGAGTACGTCTCCGAGGGTCGGCGCTGAGCCTCTATCTCGACACCAGCGCCCTGATCAAGCTGCTGGTCGACGAGCCAGGAGCCGACGAGGCCCGCGCCGCATACAGCGACGCCAACGGCATCCGCACCACCGCGATCGCTCACGTCGAGGCGACCTCCGCCCTTGTCCGGATGCGCAAGGGCCGACGCCTCACCCCGACTCAGCTGAATCGAGCCCTCGAGGACCTGGAGGTCATCTGGCGCGGCATCTACAGCCACGCCGTCAACGAGGCGCTCCTCGCCAAGGCAGCCGAGAGTGCCCGCGCCCATTCGCTGCGCGCCTACGACGCCGTGCACCTCGGCGGCGCCCTCTCCTTCGCGGCGGGCGAGGAACTCGACTTCGCCTGCTGGGACAAGGACCTCCGGGCGGCGGCGCAGAAGCACCACCTCGCCTTGGTCCCGGATCGCCTTTGACCGCGGGGCGACCACGCCGATGAGGCCCGCTTGACAACAAGACTGGTTGGAGACCTCGCGGCGGGCACATAGGCTCGCGGCGATGGCGGGGGAGCAGACGACGGTGTTGGTGACCGGAGGCTCAGGGTTCCTGGGCGGTTGGTGCGTGGCCGAGCGGCCTCGACTCCCTCCTCTCCATCGCCCAGATGCTCAAAGGCGTCCCTGTAGCCACCGTCGCCATCGACAGAGCCCGCAACGCCGGCCTCCTCGCCACCCGAATCCTCGCCACCGGCGATCTCGACCTCCGCGTCGTCTAGAGACCGCGATGCAAGAAATGTCCGCCGCGGCTCGCGAGTCAGATGAGCGGCTGCGCGGGAGAGGCCGGGAGACGCCCTGACCACTGCATCGGAGCCAGGAGATCGCCTGGCTTGAGCGGCGCCCGCGAGAGAGCGATGTCGTCGTGCGTTTCGCCGGGTAGGTCCATGCCGTAGACGACAGCGAGTAGATACGCATCGGCGTGCTCGTTCCCGAAACGGCGCTCGCCCTCACTTAAGAAGAAGATCGGCATCGGCTTGCTGGTCCCCTTCACCTCCACGAAGCGGAACCGGTCCACCGAGGTTTCGAGATCAAACCCTGGATTGTTCGTCGCCATCTCGACGACCTCGATGCCTGGCGCGACTTTCGCCAGAAACCCCACCACCGCGATACGCGACTGACGCTCCGTCTCTCGCGCGATCGCCGGGGTCGCATAGCCCCCGAGGGGTCCTGGCGCAAACAGAGCCTGACTCGACTCATCCTCATGCCGCTGCGGCAATCCATCCATGGGCCCAGCGCCTGCCAGAGCCAGGATTCGCAGGAAGTCCTCCTCCGGGATCTCCCTCACGCCCTGCTGAAAGTAGCCGCTTCGAGATCCGCCTGGCTCGAGATGGACACCGTGCTCGTCTTTGAATGGCAATGGCTCGAAAAACTCTTCGGCGTCAAGGATCTGACAGACGAGCCTTCCGTTCGTGACGCTCTCTCTGATTTCACCGATGATCCCCGTCCCGAGGTAAACCTGCGGCTGCCGTCCTCCTCCCGGCTTACGACGGCCGCGGTAATAAACGAACCGCCTACCGGGCTGGATCTTTTTCCGATACTGCGCCGGATACTCGTAAGACACATAGGGAATGTCCGCGTACTCGATGCTCGATTCGCTCGAATCGTTCATCGCAAGAACTAGGCACAAATCGCATCCCCCTTCCAACCGTCAGCCCACAAAGTCTGCCGGAGAATTCTTACCGAAAGTGGATCGGCACGTATTAATCAGGGTCTATGCCGAGACTACGGCAAGGATGCTCGATCGAGCCAGGGGACCTGCCGATCCCTCTGTTGTGCCTTGAGGCCTTCGACTACCCGGCGAACAGTCTCGTCCTCTTCTTTCCGCACTTCGAAGTCCCAGATGCGGATAACCGTCCATCCGGATTCGCGGAGCTCAGCGTCCACATGTCGATCTCGCCGCACGTTGCCCTCGATCTTTCGATCCCAATACTCACCGGATCGGCCTGGTCGATGTCGCGAAGGGTGTCCGTGCCAAAATGCTCCATCTACAAAGACGGCGAACCTGAGTCCAGGCCAAGCCAGATCGGGTCGTCCTGGTGCTTTGGCGTAGTTGCATCTCCAACCCCGTACGCCCACTCGATACAGGGCATGGCGAAGCGCAAGCTCCGGGGCGGTCCCTCTCTGCCGCACGGCAGACATGATCCGCCGCCGTTGCTCAGGTGTTCGCGTGTCGGTCAAAGACGAGAACACCGTTGTACCGGACGCAGGTCATCAGTGAGAGCGACCGACGGGGCGGATAAGTTTCGGCGGCGCAAACCTCGGATGGCCTTGAACTAAATTGCCTGCAAATAGATCCTTTTCATTCGGTGAACGTCCCACCGCGATCGATCTCTTCGCCGGGGCTGGCGGACTCTCGCTTGGTCTCGAGCAGGCCGGGTTCGACGTCCTGGCGGCCGTCGAGTTCGATCCGCTGCACGCAGCGACCCACCGCTTCAATTTCCCAGCAACCCAGCTGTTGTGCGCGGACGCCACCGATATCGCGGTGCAAGATCTAAGAGACGCCGCCGAACTCGGCTGGAAACGCCACGGCCGCGCATCGCCTTGGAGCGGCGAGCTCGACGTTCTTGTAGGTGGCCCCCCTTGCCAAGGCTTCTCAACGGGCGGGAAGCGCCGTAGCGACGACACTCGTAACGACCTTGTCTTCGCCTATTCCCGTCTCGTAAGGGAGCTTCAACCCCGTTATTTCATTATGGAGAATGTTCAAGGTCTAAAGAGCTTTCCGTCTTCCACGGAGGGCGTGCTGCTGATCGACGAGCTCATAAAAGACCTGAGGCACAGTGGCTACAGTGTCGCTGAGCCAACAGTCTTGAATGCTTGTGCGTTCGGCGTACCGCAGGACCGCCGCCGACTATTCCTTATGGGCGCACGTAACGGCGAACAGCTACCACGCGCACCCAAGCCGATGACTCGGGGACGCGGCCGGCGACCTGCTGACTCACCCCCTGCGGGGTCGAACTTCGAAGAACTCGATCTGTGCCCGTCAGTCTCGGAAGCCTTCGGTGGCCTACCGGAGCTCAACGACTTTGACGCCCTCCTGAGGACTGACGAAGTAGAAATTGGGCTTGATGTCGTGACCACGATGGACGAGCAGTCGGTCTACGTACGCCGTCTTCGCCAGGTACAGGGCGATCCTCACGATTTCTCGTATCCCCGACTATGGGATCCCGGCGTATTAACGTCTTCTCGCCGCACCGTACATACCAGCGACGTCGAAGGTCGATTTGCTGAGACGATGCAGGGAAGCAGCGAGAGGGTCAGTAGATTTTTCCGTCTACATCGCGACGGCGTTGCACCGACGTTGCGCGCGGGGACGCACTATGAGCGGGGCTCGTTCAACGCCCCTCGGCCAATCCATCCAACAATTGATCGCGTGATCTCCGTGCGTGAGGCCGCGCGTCTCCACTCGTATCCGGATTGGTTCCGCTTCCATTGGACGAAGTGGCATGGATTCCGCCAAGTCGGTAACTCAGTGCCTCCGCTAGTCGGCCGTGCGGTCGCGGCGTCAGTGCGATCGGCCCTCTCGACCGAGCCCATTTCACCGATCGAGCCGATTGATCTGGGAGATCAGAGTCTGTTACGGCTCGAGAACGCGGCAGCAGCAGAGATCGTCAAAGCAGCGGATCCAAGCCGCATGCCACGGAGCGCGCAGCGCGTCCGCGTGGCTGAGATCGCTGCTTAGTCAGGCAGGGAGGCTAGTGCCTCCCTGCCTCAAGGCAGTGACTAGGTCAAGAGCTGCCGAAGATTGAACGATGAGTCGATACGCATTCGCTCGACGAACCCCCAATGTTTGGGGTCAACATTCCTCAACTCGGCCGACACGAGCGACCACACCAGATAGTCGATTGCTGCTACCTGTCCGAGATTGTCGCGATTCTCGAGGATCAGCCTCTCGTATGCCGGGTGATCAGCGTTGTAGGTGACTACCACTTTGCGACCCTCCAAGTCGCCCTCGTAGAACGGCGCGTGCGGGCCCCGATGCTCCGCCCGAAAATCTGCCTCGTCGGCAAGGGCCTTTTGAGCATTCTCCCGAGGGGATCGAATTCGACCAGAGTCGCCTTCCTTGCGTTCCTTACCCTCCGGCTGACCCTTGCCCCTTTCCCGCTCCTCGATCTCGGCGTCTGGCTTCCTCAAGAACGCGGACTTAGCCTTGATGTGCTGTTGAGCGCCTTCGTGCTTGACACTGTCCTTTGCCTTCGGGCTCGACTTCTTGTAATGACGGCGGGACTGATTCAGGTACGGAATCATGACCTGCTTAATCTTCTCTTTCAGCGCCTGACTCGGCTCGAGACTGCCATTGGACTTGAGAAATGAGACGCCTAGCTCGGAGTCAAGGCTGCCAGGAATATTGATCTCGGCACGAAAACGGCTGTATTCACTATGCCGGGTAAACAGGCCGAGCGTCGTCGCGGAGAGAATCTCTCGACCATTTCGTTGGACATAGAGCCCCTCGGTGCTGATCGTGATTTTCGCGTCCTCGTTCGCCTCCTCTCCTCCCATGTCTGGAAGATGAACAGCGCACAGGCTCAGCGTCTCGGTCCGCTTACTGTCGTCCGGCAGCGTGACCTGAAACTCCACAGACTCGTCAAACATGACGAGGGTGTCGGAGTGGTCGCGCATCAGGGGGTCGAACGGCTTGACCTTCTCGCCGTTCACGATCACCGTCAGTGCACCACCAGGAACGAGAAATCTGCGGTAGGTCTGCGCGATATAGCGCCGGATGTGCGCAACCGCCGGTTTAAGATACTTCCATCCGGTTCGGTCACACTTAGTGATGCGCACTACCGTGCCGATGGCAGGCGGCTCGACGCTGGCGGCACTAAACGCCGACGCATATAGCGCCCGCTCCTCATTGGTAGCCGGACCAAGGTGCTTCACGAAACTTCTCTCGCGTCGGATCACACCAAGATCCCACATGGAGCTGAGTGCTTCGCCTGATTTGTGGCAGGTGATGACGTGCTTGTTCTGCCCTATCCCGAGGGCCGCGGTGTCCGAGCCGAGTCCGAAGGCCCCGAGGTCACGGGTCAAATCGTGGACGCTTCGACTACCGAGACGCATCATCTCGTCCAGTACAGGCTCG
Source organism: Solirubrobacterales bacterium (assembly GCA_050697015.1). Classification (GTDB taxonomy): domain Bacteria; phylum Actinomycetota; class Thermoleophilia; order Solirubrobacterales; family 70-9; genus VAYN01. The sequence goes on from JBOGYZ010000074.1 coordinate 15,945, forward strand.
GGCATACCGAAACCATCATCCGCGACTTCGAATGCCCACAGCCCAGTGGACTTGTCAATTCCGACGTTGACGATAATCGTCGATGCCTCGGCATCAATCGAGTTATCTAGAAAGTCCCCTACCGCTGCCGAGAGTGAATAACCCGCAGACCTGAGCGACTCTAAGAGGATGTCTGCATTTGGCTCGTTTGGCGAGCCAAACTCGAACTTATCCGGATCAGGAACGGCAGGATTAGCCGATGAGTCGGCCTTCTTTTTAGCCTTGGCTTTCGTTGCCATATGAGAACTACCTTTCGGTCTGGTCCCGAGAGGGCTCGGGGAACCGGTTTACACGTCTGTCGCTCGCAGCAGCCTGAAAGCGACCGGAAGAATCTAGCACACCGGTAGAGAATTACTCGAAAGACCGTGACGTTTTCGTCAAGTCCCGGCGAAATTCCGTGCTCCGTGGGACCCTGTGCCCACGCAAGCAGCCCGGCCCGAGCACAGTCACCAGGCGTCCGACACCCAGTTCTTTACGGGAAGTGAACTGTCACGCTCGACAGCCACTGCGTTACTGGGATCCCTAGCGGCTGGCGCGGCGCGATGGCCGACCCCCATCGCGATGCTCGGAGAGCTAGTGACGACCAGCAGCCACTTCTAGGCATCACCAGAAGGAGCGGCCCCGCAAAGGACCGCCGATCAACTTCGCGTTTCGTCTCCGACAACCGCTCGGCATCGGCGCGCGTGCCGAGACGGCCCGTGTCCTGCTGACCATCGGTGCCCCCCGGGTCAATGCCCGGGTTCTCGCCAAATCGACGGCGTACACGAAGCAAAACGTCAAGAGGCTGTCACCTCCCTCACTGCCGCCGGCGTCCTGTTATCCGTCGAGGTAGGGAACGAACAGGTCTTCTCCATCCCGCGGGACCGGGGCGCGGTTCCTCGAACTCGATGAACTCCCCGTTCAGGAAAACTGGCCCCAACTCTTCGCCGTCTTCCGTAAGGCCCTTCGGTGGTTGGCCGATCCGGCTCACGAAGGACTGAGCGACTACATGCTCTCAAGCGAGACGCGAACGCTGGCAGAGGAAGTCGCCCCTGACCTCCGGTTCGCGGGGATCAGGACCAGCCCCCCGGGCAACGACTCCTCCTGCTGCGAGAGCTTCATCCGAGAGCTGCTCGGTTCCATACCGACGTAGTTGCCACCGGGACAAGCGCTCGGCTGATCCGTTTGCAGAGCCGATCGGAGTCGGGACGTCGTTGCCACGTGCCCGCCCGGATGGAAAAGAAACCCCTTACAAAATCCGTCGGGGCCCGTTTTTGTGTCTGGATGTCTGTCATCGGCTCGATCGCGCTGCTCGCCCTGGGGGCGGTTCTCTACTTCGCCGTGGGATGGCACGGCGTGGGGCTGGGCGTGATGATCGTGGGGGCGGTGGCCGCGGCGGTCAGCGTCCTTCAGCTTGCGGTATCGACCCGGCGGGGTCGCCGGCCGCCGGGTCAGCCGCTGTAAGTCGGGCGGGCAGGTCGCGGAAGGAGCGCAGTTC
>JBOGYZ010000075.1:0-4380 GCA_050697015.1 Solirubrobacterales bacterium
CGCTACAACCGCGAGACGCTCGAGGTCCGCTTCAAAGGCAAAAACATCGCCGAGGTGCTGGAGATGTCGGTCGAGGAAGGCGTCGGCTTCTTCGAGAACGTGCCGAAGATCGCACGCCGCCTGCGCACCCTCCACGACGTCGGCCTCGACTACATCCGCCTCGGCCAGCCCGCGACGACCCTCTCCGGCGGCGAGGCGCAGCGGATCAAGCTGGCCACCGAGCTCTCCAAAGTGGCGACCGGCGACACCCTCTACATCCTCGACGAGCCGACCACCGGCCTGCACTTCGCCGACGTCCAGCGGCTGCTCGACGTGCTCGGCCGCCTGGTCGACCAGGGCAATTCGGTGGTGGTGATCGAGCACAACCTCGACGTGATCAAGACGGCCGATTGGCTGATCGACCTCGGTCCCGAGGGCGGCGAAGGCGGCGGCGAGATCGTCGCGGTCGGCACGCCGGAGGAGATCGCGACGGTCGTGGAGTCCTACACCGGTCGATTCCTCGCCGAATTGGTCCAGCCGGCCAAGTCCAAAACGGCGGCCAAACTCCCGGTAGCTGCGTAATTCGTTAGGACATTTGGGTGTATCGATTAAGGCCGCGTTGTCCTTTAGGAGGAAACCCCTGCAAGCACGTATGGCTGTCGGGCCGTGGGGGTATGGTCGGCTGGAACGTTGGGGGGAGATAAAAGGAGGAGTGATGCCCCATTCAGCTTGGATGAAGAGAACTCTCTTTGCAGCCTTTGCGCTGTTCGTGATCGCGGCGGTAGTCGCCGGTTGCGGTGGGGGTGGCAGCAGTTCCAGCAGTAGCGGCAGCGAAGAAAGCACTGAAGCTGCCGGTGGCGGTGCCGCCGAAGAAGAAGAAGGCGGCGGCGGCGAAAGCGGCGGCGGTAGCGTGAAGATCGCGTTGCTCCTGCCGGAAAACGAAACGCCGCGTTACGAAACGAACGACAAACCGTCGTTCGAAACCGCCGTTAAAGAACAGTGCCCGGAATGTGAAGTGAGCTACTTCAACGCCGGCGGCGACGTCGAAAAGCAGGCGAGCCAGGGTGAAGCAGCCCTGACCCAGGGCGCCGAAGTGATGGTCGTCGACCCGATGGATTCGAAATCGGCCGCGGCGATCGTCGAAAAAGCGCACGCTCAAGAAGTCCCGGTGGTCAGCTATGACCGCCTGATCGAAAACAGCGAAGTCGGCGGGTACGTCTCCTTCGACAACGAACGGGTCGGCGAACAGCAGGCCGAATCGTTGGTCGAAAAAATGAAAAAAGACGGCAAACCCAAAGGCCCGATCATCAAGATCAACGGCGACCCGGCGGACCCGAACGCCAAATTGTTCAAGGAAGGCTCGAACAAAGTGTTCGAAAAAGCGGGCGTCGAAATCGCCAAGGAATACGACACGCCGGGTTGGACCGCTGAAAACGCTCAGCGCGAGGCCCAGCAGGCGATCACCGCGATCGGCAATACGGGCTTTGCCGGTATCTACGCGGCGAACGACGACACCGCGGGCGGCGCGATCGCCGCGATGAAAGGCGTGGGGATCAATCCGGAAGAAATTCCGGTCACCGGTCAGGACTCGACCGTCGCGGGTCTGCAGCGGATCCTCGTGGGCCAGCAGTACATGACCATTTTCAAGCCGATCGTCCCGGAGGCGGAAATCGCCGCCGAAATGGCGATCTCGCTTGGCGAAACGGGCGAAGTCAGCACCAAAGAAAAAACCGAAGAAATCAACAACGGCAAGGCCGATGTTCCTTCGGTGCTTCTGACCTCGACTCCGGTCACGAAAGACAACATCAAGGAAACGGTGATCGCCGAAAAATTCGTCAGTCCGGAAGAACTGTGCGAAGGCGCCTTTGCCGCTGCCTGTAAAGAAGCAGGGATCTCGGGCTGACATGAGTCCAGATCAACCCCTTCTCCAGCTGGAGGGGATCAGTAAGCGATTCGGCCCGGTCCACGCGTTGGACCGGGTCGACTTTGCCGTCAGCGCCGGCGAGGTCGTGGGCCTCGTCGGCGACAACGGCGCCGGCAAGTCGACGCTGGTCAAGGCGATCGCCGGGATCAATCCGCCCGATAGCGGCACGATCCGCTGGGAAGGCAATGCTGTCTCGATCAACAAACCCCAGGACGCCACGGGCCTGGGGATCGCGACCGTCTACCAGGACCTTGCCCTGGCCGACAACCTCGATGTCGTCGCCAACCTCTTCCTCGGCCGCGAGGAGGTCACGACCGGCGTGGGCCAGGTCTCCCGCCGACTGGACGAGGTGCGGATGGAGAACGAGGCGGGGGATCTGCTCTCCAATCTTGCGGTGACCATCCCCAGCCTCCGCAGCGAGGTCGGGATGCTCTCCGGCGGCCAGCGCCAGCAGGTCGCGGTCGCCCGCTCGCTGCTCGGCGAGCCGAAAGTCGTGATGCTCGACGAGCCCACCGCGGCGCTCGGCGTGCCGCAGACCAGACAGGTCCTCGCGCTGATCAAACGGCTGCGCGACCGCGACCTCGGCGTCGTCGTCATCAGCCATAACCTGGCCGACGTCTTCGCGATCGCCGATCGCATCTTCGTCCTGCGGCTCGGCAAAGGCGCTGGGGAATTCCGCGCCAGCGAGGCGAACGAGGATCAGGTGGTCGCCGCGATCACCGGCCTCGGCGGCAACGGCCGTGGCGCCAAATCGGTCGCGGAGCAGCTGCGTGAGCCCGCTACCCCCGACGTGCCCGAGGGCACCGACAAACCTTCCGAAGGAGGCACGGAGTGAGCGACTCGGTCGAGACCGTGGACGCCGAGGACACCGGCGGGACGAAATTCAGCCTCCGCAGCGGGATGAAACGCGTCATCCAGGGCGACCTGTCCTCGTTGCGGGTCGTCTTCGGCCTGATCCTCATCGCGATCATCTTCCAGGTCCAGGAAAGCCGCTTCCTCTCGGCGGAGAACCTGACCAACCTGATGCTGCAGATCACCACGATCGGGCTGATCTCGGTCGGCATCGTCTACGTGCTGCTGCTCGGTGAGATCGACCTCTCGGTCGGCGCCGTCAGCGGACTCTGCGGAGCGGTGATGGTCGTCCTGAACGTGAAACACGGCTGGAACCCGTACCTGTCGATCGCCGCGGCGATCGCCGTCGGCGCCGCGATCGGCGCCACCCAGGGCACGCTGTTCAGCCGCTTCGTGGTCCCGTCATTTGTCGTCACCTTGGCGGGGTTATTGACCTGGGAAGGCGCGCTCTTACAGGTGTTAGGCAAGACGGGGTCGCTGAACGTCACCGACCCCAAGATCACCGGCCTGGCGAACATCTTCTACTCGAACACGGTCGGCTGGATCATGGCGATCGTCGTGATCGTCGCCTACGGGTTGGTCCTCGCGATCGGCTACCGCAAACGCGTGACCGCCGGGCTGGCGGACGGCAACCTGCTGCCGATGCTCTTCAAATTCGTGGTGATCTCCGCGATCATCGTCGCCGCCGTCGCGATCCTCAACTCCGACCGCGGCGTGCCGCTGGCGTTGCTGATCCTGCTCGGCTTCGTGGTCGTCATGGAGTACATCGTCAAGGGGACCACGTTCGGTCGCCATGTTTTCGCGGTCGGCGGCAACGCCGAGGCGGCACGGCGCGCCGGCATCCGCGTGAACGGCGTGCGGATCGCGGTCTTCACGATCTCCGGATCGATGGCCGCGATCGGCGGCATCATGGCCGCCTCGCGACTGTTCGCGGTGAACCAGAACTCGGGCGGAAACGAACTCCTGCTGCTGGCGATCGCCGGCCCGGTCATCGCCGGGACCAGCCTCTTCGGCGGCCGCGGCTCGGTCTGGACTGCTCTCCTCGGTGCCCTGGTGATCGGCTCGATCTCCAACGGCATGGACCTGCTCGGCCTGTCCTCGCCGGTGAAACTCATGGTCACCGGCGGCGTCCTGCTCCTGGCGGTCCTGGTCGACGCCATCGTCAGGCTGCAGAGGAAAGAGACGCGCGCGGCGTAGCTGGCGCCCGGGAAAGGACGCGAGGGTCTGCGGCGAGCGCGCCGGGTCTGTGGGGAGTGATGAGGGATCGTCGCGGGCGGGTCACGCGACGGTCACGCAAGGCCACGGATCCGTCACCGATCTCCGACCTCGTCACAGAAAACCGTGAGAAGTCCACGCTTCGGTGCGTGTTGCACAACACGGAATTACGCGATGCATGCATTTGACCCCCCTATAGGGGCCCTAAAGCATGCAGCGCGTCCGGGGCCCCGACGAAACCGTCCCGAAATGCCCCAGAAACCGACCGAAGGCGCGCGGAGGTGTGGACTTCCACGCATCTTCGTGAACGGATCGGGCGAATGTGCCTTCTCTCGCACCTCCCAGCGACGTAAGTCCGACCTCCGCCGGTCCCTGTGCCCGCTCTCACACGAACCCGTCACGTCCTGGGC
>JBOGYZ010000076.1:0-3920 GCA_050697015.1 Solirubrobacterales bacterium
CGCCGCCGCCAGCAGCTGGCCGGCATTCGTCGTGGTGTCGAAATGAGCCACGAGAGTTGATTCGGTCGAGTTGCCGCGGACCTATTCGATCGCGCCGACGGCCGCTTCGACTTTTTTGGTGAGCGCGCTCGAGAGGGGCGCGGAGCCGGCGGCTTCAGCGGCCAGTTCCTGCCCTTCCGGGCTGATCGCGTATTCGAAGAACGCCTTTACCAGGGCCGCTTCGTCGGCCGACTTATATTTGGTGCAGCCGATCAGCGAGGAGACCAGGATGATCGGGTAGACGCCGCTCGCTTCGGTTTTACGATCGATTTCGAAGGCGATGACGCTTTTCTGGCCTTTCTCGAGTTCCGGATCTTCTTTCGAGAGATCCAGCACTTTGGCCGCTGCTTCCGGGGACGGTTCGGCCCAGGAGCTGCCGACCTGGATCAGCGCTTTGCCGAGTTCGCCGGCCTGCGATGCGTCGGCGTAACCGATCGCGCCTTCGCCGGCGGAGACGGCTTCGATCACACCGGAGGTGCCGGAGGCGGCTTCGCCACCTTTCACCGGCCATTCACCGCTCACTTCGTGGGTCCACACGGAGGGCGCCACTTTGGAGAGGTAGTCGGTGAAGTTTTCGGTCGTGCCCGACTCGTCGGAGCGGTTGACCGGGACGATGCGCGTTTCCGGAAGTTCGACCCCTTCGTTCTCTTTTTCGATCTCCGGGTCGTTCCAGTTTTCGATTTCCTGGTTGAAGATTTTCGCCAGGGTTTCCGGGGTCAGTTTCAGTTCTTCGACGCCCGGGAGGTTGTAGACGATCGCGATCGGCGAGATGTAGTCCGGGACCTCGACCAGTTCGCCCGGTTCGCAGCGCTTGATCGCCTTGCCGAGCTCGCCTTCGTCTTCCGAGAGAGGCGTGTCGGAGCCTGCGTACGCGACGGCGTTGGAGATGAATTTTTCGCGACCGCCGCCGGAGCCGACACCGTCATAGGAGATGGTGGCGCCGCCGTTGGCGTTCTCGAATTCGGCGATCCAGGCTTTCTGGGCCGCTTCCTGCGCAGTCGAGCCGGCACCGGCGATTTCGCCGGAGGCTTCGCTCGAAGGAGCGCCCCCACCGCTTTCGGATTCGCTGCTTTCTTCGCTGGTGCTGGACGAGCTGCTGCTGGAACTACTCCCGCCCCCGCAGGCGGCCAGGCCGAGCACGAGCACGCAGGCAGCCGCGAACACCGCAAGCCACTTAGAGCTGGACATCAGTCTCCTCTTTGAGTTGTTGACGAGATCGACCGCGGGTGGCGCGGTCTACAACGCGAGCGTTTCAACGTCGCAAGGGCAGCTTGTTATCCAGGCGTGGCGCCGATGTGAAAAAAATGTAAAAAGCCGTTATCAGCCATCGGGGGAAAAGCGGTAGCCGATCCCGTTGTGGGTGAAGATCAGCTTCTGGTCCGGCAACGCGGCGCCGAGCTTGGCGCGCAGGCGGCTCACGTAGACGTCGACCGAGCGGTCGTCGCGGCGCGGCGGGGTGCCCCAGACCGAGGTGTGGAGCTCGTCCCTGGTGAGGATGCGCTGTGGGTTCGACCAGAGGGTGACGAGGAGCTGCAGCTCCCGCACCGTGAGACTCAGCGGGCGGCCGTCGACCAGCGCGGCGTGCTCCTCCGGACGGACGTCCAGCCTCCCCCTTTTTTCCGACGCGTTACCCACCGCCATCGTGGCGGAGAATGTCGTCAGGCGTGCCTGAACCGGTTACGCCGCGGTAAAGCTTTTGTGAACGACCTGTGAACTTTGGTCGTTCGGGGACGGCTGCGAGAGCGCCGGAGAGGCCGCAGGCGGAGCATCGGGGACCGCATCCGCGGAGGGCTCCGGGTCAAATCGGTAGCCGACCCCGAAGTGGGTGTGGATGTACTCCCAGTTCGGGGAGCGCTTCTCCAGCTTCTGGCGGAGCTTGCGGATGAAGACGTCGACCGAGCGATCGCCGTGGGCCATCGCGTAGCCCCAGACCCGCTGGTAGATGGTCTCGCGCTCGAGCACCTGGCCCTGGGTGCCGGCGAGCAGGTGGAGCAGCTCGAACTCGCGCCGGGTCAGGTCGAGGCTGTCGCCGGCGACGAAGGCCTGGAAGCGGTCGGGGCGGATCTCGAGCTCACCGGCGAGGACGGGCGAGGACTCGGTCTCGTGGCGACCGCGGCGGTGGCGGCGGGTGACCGCTTCGATCCGCGCGATCGCCTCCTCCGGGTGCGAAGGCTTGGTGATCCAGTCGTCGACGCCGAGCCGCAGGCCGCGGACCCGCTGGGCGACGGTCGAGCGCCCGGTGCAGACGACGACGCCGAGGTCCGGCAGGAGGCTACAGACCCGGTCGAGGTAGCGCCACGCTTCGTCGCCGAGCACCGCCGGGTCCACCAGCAGCGCGTTCAGCTTCATCGCGACCAGCTGGTCGGGCGGCACCGCGCCACCGGAGGTGCGCAGGAGCCAGCCTGCCGCCTCGGCGCGCTTGGACAGGACGGTGACAAAACCGGAATCGGTGTCAATCACCGCGAGACGAGTGGTCGGATCAGGGGCCAACTCGAGTCGATTCTATGCACGTCGAGGGCCTTTTAACCGGTGTTTACAGGTTTTTCACAAGTCTGGGACCCCCAAATTGCGGCTAGGACAGGCGTCCGATGGCTCGTTCAAGCCAATTGAATTCAGCCCCCTGAGTGGCGGGGTGTGACGGAGTCACAGAGCCGCCACCCCAAAGCTCGGAGGGTCATCCGAACGTCGCCGGGCGCAGGCCCGTGGCGATCACGATCAGGATCGCGATCCCGGCCGCGTAGCGGTAGAGGACGAATGGCCGGTAAGAGGTGGTGCGCACGAGGCGCAGGAGGAAGACGATCGCCCCGTAGCCGGAGACTGCGGCGGCGATCGTCCCCACCACCATCGGCCCGCCGACGCCGGGCGGCAGGCCTTCGTTGACGGCGCTGATGCCTTTGAAGAGGGTGGCCCCGGCGACGATCGGGATCAGCAGCAAGAAGGAGAAGCGGGCGGCGGCGTCGCGGTCGAGGCCGAGGAAGCGGCCGGCGGTGATCGTGATCCCCGAGCGCGAGGTCCCGGGGGCCAGCGCCAGGATCTGGGCGAGGCCGATCCAGAGGCCGTCGCGGACCTTGGTCTGCTCCAGTGCCCGCTGCTGTGCCTTGCGGTCGGCCCAGTCGAGCAGGGCGCCGAAGAAGATCAGCTGGATGGCGATCATCCAGGGCTCGCCGAGGTGTTCGTCGATGAAGTCGGAGGCGAGGCCGCCCGCGATCACGGCCGGGATCGTGCCGATCGCGATGGCGACGGCGAGGCGCTCCTCGCTCGTCTCGATCGCCCGCTTTCGCACTGCCGCGATGAAGCTGACGATGAGTCGCCACACCTCGATGCGGAAGAAGGCGATCGCCGCGATCAGCGTCCCCGCGTGCAGGGCGACATCGAACGTCTTGTTGAACGAGTCGTTTTCGGTCAGGAACGTGTATTCCTGAAGCCAGGGGACGATGATCAGGTGACCGGAGGACGAGATCGGCAGGAACTCGGTCAGCCCCTGCACCACCCCCAGCAGTAGGGCCTCGAGGTTTGACATCGCGCGATCCTACGCTGCCCCCGTGCGATAGATTCCCGTCCGTGAAGCGTGCAGCCTTTCTTTTCATCGCGGCCCTGACGACGATGCTCGTCGCCGCCCCCATGGCTTTGGCCGAGAACGGCGAGGGTCTGCTCGGCAAAGCCAACGACCAGACCGTCACCTTCTTCTGCTTCGGAGTGATGGCCTTCTTCGTCATCCTCGTGGTCGGAATGTCGCTGATCCAAGGCGCTCTCGAGCGCCGCAAGGAGAAGCGCCGCTACGACATCGAGCGTTTGGGCTAAGCGCTCCCGCTTCTCCTTCCCTTCGTTCCTTCAAGGTCCGCCGCCCGTCCGAGTTGCGTCCCGGGCGTCTCGTGGCGGCC
>JBOGYZ010000077.1:0-4285 GCA_050697015.1 Solirubrobacterales bacterium
CTTGTGGGCCTGAAAGTGTGACGTTCTCGGCATCTTCGTCGCCGACGGGGCCTCCGGGACCTCATTCTCGGGGAGGACACTCACGGAAGTCCGAATTCGTGTCGGCCTTTCTCCACAACCCGACCCCCTCGCGTCCCGGACGGCCGCCTCGCCCGGCCACCCCGGCCGAGGAATCACTCGCCTACAGCGCGTCGCGAACCGCGGCGAGCGCCATTTCGACGCCAGCCCGGTCGACATCGAGGTGGGTGACGGCGCGGACGCGGCCTTCGAGAAGGCTCATTTCGACGCCGTTCGCTGCGAGCCTGTCGTGGAGGACCTGGGCGTCGGGGACGTCGAAGATGACGATGTTGGTCTCCACTGTGGAAGGGTCGATCTCGACGCCGTCCAGTTCGGCCAGGCCCTCGGCGAGGAACCTCGCGTTGGCGTGGTCCTCGGCGAGGCGCTCGACGTTGTGCTGGAGGCCATAGCGGGCGCCCGCGGCGACGATGCCCGCCTGGCGCATCGAGCCGCCGAGCATCTGCTTGTAGCGGCGCGCTTCGGCGATCAGGTCGGCGGAGCCGGCGAGGCAGGCGCCGACCGGGGCGCCGAGGCCCTTGGAGAAGTCGATCCAGGCGGTTTCGAAGCCTCCCGAGAAGGCGGCTGCGGGCTCGCCCGCGGCGACCGCGGCGTTGAGGAGGCGGGCGCCGTCGAGGTGGGTGCGCAGGCCGAACTCCTTGGCGACGGCGAGGACCTCCCCAATCTTCGTCAGCGGCCAGACGCGGCCGCCGCCGAGGTTCGTCGTCTGCTCGACCATGAGGAGGCGCGAGCGCGGTTCGTGGCTGTCGGCCGGGTCGCGCATCCTCGCGCGCAGGGCCTCACCGCTGAACATGCCTCCCTCGCCCTCGAGCGGCATGATCATCGCGCCGGAGATGACGGCCGCGCCGCCGGCCTCGGCGGTGATCGGGTGGGCGAGCCGGTGCAGGTACATCTCGTCCCCGAGCGGGCGGATATGGAGGCGGACCGCGATCTGGTTGCACATCGACCCGGAGGGCAGGAACACGGCCTCCTCCATGCCCAGCAGCTCGGCAACTTCCTCCTGCAGCGCGGTGACGGTCGGGTCGAGGCCGCGCTGTTCGTCGCCGACCTCGGCGTAGGCCATCGCCTGGCGCATCGCCTCGCTCGGCTGAGTCTGGGTGTCTGAGTACAGATTGATCACGGAATCGGGCATAGATCGGCAACCTAATGAATGGCCTACGTCAGCCCCCCTTACGGCGTAAGGGGTCCCCTTACGCAACTAAGGGGTCAGGCCTCAAAAGACTAGGAATTCGCCCCATGTGCGGGCCTTTTCTCAGGCGTACCTTGGAATGGCACACCAAGCGAAAGGCGAAGGCGATGAATCCCAACCAAATGAATGTCGCAAAGGCGATGGTCGCCCAGCACGAGTACCTCGAAGAGGCTCGTCGGTCGCGCCTCCAGGCCAAGGCCGAAGGTTCCGCGGCCGAGACGACCCGCCCGCGCAAGACCTTCCACACTCACCCGCTCAGCGGGCTGCTCAGCCTCGGGTTGCCGGGACGGCGATAATCGCCGAGTGGCGACCCGAGTCAGCGCCAGCCGACTGATCGGGCGGGCCGGAGAGCTCGCCGAGCTCGAGGCCGCGTTCGACGAGGCCGCCTCAGGGGCGGCCTCGTTGGCGTTCTTGGGGGGCGAGTCGGGCGTCGGCAAGTCCCGGCTCCTCCACACCCTGCTCGGCCGCGCCCGCGAGAAGGGCGGCTGCGGGATCGGCGGCGAGTGCCTCGAGCTCGGCCCCGACGAGCTGCCCTACGCGCCACTCGTCTCCGCCCTGCGCGGCCTCGTCCGCGAACAGGACCGCGCCCTCGATCGCCTCTCCCCGACCACCCGGCAGGCACTCGCCCAGCTCCTCCCGGAGATCGACCCCGCGGCCGCCGCGGCCGCCGACGACGATGACGACCACTATCGGCCCTTCGAAGGGCTCCTGGGACTGCTCGAAGCGATGGCCGAGGAAACCCCGATGGTCCTCTGGCTCGACGACGCCCACTGGGCCGACAACGCGACCCGCCACTTCCTCTACTACCTGGCCGCCAACCTGCCCGACCACGTGCGGCTGCTCACCGTGATCGCCTATCGCTCCGACCAACTGCACCGGCGCCACCCGATGCGGCCACTGCTCGCCGAGCTCGGCCGGGGCCGTCGCGTGCGACGGCTGGAGCTCGCGCCCTTCGACCGCGGCGAGGTCGCCACCCAGCTCGCCGACATCCTCGGCGCCGCTCCCGACGCCGACATCGTCGAGCGCTTCTTCGACCGCGGCGAAGGCAATCCGCTCTTCACCGAGGAGCTGCTCGCGGCCGGCGACGACGGCCGCGGCCGTCTCCCCTCCACCCTGCGCGACGCGCTGCTCCTGCGAATCGAACGCCTGCCGGAGACCTCGCGCGGCCTGCTGCGGATCCTCGCCGTCGGCGGGCGCCTCAAACACGACCACTTCGTCACCGTCTGCGACCACGATGAGGACGAGCTGGCGACGGGGCTGCGCGAGGCGGTCGAGGCGCAGGTGATCGCGGTCGGCCGCGACGACCGCTACGGCTTCCGCCACGCGCTCCTGCGCGAGGTGATCTACGACGACCTCCTGCCCGGCGAACGGGCCGAGCTCCACCTGCGACTGGCCGAGGCGCTAGAGGCGACCCTCGACCAGTCCGACATGTTGGCGATGCGCGCCGCCGCGGTCGCCCACCACTTCAACGCCGCGGGCGACCAGCCACAGGCGTTGCGCACGGCGGTCGCCGCCGCCCGGGCGGTCGAACGGGGCGGCACGCCGGGCGCCGCGGCGGCGCTCTTCGACCGCGCCCTCGCCCTCTGGCCGCGGGTCGCCGAGCCCGAACCGCTGGCGGGCTTCGAACACACCACCCTGCTCACGCTCGCCGCCCGCGCCCACGGCCTCGACGCCGACGAGGCGCACGCGATCCAGCTCTACGAGCAGGCGCTCGACCAGATCGACGAGACGGGCGAGCCGCACCGCGTGGCGGGGATCCTGGCCGAGCTCGCCTCGGCGCGCTGGGCGATGGGCAAGGCGGAGGCCGCACGCGCCGACCTCGACCGGGCGTTGGCGCTCCTGCCCGAGTCCGAGCCGAGCCCTGAGCGCGCCACGATCCTCGAGCAGAAAGCGCGGTTCCTGCTCCTCCAGGGACGTTTCGCCGAAAGCCGCGACGCCGCCGACGAAGCGCTCCGCGCCGCCGAGGCGGCCGGGGTCGAGGACACCAAGGCGCTGGTCCTGAACCGGCTCGGCCTCTGCCTCTTCCTGCTCGGCGAAGAGGAGCGCGGCGAGCCGGTGATGCGCGAATCGCTCGAGCTGGCGCGGCGCTCCGGCTCCAACGACCAGCTCGCCGCCGTCTTCGTCAACTTCGCCGACGCTCTGCACATGGCCGGTCGCGGCGAAGAGGCGGCGGAGCTGGCCGCGCAGGGCGAACGGGAGATCACGCCGGGCGACCGCTCGATCCTCTGGATCGTCTGCGCCCGCTCGGAGATCCTCTTCTACCTCGGCCGCTGGGACGAGGCCGAAGCGATCCTGCCCGCGAAGAACCAGGGACCGGGGACGGCCACGCTCGCCAACCTGCTGCTGCGACGCGCCTCGCTGATGTTGGGACGCGGCGAGGCCGAGGGCGCCCGCAAGGCGATCGAACACGCCGCCACCTGGCTCGCCAACTCGGTGGAGCCGCAGTACATCGCGCCGGCCGGGGCGCTGAGGGTCGAATTGGAGCTGCGCTCCGGCAACCTCGAGGCGGCCCGCGAGGCGGCCGAGAAGGCGATCGACCAGCTCGAGTTCTGCAGCGACGACGCGGCACGGATGGCGCTGATCTCGGCCGCCGCGACCGCGGTCGAGGCGGAGGCCGCCGAACGGGCACGGGACCTCGGCGACAAGGCTGAGCTGGAGGCCGCACAGCTGCGCGCCGAGCTCAGCGCGGCGCGAACCGAGGCGGCGGCGGAAACGACCGGGCGCTGCCTCGAGCGCGCCTACCAGCTGACCGCGGAGGCGCAGCTCGCCCGCGCCCGCGACGACGACGACACCGCCGCCCGGGCGGCCGCCGCGGCCGCCGCCTGGGACAAGCTTCCGCGTCCCTACCAGGCGGCGATGTGCCGCCGGCGCGAGGCGGAAGCCCACGCCGCCCGGGGCGAGCGCGAGGCGGCGGGCGCGGCGGCGGCAAAGTCGCTGGCGGCAGCGGAGGAGCTCGGCTCGGAGTGGCTCGCCTCCGAGGTCGCCGGGCTGATCGCACGGGCGCGCCTACCGACCGGCGCC
>JBOGYZ010000078.1:0-2554 GCA_050697015.1 Solirubrobacterales bacterium
TGCCAGGGCCGCCACGAGACGCCCGGGACGCATTGCGGTCAGCCGCTGCGGCCGGAACAACCGCCGTCCCGCATGGGATCAATCACTACGCCGAGCTGGGGGTCGTCGCCTCGTCGCAGCTGCCCGCGCCGCCCTCCGACCCGCCCGGGCCGCCGCCATCGTCGCGGTCGGCATCGTCCTGGGCCTGTTTGATCAGGCCGCGCCAGTCGGTGGTGCGGAAGACGAGGAGGATCGCGCCGAAGCCGAGGAGGACCGACCAGGCGGCCATCGCGATCTGGGTGCCGACCGAGAAGGAGAGGACCGCGGCGCGCGAGGGGCCCCTCAGGGTCGCGACGAGGAGTGCCTGCTGGGCGCCCGCCCCGCCCGGCGTGAAGGGGACGATGTTGGCGATCGCCTGCACGCTCATCACCAGCATCACGTTGCCGATCGAGCCCTTCAGCCCGAACGCCTCGAGGAAGAACCAGAAGGCTGCGAAGCGGCAGAGCCAGCCGACGCCTTGCCAGGCGAAGACCTGCTTCATGTAGTCGCGCGGCCGGGTGAGGATCACGAGGCCCTGTCTGACCCGCGCCCAGAAGCGCCGCACCCGCTGGGCCAGGAGCCAGACGCCGACGACGATCGCCAGGATCAGCACGCCGACCGTGATCGCCAGGGTCTTCGGGTGGTTGGCCCAGAAGGAGACCTCGAACGCCGGCAGGTGGGGCAGCTCGGGCAGCGGCGGCAGCAGCCCCTGCGTGATCGCGTAGAGGAGGACGAGGATCCCCACCGAGGTGTCGAAGACCGTCTGCACGAGGAACGAGGAGGTGACGGCCGGATAGGAGGAGTCGGGGATCTGGCGTTTTACCAGGAAGACCTTGGTGACATCGCCCGCGTGGGCCGGGATGATCGCGTTGATGCCCGCCCCGGCCAGGTAGGCCGCCGCCAGCCGGGTGAAGCCGATCCGCTTGCCCGGGTAGGCCGCCCGCAGCACGTTGCGCCACGCCCAGGCCCGGCAGAGCTGCATCGCAAGCAGGCAGAGGAGCGCCAATCCGAACTGCGACCAGTGCACTTCGGAGAGGTGACGGAAGAATTCCGTCGTCGCGTTGAAGAAGTGTTCGAGACTCGACCCGAGGTCGCCGAGCGGCGTCTGAGGAAGGTGAACCGGCATCGCAGCTAGACTAGCCACGCTCGTGCCGGATACCGACACGCACACCTTGCCGCCGCTGCTGCCACCAGACCCCGCCGACGAGGCGATGTGCGCCCGTGCCCGCGAGCGCTACACCGCCGATCGCAAAAGCGCAAGGCGCCGTCGTCGCAAACCGCACGCGGCGATGCCGAACCTGATCATCATCGGCGGTCTCAAGTGCGGCACGACGAGCATCCACCACTACCTCGGCCTCCATCCGGAAATCCAGATGTCGAAGCCGAAGGAGCTGAACTTCTTCGTCGAGGAGTTGAACTGGGACCTCGGCCTCGACTGGTATGCCAGCCGCTTCGACGACCGCTTCAAGGTGCGCGGCGAGTCCTCCCCGCACTACACGAACCTGCCGCGCTACGAGGGCGTGTCGGAGCGAATCCGCACCTACTGCCCCGACGCCAGGCTGATCTACATGGTGCGCGACCCGATCAAACGCATCCTCAGCCACTGGATGCACGCGACCGGCGCCGGCTACGAGACCCGCGACATGATCGAGGTCCTCTCCGACCCGGAGACCCAGTACGTGAACCGCTCCCGCTACTGGACCCAACTGCAGCCCTACCTCGAGCACTTCGACCGTTCCCAGATCGTGGTCATCACCCAGGAGGAGCTGCAGGCCGACCGCGACGGGACGATGCGCAAGGCGTTCGCCTACGCGGGCGTCGACGAGAACTTCACCTCCGAGCAGTTCGACCGCGAGTGGGAGAAGTCGGCGGCGAAGTCGAGCGACAAATACCAGTTCATGGAGAAGCTGATCAAACTGCCGGGCTTCCGCTCCTTCGACCGCAACTTCGACCGCCTGCCGGAGCGGATGCGCTGGCTCGTCGAGAAAGTCGTCCACGATCCGGAGAAACCGGCGGCGCCGAAGCCGGTCCTCCCCGACGATCTGCGCGAGACGCTGCGCGGTCGCTTCGTCGAGGAAGTCCCCGAGCTGCAGAAGTTCGCCGGCCGCGAGTTCGCCGGCTGGAACGACTACTCGGCCTGATCGCTCTCTAGGGTCCCAGGCGTGGAACGGCTCGTCCCCGACCCCGGCGCGACCTCGGTCGCCGAGCAGCTCGGTTCGTACCGCCCCTGGGACGATCCACCCGCCGACCGCCCCCGCGTCGCCCTGAACTTCGCCTCCACGCTCGACGGCCGGGCCTCGATCGAAGGGCGCTCCGCCAAGATCGGCTCCGACACCGACACCGCGATGCTGGTCGGGCTGCGCCAACGCTTCGACGCGGTGATGATCGGCGGCGGGACGATGCGGGTGGAGAAGTACGGGCGGATCATCGGCGACCCCGCCAAGCGCGAGCGCCGCGAGGAGCTCGGCCTCCCCGGCGATCCGCTGATGGTGATCGTCGGCAGCCTCGACCTGCCCTGGGACGCGCCGCTCTTCAC
>JBOGYZ010000079.1:0-5452 GCA_050697015.1 Solirubrobacterales bacterium
CCTGGACGAACCTCCCGCAGTTCGTGAGGGAAGGAGGTCGCCTGACCCGCCTCCTCTGATCCGCCTCTGCTCTTGATACCTTGATGTCGTCCTTTAACCAGGTCCCGAGAGGCCAGGAAGGCAGCCAAAAGTGAGTGAGAAGGTTGTCCTCGAGCACGAGGACCTGAGGCGAACGCTGCGGCGGATCGCCCACGAGATCGCCGAGAAGAACCCGGAGCCAGCGCGGCTCGCCCTTGTCGGCATCCACACCAGGGGCGCGGTGCTGGCCCGTCGCCTGCACGTCGTCCTCGGCGAGCTGATCGGGACGGAGCTGCCGATCGGCGACATCGACATCAGCTTCTACCGCGACGACGTCGGCGCCCACGCGCCCTCCAAGCAGCCGGTCGTCCACGCCTCCCACATCGACTTCGACCTCGCCGGCCGGACCGTCGTCCTCGTCGACGACGTCCTCTTCACCGGCCGCACCGTGCGCGCCGCGATCGAGGCGCTCTTCGATTATGGCCGCCCGCAACGGGTCCAACTCGCGGTCCTCTGCGACCGTGGGCACCGCGAGCTGCCGATCCGCCCCGACTACGTCGGCAAGAACCTCCCCACGGCCCGCGAGGAGCGGGTAAACGTCCGCCTCGAGGAGACCGACGGGGTGGACCAGGTGACGATCTCCGAACCCCAACTGACGGAGGCGATGGCATGAGAAACCTTCTTTCGATCGAGGAAGTCGGCCGGGACGAGATGGAGGCGATCCTCGACCGCGCCGAGAGCTTCGCCGAGGTCGGCCGCCGCGACATCAAGAAGGTGCCGACCCTGCGCGGCCGCACCGTGGTGACGCTCTTCTACGAGTCGAGCACCCGCACCTCGAGTTCCTTCGAGCTTGCCGCGAAGCGGCTCTCGGCGGACCTGGTGTCGGTCAAGGCGGCGGGCTCGAGCGTCGACAAGGGCGAGTCGCTGAAGGACACCGTCGCCACCCTCTCCGCCTACGACCCGGCGGCGATCGTCATCCGCCACCCCTACGCGGGCGCCGCCCAGATGGTCGCCGGCTGGACCTCCGCCGCGGTCGTCAACGCCGGCGACGGCAAGCACGAGCACCCGAGCCAGGCGCTGCTCGACGTCTACACGCTGCGCCGCAAGCTCGGCTCGCTGGAGGGCAAGCGGATCTGGATCGTCGGTGACGTCCTCCACAGCCGCGTCGCCCGCTCCAACCTGATCGCCTTCCAGCGGATGGGAGCCGAGGTCACGCTCTGCGGCCCGCCGACGCTGATCCCGCGCGGGATCGAGGAGCTCGGCTGCGGGGTCACCTACTCGCTCGACCGGCTGGAGGAGGCGGACGTCGTCTACGCGCTGCGGATGCAGCACGAGCGGATGCGGGGCAACTTCGTCCCCAGCTTGCGCGAGTACGCCGTCAACTTCCAGATCGACACTCGGCGGCTCGGCCCGCGCCAGCTCCTGATGCACCCGGGCCCGGTCAACCGCGGGGTCGAGATCTCCGGCGAGGCGATCGACTCGCCCCAGTCGCTGATCGGCGAGCAGGTCGCCGCCGGCCTGGTGGTGCGGATGGCGATCCTCTACGAGCTCCTCGCCGGCGGGCCGGAGCGCCCGACCGCGATCGGCGACGGGCCCGCCGCCGCCGAAGCCGCCGCGCCCGCGATCGGACAGCCGGCGTGAACCCGGATAAGAACCACACCGAGAACCTCACCGACCTGCTCGACGTGCGGGCGGGGCAGCCCGCCGACCTCGTCCTGCGCCGCGCGAGCCTGCTCGACCCGGTCGCCGGGATCGACGGCGTCCACGACCTCGTGATCCGCGGCGGCCGCATCGCCGAGATCGCCGGCCCCGGCGAGGCCGACGCGGACGGCGCCGAGGAGCTCGACGCCGAGGGCCTGCATGCCTTTCCCGCCTTCTTCGACCCGCACGTGCACCTGCGCACCCCCGGCCAGGAGCACAAGGAGGACGTCGAGACCGGCACTCGCGCCGCCGCCGCGGGCGGCTACTGCGGGATCATCGCGATGGCCAACACCGCGCCGCCGATCGACACCGCCGCCGACATCACCGCGCTGCGCGAGCAGGCGCGCGCCCAGGCCTCGGTCCCGGTCGGCTTCACCGCTACGGTGACGGTCGGGATGAAGGGCGAGGAGCTGACCGAGATGGTCGAACTGCGCGACGCCGGCGCGATCGCCTTCACCGACGACGGCCTGCCGATCCGGAACGCAGAGATCATGCGGCGCGCTCTCCAGTACCAGAGGCTCTGCGGCGGCCAGATCGCCCTCCACGAGGAAGACCCCGACCTCTCCGCCGGAGGCGTCATGCACGAAGGCCCGGTCTCGGCGGCCCTCGGCCTCGGCGGCTGGCCCTCGGTCGCGGAGTCGACGATGATCGCCCGCGATTGCGCCCTCGCCGCCTACGAGGAAGCCCGCATCCACGTCCAGCACCTCTCCGCCAAGGAGTCGGTGGAAGTGGTCCGGGCGGCCAAGGCGGCCGGGGTGCGGATCAGCGCCGAGGCGTCCCCGCACCACCTCGTCCTCACCGACGAGGAGGTTCGCAGTCTCGACCCGCGGCGCTTCAAGATGAACCCGCCGCTGCGCCACGAGTCCGACCGGCAGGCGCTGATCACGGCGCTCCGCGACGGCACGATCGAGTGCATCGCCACCGATCACGCGCCGCACCACGCCGACGAAAAGGAAGTCCCCTTCGAGCAGGCCGCCTTCGGCGTGACCGGCCTCGAGACCGCCTTCGCCGCGCTCCACACCGAGCTGGTCCTGCCGGGGGTCATCGACCTGGCGCTGCTGATCGAGCGGATGGCGGGCGGCGCCGCGCCCTTCGACGTGCCGCGCCCGACCCTCGCGGTCGGCTCGGAGGCCAACGTTGCCCTCTGCGATCTCGCCGCCGAGTGGACGGTCGGCGAGGACGGCTACGAGAGCCGCTCGTCGAACTCCTGGGCAGAGGGCCGCACCCTGACCGGGCGCGTCCTGGTCACCGTCGCCGCCAGCCAGGTCGCATTCCGCCTTCGTTCCTTCTCCCTGGGAGTCGCCTCATGACCGCTGACCTGCCCGGCGCCTACCTGTTGCTCGAGGACGGGCTCCGTTTCGACGGCGATCTCGTCGGCCACCCCGGCGAGACGATCGGCGAGGTCGTCTTCAACACCTCGATGACCGGCTACCAGGAGTCGGTCACCGACCCCTCCTACGCGGGCCAGATCATCGTCTTCACCTACCCACTGATCGGCAACTACGGAGTCAGCGGCGCGGCGATGGAGTCGGAAGCCGTCCACGCCCGTGGGGTCGTGATGCGCGACGCGAAGAACCGCGAGGATGCCGCCACCGCCGAGGGCGGCTGGCTCGACTGGCTGGACATGACCGGCACGCCGGGGATCAGCGGCATCGATACCCGCGCCCTGGTCCGCCACCTGCGCGATCGCGGTGCGATGCGCGGCGGGATCTTCCCGGCGACCGTCCCCGAGCCCGAGGCGCGCGAGCGGATCGCCGCCGAGCCCTCGATGGCGGGCGCCGACCTGGCGCGCACGGTGACGCCGCCGGAAATCGTCCGCTTCGAGGGCGCGGGCCCACACGTGGTCGGCATCGACACCGGGATCAAGCTCTCGATCGTCCGCCAGCTGCGCGAGCACGGGGCCAAGCTGACGTTGATGCCCTGCGATTCGAGTCCGGAACAGGTGCTCGCCCAGGATCCCGACATCGTCTTCCTCGCCAACGGCCCCGGTGACCCAGCGGCGCTCGACTACGTAGTCGAGACGGTCCGCGGCGTGATCGGCAAGAAGCCGGTCTTCGGCATCTGCCTCGGCCACCAACTGCTCTGCCGGGCGGTCGGGCTCAAGACCTACAAGCTGCCCTTCGGCCACCGCGGCGCCAACCACCCGGTCAAGGACCTGGAGACCGGACGCATCGACATCACCTCCCAGAACCACGGGTTCGCGGTCGAGGGCCCCGGCGGCGAGCCGCGGATCGAGGGCGATGAGCCGGTCCGCTGGGATACCGACTTCGGCGTCGCCGAGCTGAGCCAACTGAACCTGTACGACAGAACGGTGGAGGGATTGATCCTGAAAGACGTCGCCGGCGCCACCGTCCAGTACCACCCGGAGGCGGGCCCCGGCCCGCACGACGCGCGCCACCTGTTCGAGCGCTTCCTCGCCCTGGCCGGAGACCCCGCCTGATGCCGCGCCGCGACGACATCCAGAAGATTTTGCTGATCGGCTCCGGGCCGATCGTGATCGGCCAGGCCGCCGAGTTCGACTACTCCGGCGTGCAGGCCTGCAAGGTGCTGCTCGAGGAGGGCTACGAAGTCGTCCTCGTCAACTCGAACCCGGCGACGATCATGACCGACCCGGAGTTCGCCACCGCGACCTACATCGAGCCGCTGCTGCCCGGCCCGGTCACGAAGATCCTCGAAAAGGAGCGCCCCGACGCGCTGCTGCCGACGCTTGGCGGCCAGACCGCGCTGAACCTGGCGATGACGCTGGATCAGGACGGCACGCTGGAGCGGCTCGGGGTGGAGCTGATCGGGGCGGACGCCAAGGCGATCGCCAAGGCCGAGGACCGCGAGAAGTTCCGCGCGACGATGAACGAGGCGGACATCCGGATCCCCTGGTCGATCACGGTCGAATCCATGGAGGAGGTCGAGGAGGGCCTCGCCAGTGGCGAAATCACCCTGCCCGCGATCGTCCGCCCGGCCTTCACCATGGGCGGCCAGGGGGGAGGGGTCGGCAACACCGAGACCGAGCTGCGCCAGGTCGTCTCCGAGGGCCTCGCGGCCAGCCCGATCAACCAGGTGCTGGTCGAGGAGTCGGTGATCGGCTGGGGCGAGTTCGAGCTCGAGGTGATGCGGGATCGCAACGACAACGTGGTGATCATCTGCTCGATCGAGAACGTCGACCCGATGGGGGTCCACACCGGCGACTCGGTCACCGTCGCGCCGGCCCAGACCCTCACCGACCCGCTCTACCAGGAGCTGCGCGACATCGCGATCAAGGTGATCCGCGCGATCGGGGTGGAAACCGGCGGCTCCAACGTGCAGTTCGGGGTCGACCCGGAGACCGGCTCGGTCGTCGTGATCGAGATGAACCCGCGGGTCAGCCGCTCCTCGGCGCTCGCCTCGAAGGCGACCGGCTTCCCGATCGCCAAGATGGCGGCGAAACTGGCGGTCGGCTACGCGCTCGAGGAGATCCCCAACGACATCACCCGCGCCACGCCCGCCTCATTCGAGCCGACGATCGACTACGTCGTCACCAAGATCCCGCGCTTCGCCTTCGAGAAGGTCCCCGGCTCGGCCGGCCGCCTCTCGACCTACATGCAGTCGGTCGGCGAGGCGATGGCGATCGGCCGCACCTTTCGCGAGTCCTTCGCCAAGGCGATGCGCTCGCGTGAGCTCGACTCGACGCCCGAATTCCCCACCTCCGACGAGGAGCTGCTGGCCGCGGTGGCGATCCCGACCGCGGAGCGCTTCGACC
>JBOGYZ010000080.1:0-8057 GCA_050697015.1 Solirubrobacterales bacterium
ATGCGTTCCCCCGGGATCTTCGACGGCCTCGCTGCGCTCGGCCTCTCAATCTCAGAAGAACAAGGGAGAGGTTGGCCTATGAGCGGCGGCCCGCTCGCCGGCCTGAGGGTCGTCGAGATCGCCAGCATCGGACCCGGCCCGTTCGCCGCGATGATGCTCGCCGACATGGGCGCAGAGGTCTTGCGGATCGAGCGCCCGGACAACGAGTCGCTTATCGAGAACCGCTTCGACGTCACCCTGCGCGGGCGACCGGCGATCGACCTCGACCTCGGCGACGCCGACGGCGTCGAGAGGGTCCTCGGGCTTGCAGAGCGCGTCGACGTGCTGCTGGAGGGTTTCCGACCGGGGGTGATGGAGCGCCTCGGTCTCGGCCCTGATGTGGTCGTGGCGCGCAATCCGCGGCTCGTCTACGGGCGGATGACCGGCTACGGACAGGACGGGCCGATGACCCAGGTGGCCGGGCACGACATCAACTACATCTCGGTGGCCGGCACCCTCAGCGCGATGGCACGTGCGGGCGAGCGACCGCTCGCGCCGCTGAATCTTGTCGGCGA
Organism: Solirubrobacterales bacterium; assembly: GCA_050697015.1. GTDB lineage: Bacteria > Actinomycetota > Thermoleophilia > Solirubrobacterales > 70-9 > VAYN01. Next base: position 555 of record JBOGYZ010000080.1, read on the forward strand.
CTACGGTGGCGGCGGCATGTTGCTCGCCTTCGGCGTTGTGTGCGGCGTCTGGGAGGCGCAGCGCTCGGGCGTCGGCCAGGTGATCGACGCCTCGATGGTCGACGGCGCCGCCCTGTTGCCCGCCTTGATCCACGGTCTGCGGGCGAGCGGCATGTGGTCGGCCGAGCCCGGCACCAACGTGCTCGACTCCGGTGCACACTTCTATGAGACCTACGCAACGGCCGACGGCTGCCACGTCGCCGTCGGTGCGGTCGAGCCGCAGTTCTACGCACGGCTGCTCGAGCTGATCGAGGTCGACGCCGCCGACGCTCCACAGTGGGACCGCGAGCTCTGGCCCGAGCTCAAGCAGCGCTTCGCCGCAGTCTTCGCGACCCGCACGGCGGCTGATTGGCAGGCGCGCCTCGAAGGCGAGGAGGCCTGCGCGACCGTCGTGCAGTCGATGGCCGCGGCACCGGAACACGAGCACAACGTCGCCCGCGGGACCTTTGTCGAACTCGATGGGGTCGTCCAGCCGCAGGCTGCCCCTCGCTTCAGCCGGACCCCTGGCGGGGCACGACCGCGGCCGGCCTCGGCGGCCGAGCTGCTCGACGCCTGGGCCGTCGATCCCGCGCTCAGCGCTCGCTGAACGCCGCCGAGGCTCCCTGCCCGGCGCCGAGAGCGGCGGCCCAGACAGCCTGCACGGTGCGGCCCGTGGCCGCCGCCGCGCGAACGCAGTCGCGGTGCTCGGGCGCGGCATGGACGACGGTTCCGTCGAGGATCCCTAGCTTGATCCGGACCGTCTGTCCCCATACCTCGACCTCCTCCCAGGAGCGTTCGAGCTCGAGCCGATGATGGGCTCGCGTGATCCGCACGCCCAGGGCCGAGGTGTGTCGGAGCATCGCCTTCGCCACAGCGTCCTCGTCGTCGGGCCGGGCGATCGCCGAGAGCACGAAGCCGGGCCGTCCCTGTTTCATCGTCGCCGGCACCGTCCAGACATCGAGGGCGCCCGCGGCGACGCAGGCGGCCGCGGCGTCGGGCACGAGCTCCGGCAGCAGGTCGTCGAGATTGCTCTCGATCAGGGATGCGGCCCCGGCTGCCGGTCCGCCGCTGCGCTCGCCGATCAGGGCGCGGACCACGTTCGGGACATCGTCGGGATCGCGCTGTCCGGCGCCCGTGCCGACTGCGGCGATCCGCATCGCAGGCAGCGGTCCGAAGTGGGTGGCGAGCGAGGCGACGAGAGCGGCACCGGTCGGCGTCACCGTCTCTCCCGCGCGCCCGACCCCGTAGACCGGGGCGTCCCGCAGCAGCTCCAGCGTCGCCGGGGCCGGCAGCGGGAGCACCCCGTGGGCGCCGAGCGTCGTCCCGTGCCCAAGGGGCAGGGGGGAGGCGACCACTTCGTCGACGTCGAGCGCCTCGAGCGCCAGCGCGACGCCACAGACGTCGGCGACGGCGTCGAGCGCCCCGACCTCGTGGAAGGTCACCTCCGCGGCAGGCTCGCCGTGCACGGCACCCTCGGCGCGGGCAAGCAGCTCGAAGGCGGAGTGGGCTCGCGAGCGGGCGCGCGCCGGCATGTCTGCCGCGTCGATCAGGAGGCGGACGTCGCGAAGTCGCCGATGGGCGTGTTGCTCCGGCGCCGTCACCGTCAGCAGCGCCGCGTCGACCCCGCAGCGAGCGACGCGTTCGATCTCGAGGCCGAGGCCGTCGACGGTAGGGAGCCCCGCCTCGATCGCCGTCAGCGGTGCCCCCGCATCGATCAGCGCGGCGAGCAGCATGTCGCCGGCCGCGCCGCCGACGCAATCGAGATAGAGAAGCCGGCCCATGAATAAATAATAGGGCTGTTATAATTTCTGTGTGAATTCGATCGATATGGAGAGTCGGCGATGACGGTGGTCGCCGGAGACCCCCGCGCGGCGATCTTCGCCTCGATCGCCGATCGGCTGTTCACCGCGTCCCTCACCGCCGCCGATGCGGGCATCGTGACCCCGGTCGGTACCGCGGTGGCCACGGCGGAGGAGCTCGGCCTCTCTGTCACCCTTCGGATCGACGACGGCGCCTCGGTGGCCGCCGGCGAGGAGATCCTGAGCCTGCGCGGAACGGCGAGGCAGATCGCCCTGGCCGAGGAGCGGTTGATCGGGCTACTGGCCAAGCCCTCCGGCATCGCGACGGCGGCGAGTCGCTTCGTCGCGAGGGCGGGGAGCGAGCTGCGGATCGTCTCGGGCGCCTGGAAGAAGCTTCCCTTTTCGCAGAAGGAGATGTTGCGGGGGGCGATCGCCGTCGGCGGGGTCGAGCCGCGCATCACGACGCCGCCGTTCGTCTATCTCGACAAGAACTTCGTCGCGATGCTCGGCGGACCGGAGCGGACGATGGCGGCAGTCGCCGAGCTGGATGACCACCGCCGGGTGATCCAGATCGAGGATCCGACGATGGCCGTCGTCGCCGCGCGGGGGGGTGCCGACATCGTCTTCGTCGACACCGGGCGCCACGCCGATGTCTCGGATGCGGCGAGCGCACTGCGCAAGGCCGGGCTGCGAGATCGGGTCGAGCTCGCCTTCGGTGGCGGCGTGCGGCTGGAAGACATCGACGCGCTGCGGCGACTCGACCTCGACGTCGTCGACGTCGGCAGGCCGATCGTCGACGCGCCGCTTCTCGACCTGCGCCTTTCCGTGATCGACGACGGCGGCAGCCGCGGCAGCGGCACGACCGATGACCGTTGACCTCGCCGGGACCCGGCGCGACGAGGTGCAGCTCGACGGCACGCGGGCCGAGCGCATCGGCTTCGGCGAGGCGGTCCTGGCAGGGCCGAAGAGCGTCGAGCAGCTGGTGGCCGTTCTGCGGCAGGCGGACGATCTGGACCTACGGCTGTTGCTGACCCGGCTCGGTGAGGAGCAGTACGTCGGGCTGCCGCCGGCCCTCCGCGACAGGCTGGACTACGAGTCCTCCTCCTGCACCGCGTACTTCGGCGCGCCGGCGCCGATCGGCGCCAAGGTTGAGGTCGGGGTCGTCACCGGCGGGACCTCCGACGTCGGCGTCGCGCGCGAGGCGGTGCGCACGCTTCGCTTCCACGGCCGCGGTGCACTCGAGGTCTACGACGTCGGCGTCGCCGGCCTCTGGCGGCTCCAGCGCCGGGTCGAGGAGCTGGCGGCGCTGCCGGTCCTGATCGCCGTGGCGGGCATGGATGCGGCCCTGCCGACCGTGCTCGCGGGACTCGTGCCGAGCGTCGTCATCGCGGTTCCGACCTCGGTCGGCTACGGCGTCGCCGACGGTGGCCAGGCCGCCCTTCGGAGCTTGCTGGCAAGTTGCGCCCCCGGGCTCCTCACGGTCAACATCGACAACGGCTTCGGCGCGGCTTGCGCGGCGATCCGGGTGCTCCAGGCGGGCGGAGGCGACGATGGGTCGAGCTGAGCTGACCGCCGTCCTTCGCGGTCTCGCGGACGTCGCCGTCGCGGTGTCGGGCGGCGTCGACAGCATGACGCTCGCCGTGGTCGCGGCGCGCGACCCCGAGGTCCGCGCGACGATGTTCCATGCGGTCTCTCCTGCCGTGCCTCCCGAGGCCACGCTGCGGGTCAAGCGCCGCGCCGCCGAGGAAGGGTGGGACCTCCGGATCGTCGACGCCGAAGAGTTTCGCGACCGCGACTACCTGCGCAACCCGGTCGACCGATGCTTCTACTGCAAGTCCAACCTCTATGCGACGATCGCGGCGTCGACCGACTCGCAGATCGTGTCGGGGACGAATGCCGACGATCTCGGTGACTATCGGCCGGGGCTGAAGGCCGCGGCCACCCAGGGTGTTCGTCACCCCTACGTCGAGGCGGGCATCGACAAGGACGAGGTGCGCGGATTGGCGCGGGCTCTTGGTCTCGAGGACATCGCCGAGCTTCCCGCCGCCCCCTGCCTGGCGAGCCGGATCGAGACCGGCCTGGCGATCGAACCGCGATCGCTGCGGATCGTCAACGAAGTCGAGCGGGACCTGACGCGCCGGCTGGAGCCCGAGGCGGTGCGCTGCCGCGTGCGCGCCGGCCGCGTCGTCGTCGAGCTGGACGAGGCCGCCCTCGGCGCGCTCGACGAGACCGAACGCAGCCGGATCGTCGACGAGGTCGCCGAGCGTTGGCGCCGCGGCGCCCGTTCGCTACCGGTCGAGCTTTCGCCCTATCGCCGTGGCAGCGCGTTCTTGCGAGGCGCGACCGATCCGGCCTCGCCGCCATCGAGGACCGGGGCGTAGAGGGTGCTCCAGACGATGTCGGTGTAGGAGTCGGTGAGGAGCTCGAGCTCGCGCTCCACAGCGGTGCGGATCAGCTGGTGGAAGCCGCGCTCGGCCATCCAGGTCAGCCACTCGGCGGTCTCCTTCGCCGGCAACGCCGGGTCGATGAAGCCGTCCCTCTGGCCGGCGCAGATGTGATGCCGCAGTCCGGCGACGTTGCGGCGCATGATCTGCTCCACCCCCGCGCGCACCGATGGGTCGTAGGTGGTCGCGTCGAGGACGGCGGCCATCAGCTGGGTGTGGGGCTGGTAGCTCTCGATCAGCTGGGCCAGCGCGACGCGGAGGTCGTCGCGCGTCGCCTCCGCCGTCAGGCCATACCAGGGTCCGGTCGACTCGGCGACCTCGTCGATGATCTGCTCGAGCCAGGCGTTCAGCAGCTCGCCCTTGTCCTCGAAGTAGACGTAGAAGGTGGAACGCGAGATGCCGGCCTCGGAGACCAGTCGCTCGACGCTCAACTCGGTGAAGGTTTCACCGTCGGCGAACAAACCCTCGACCACGCCGAGCAGCTGTTCCAGCAGTTCCTGCCGCCTCTCGACGCGGCTGGACTGGGTCTTGCGGGTCACTGATGCCATTAGTTCAGTGTAGGTGGCGGCACTTCATAGCGTCTGGACGCTCCGTTCGACCCTCGCGGTCAGCTCGTGAGCGACTTCCCGATCACGTCCAGCAGGATCTCGTCGGCGCCGGCACCGATCCGATAGAGCCGCAGGTCGCGGGCGACCCGCTCGACGTGGTGCTCGGTCATGTACCCGGCTCCGCCATGTATCTGCACGCAGGTGTCGGCGACCCAGTGCCCGACCTGCGCCGCCTTCAGCTTGGCCATCGAGATCTCGCGCACCGGATAGGCGCCGTCGGCGTAGGCCTGGGCGGTCGCGTAGATGAGCTGGCGCGTCGCTTCCAGCTCGACCGCCATCGCGGCGATCTTGTGACGGATCGCCTGGAAATTCGAGATCGACCGGCCGAAGGCCTGCCGCTCGTCCGCGTAGCGCAGCGTGCGATCGAAGGCGTACTGCGCGTAGGCCAGGCAGCCCGCGGCGCCGATCAGGCGCTCGGCCTGCAGCTCCCACATGATCACGTAGAAGCCGCGTCCGACCTCGCCGAGCAACGCCTCCGGGCCGACGTGCACGTCTTCGAAGGCGATCAGGGCGGTGTCGGAGGCGTGCATGCCCATCTTCGACAGCTTCTTCTCCCGGATCACGCCGGGCGCGTCCATCGGGACCAGGAAGACGCTGAACCCGTCGTGACCGGCATCCGGATCGGTCTTCGCGAGCAGCATCATCATGCCCGCGCGATGGCCGTTGGTGATGTAGGTCTTCGACCCCTGGATCACCCAGCCGTCGCCATCGGGCACGGCGCGGGTCCTGATCCCGGCGACATCGGAGCCGGCATCGGGCTCGGTGAGGCCGAGGCAGAAGACCATCTCGCCGCTGACGCCCGCCGGGATCCAGCGCTCTTTCTGTTCCTCGGTGCCGAACTCGAGCAGCGGCGGGATGACCATGTCGGTGTGCACCGAAAGCCCCATCAGGAGGCCGCCGCTGCCCCCTTGGGCGAGCTCCTCGGCCAGCACCAGGTTGGCGAAGTAGTCGCCGCCCTGACCGCCGTACTCCTCGGGGATCGAGAGGCCGAGGAAACCGAGTTCTCCCATCCGGCTGACGATCTCGTTCGGGAAGGTGTCGCGCTCCCAGGCCTCGACCTCGGGAGCGATCTCCTTGGCGACGAAGGCGCGAATCGATTCGCGCAGCATTTCGTGCTCGTCGGTGAAGGCGGGATGGCGGATACGGGCCGAATGATCGGGGCGGATGGCGGTGCTCATCGCCCGATCATACATAATGATCGGACACTACGTCCGATTTGCCACGACATCCTGTACACTGTGTCCGCACGTACTGTTCAACAGTGAGGAGCGGGTCCATGGAGAGCGAGCATCGGTTCGACGTGCTCGTCGTCGGGGCGGGGATCGGAGGACTGTGTGCGGCCGCGCGGCTGGCGGCCGGCGGTCGGCGGACGTTGCTCGTCGAGCGCGCCGAGCGCGTCGGCGGCCGTGCGTCCACGTATGAGAAGGACGGCTTCAAGCTGAATACCGGCGCGGTCGCGATCGAGGTCGGCGGGACGATGGAGGAGACCGCGAAGGAGCTGGGCGTCGATCTCGGTCTCCGCTTCCCCGATCCGGCCAACGTCTTCAGCATCAAGGGAAAGCTCGTGAACCCGTCCGGCGGGGGATGGGCGCTCTTGCTCAACCAGATGACCAAGCGCGGGGCCAAGCTGCTGACCAGCCTCGGCAGCGCGCGCAAGGGCGAGCTGCCGGAGGAGCAGCTGACGCTGGAGGCCTGGCTCGGACGCACGACCTCCAACAAGACGGTCCACCGGCTGTTCCGCAACCTCTCCGCCGCGGTCTTTGCCGTCAACGCCGACGAGATCCCCGCCCGCGCGTTCCTCACCTACTTCATGCAGAAGGGAGCGTTCCGGCGCTTCGGCTTTCACCCCGACGGCACGATCGGTGTCGCCGCCGGATTCGCCGAGGCCGCCGCGCGCGAAGGGGCGGAGATCTGGCTCGACAGCGAGGCGTTGTCGCTGGAGGTCGAGGGCGACCGGGTGACGGGAGCGACGATCCGGCGGGACGGCTCCGAGATCGAGGTCCGCTGCGACGCGGTCGTCTCCGACATCGGGCCGGTGGCGACGATCGGTCTCTGTGGGGACGAGTCCCTGCCGTCCGAGTACCTCGAGCAGATCCGCGCCGGCGCCCGGCCCGCGGCCAACATCATCATCCACGTCGCCAGCCGCGAGCCACTTCTCGACGCGCCGGGCCTGGTGCTGTTCTCGGAGACCGAGCGCGTCTGCAACGCGGGGACCCTGACGGTCACCTGTCCCGAGCTCGCTCCGGAGGGATGGCACCTCACGGTGGTCTACGCGGTGCCGCGGCCGGCGATCGGGGACTTCGACTCCGAAGCCGAGCTGGCGGCATCGATCGAGGAGCTCCGCGGGCTCCTGCCCGGCATGGATGACGCGCAAATCCTCGATGCTCGGGTGATGCGCGACGGATGGCCCGGGCAGCGTGCCGCGAGCGGCTACGAGATGCCGGCCGAGACGCCCCTGGTCAATCTTCTCCACGTCGGTGATGCGGTCCGGGACTACGCCGACGGCGGCACCCAGGCCTGCGCCGTGACGGCCAAGCGGGCGGCGGACCAACTGCTCGGCGACGCGACCCCGGTGGCCGCGGTATGACCACCACCGCGGCCGGTCCGGACTACCTGACCGACGAGCGCGTCGAC